>JBILYN010000273.1:0-6082 GCA_044377715.1 Aquabacterium sp.
TCACAATGCTGCTGACGGCCATAGTTCTTGCCCGCCTCCATCAACCTCTGAACGGGCTCGATTGAAAGTTCTGCGGCACGCGACCAAGGAAAAACCCCGCTGCCGATCCGAAGATCAGTGCGTGGGCTTTGGGTTCGAGAGGCTTCGGTTCGCCGGGTTACTTTCGCGTCGCGCTGTGGGCAGCAAAGAGCGCTCTGCTCATTGACGCATGCAGCGAGCCCATCTTGGGCGTCTGGCCATATGCATGGTTGATTGTTGGCGGCGTCTTGAAGTACCGCTCAGACCAAGGAAGTTCAACCACCCGGTTCAGATCGAACTTGGTATCGAAAGCCAGCCCCGCTTGCTTGAACGCGACCGGGTGCGTGTCCTTGGAGATCAGGAATTCACCTGCTCGAAGCGACGTCGTTCGCTGAGTTGTTCCGTAGGCGACCTTGACCACCACGCCATCCTCGAGCACGCGAACACCGACTACCAAAGCCGGCCTAGGCTTGGGTCCGGGGTCCGTCGCGGGCAAGAATGGGAAGTGGCACCACACGATGTCGCCAGGCGACGGCGGGGGCCAACTAATCACGAAAACAGCGTTGCTTCGGACAGCACCTTACCCTTGGGCAAGTGCTTTGCCGCGTCGGCCTTGACCGCCGCGAGTTGCCGAGCGGTCAGTGGTCCGTCATCGGCCTGGTAGCCTGGCAGGGTGTCCTCGGCAAGCTTGGCAAGCGCGAGGTGAACGACCTGAGTCTCAGGGACGCCCAGGCGCGTTGCCATGGCCTTGACCGTCTTGCGAGTGACGCCGAGGACGGAATCCGTGGGCCGGAATTTCAGCAGCAGTGAATCGGTGGCTGAGGTCATCAGGAATCTCCTTGTCGCATATGAAAAGTATATATGACGTTGAGCCGATGGCATTCTCAGATGATCGATAGCCGGTCGCACGAGCCCTGGCGGCGGCCTGGGTGCGTCGCAAAGAGATGGGCGCGCAGACCGATGGTCAGTGGCGCGACTGTGGCCAAGTGAGTAATTCAACGTCGGTGACAGAGCAAGAACTCTGGCAGCCTGCGACGGGCACCGACAATGTCAGTAGTACCTTGGTACCGGCCGCTGGCGGCGCGGCCGCGTGCACGCCCGAGCGACTGCAATGTGTGCCAGAACGTGAGTCCGAGGGCTGGCGGTGACCGACCGCAACCGCTGCATTGCTGTCGCCCAGGTCAGCGTCGCGAAGCCCAGCACAGGGGTCTGTACCGGGTCCACGCCGCACGAGATTTCTCGCCCGATACCTGCCGTTCGGACCGATCAGTCAAGACAACCGCGACATGCAGGCCGCCTCGCTACGCGATGCTCCGCTCTTGACCTCGACTGCCCCGATGACGGCAAAGGTCGTAGTGCAGCGCTTCAACCTTGCCAGCAGGCTCCGGTGGCGCCCGCACTGGATGGCGTTGAGTGATGGGTCCGTCGATCCAGCCAGGGTCGACGCCGACGCCTCGATACAGAGCCTCCCCATGCGATCGACGACACGCGGACGGTCATCGAGCGTCCAGACCTCTGCGCCGCGCACGACCACGAGGTGCTCGGTGACGGCATGCACGATGCCATCGACTCTATGGGCGGCTTCATCCTCGACGAACCGCGGGCAATCCGGAAACGGCAGCTCGATCTGTTGGTGCTCGACGTCGAAGCGCCAGTCCTGCCGCGCCCGTCGTACCAGGAGCTCGTGCAAGAGGTCGCGTTCGGGGGCCGGCTTTCTTTCACTCGGGCTCTTCGCGTCCCGCGCAGCGCGCAACACCCGCAACCCTGCCTTCTGAATGTCTTCACGCAGCATGGCCGCCTCGCCCTCGAGCGTTGGCTTGCCGTTCCTCGGATCAAGCAGCAGGCTGCGCTGGCGCGGCTTGAGCAGCAGCCGGATCCGATATCCCTGACCATCCGGGACGACGCGCGCATCCAGTTCGCCGAACTGCAGTGCCGCCAAGCGGGGCAGCAAGCGCGTCAGATCGGCAAGAACGGCCCGCTGCCGCAGCGCGAGGTTGGTGACCGAACACCCGGCGACGCGGTCGACCTTCAGCAACAGCAGGTCGCACAGTTGGATCTCAGCCATCGCCGTGTCCACGGGCCTGCATATGCAGCCAGACCCAAGCGCTGAACAGCAGGGCATGCAGCCCCAGCACGGACGTTGCCGCATTCGCACGGGCCTTCGACGGTTCGTCGAACGCGCGCAGCATCAGATACACGCTCGGGCGCCCCGCGCGGGTCCCCTCTCGGCGCATCGTCGGCGCGGCGCCGAAGACCAATTCGGCCATGTCGGCCGCATCGGTGGTGGCTTCAGGGCTGCGCCCGTCATGACATACGACGATCTGGGTGCCCTTGATGCCGCTGGAGAACATCCACCTCAGGAGGGGGAGCATCAGGTTCGGCTCCTCCAGGGTCAGGTGGACGCCGCGCAGGTTGTCGAGCCAGCTTTGCACCACCGGCGCAAGCGCAGGGGAATCGGTCGTGTTGCGCAGGTGCAGGGTGAGCCCTCGCAGTTTGGTCTGCGCCAGGCGGCTGAAGCCTGCAGCGAACGGGATGCCGGACCGCGACGAAGTGCGCGTCGCGCCCGGCACTGACCTGCGCCGGTTGCGCATGTGCCAGGTTCTGATCGTCGCCTCGAAGGCGCCCCAATCGTCGGAGCTGATCTCGTGGCGCAACCTGACGACGCCATGGGGGACGCCAGCGTGCAGGACCTGCAGCCAGGCCAGCACGCTGCCCGCGGTGCGCGCCGCTTTGGCCTGCGACGCGATGGGCTGCGGCTCGGCGACGGCAATACCGTCGGCCACCGAAGGCAGGCGGACTGCCGCCGCACCCTGCCCGAGGGCGTCCCACGCCAGCGCAAGACGGCCGGCATCGCCGTGCCGATGCCAGCGCTGGCGCAGGCACCCCGCGCGCAGGCCTGTGAGGGCACAGACCTGCGCCTCGGTCAGCACGTGCCTGCGCTGCCAGTCGTCGAGCGAGCGCCGCAGCACCGGCTCGTAGCGGTGGCAGTAGTGGTCGATCGACATCTGCGTCGAGCCGTGTCCCGCCGGCGCGCTCGACTCGTCCAATGCGCGCTGATCGCTGCCACGGTCACCCGCCCGCGCGAGCGAGACGAACGAGTGCCGCAGCGTGTGAATGCTGACCGAGCTGTCCCCTGTGGCGGCCTTCAGCCAGGCGTTCAGCGACGCCTCGGTCGAGCCGCGACGGCACGGCACAGCCGGATCGACGGGATCGCCGAACAGCAAGTCAGAGTCCAGCGCTCCCTCCGCCCAACGCCGCTCGACCCAGGCGCGCAGCAAGGTGCAGGCGGGACGGGAAGCGATCTCGACCACGCGCCGGGCGTTGCGTGACTTGCCCGGCCCGGCCGAGGGCAGGGGATCGATGTTCAGCGCGACAAGCTCGGCCCCGACATGAACGCCGAACATGTGGATGTGCCAGAGGTCCTGGCTGCGCATCGCGGCGGCGCAGACCACCGCCGCCACCGTGGCGAGCTGTGCGTCGAACCGGCCGCAGCCGGCGCGCGCCTCGAGGTGCTGCCGCATCCATGCCTGCTCGTGGGGCCAGACGATGTTCGCCTTCGGCAGCGGTGCGTCGCCCTCGACGTCGAGCGGACGGTCCAGCGGTGAGACGCCGAGGTGTTCGACCAGGAACTCGTGCCAGGCCGTCAACGCCGCCGCGGCCTTGCCGCGCTGGGTGGGCAGGATTGAAGGCGCCCGCTCGACTTCGGCATAGAGGCTCACCCAGTCGATGTCGCTTGCATCGTCGAGCGGCAGATCGCGCACTCGCCGGTACAGTGCGCCCAGCGTCAGTGCCACATACGGATCGATCGAGTGCGGGCTGAGCGGTTGTGTCCTGTGGGTCCCGCGGCCGACGAGATCCACCGTCCACGACCACAGCACGCACACGCAGCCACCCACGGCAATGCACGCTGGCGCCTGTGCTTCGAGTTGTCGGGCCATCCGTCGGCGGTCGGCCGCCGGGTTCGGTTCGGTCGAATCCGCGCGGCAGGCGTTGCCGATTGCACGCAGCAGGGATGACGCCTCTTGCGGATCCCCGGCGTGTGAAACCGAGAATGCGGCGTCGGCTACTTGCCATTGAACGCTGTTGTTGAGGCCCGCATCCCCGGATGATCGGAAACTGCGGCCAACCAGTGCGAGTTTCGTGTGCAGCCTCGCCAGGCAACTGCGCGGCACGGCGCTCAACGGATGGTCGCCAATGACGTGAGCCAGCAGGTCGCCGGGCAGCGCGGTGGCCAGGCGCGTCCGCACGATCGACAGGACGGCGTTGAGATCCGGCCCGAACGCGCCTTGCGCAGATACGGGCGTGACGAGCTGACTCGAAGCCGCATCGAAAGCGCCCCGGTGCCTGCAGGCGCCGAGCGCCAGCACGCTCAAGGGGCCTAGCAACCGACGCTGAAGCCTGCCTTCGCGATCCAGCCAGTTGAGGCAGACGCCGTCCGCGCACCGATAGGCGCTGGGCAATGCCTGCCAGGCCCGCTCCATGCAGTCTGGGCTGACGACGCCGTCGAAAACCAGCGACAGGAGCAGAAAACCCGGCTCGCCCAGCGACAGGAATCGCTGGCGCAATAGACCGTCGAACAGGGCGTCGGCCGTCAGATGTGCCACCCCGAACCGTGGCGACAGCCCGAAGTGCGTGCGCTGCGCCCGATCGCGATAGCCGACAAGCTCACGTTGGCGGGCGTGCCGGGACGGTGGCACCGGCACAGCGCAGTTCTCGGACGGGCCGCCAGTCACCGCTGACTCCTCGCACCCAGGCCGCCAAAGGCGCGGATCCCGAGATCGCCCAGCACCTCGTCCTGCTCGGCACACACCCGGGCGCGCAGGGAATCGATCGAGGCCACCGATGTCGAGGTCATCGGCTCGATGCCGGCGCTGGCGTGCCGTGCTCAGATGTTCAGTGCATCAGAAGAAACCCCGCGGTCGAGCAACACGGTTTGCCAGAAGTGGCGCTCGGCATTCGCGGCCAGCCGGACGCTGCGATCCAGTCCCAACTGCGTATGCCTGGTGCCGATCGGGACGGCCGCGCCGCGCCGGATCAGGAACAGCAAGGGCACGGACCGATGCGCCAGAGCCCCGGAAAGATGCTGGCGCCATGGCGCTGCGAGATCGACGCCGAGCTTGTCCGCCCGGGCGGACAGGTGCACCAGGTGGTCCCAGACCGCAGCGACCTGGGCTTGCGCCTGGCGGCACAGCAACACCGGCTGCATCCGATGGAAGGCGCCGGTGAGCTTGTCGGCGTACTCCATGACGGCGACTCCAGGCAGGCAGCGGTCGGCCGCGATGTCCAGCCGCCTGAGTTCGCGCGAGCCCAAGGTGAAGCACAGGAACCAGCCGGCAGCGATCACGAAGTGGTTGTGATGCTCAGTCAGGGCGTCGAGCGAATACCTTCTGCCCGGCAGAGCGGCTTCCAGGCGCTCGAGCAGTTGCTCGTGCACCACTTGCGCGCTGGTCGTTGCCGGTACGACCTGCGAGCCGAAGGGGAGGGCGACATCCAGGGTGACCGGTTCGCCCCAGCCCAGGGCATCGAAGTGGCGTCGGCAGCCTGCCACGTAGCGCTCGGTATCGCTGCGGACGTAGAAGAACCGCGATCGCGGCACCAGGCTCATCTCACCCGTTACGAGCGCGTCCTCGTACCGATCCAGGCCCAGGCGCAGCGCGAAGGCCGGCAGCGCGCTGCGCATGCGGGCAGTGGTCGCTCGCAGGCGTCCACCCAGGCCGCCGTCGAGCGGCTCGTGCGGCCCCGGCACCGTATCGCCGAGGAGATCGCCGAGCCGGCGTGCGTGCGGTTGGTGCCCGAAGGCGGCGCTGATGATCTCGGCGAGGAACACCGGCAGCGGCTTGAGCAGCAGGTGCGTCGCCGGCAGCGCGGCCTCGTTGATCGGCGCCGTCGCCGCGCCACCCAGGAAGATCCTGGCGAAGTCCAAGCTGACCCAGCCGCGCACGGGATCGAGCGCGACCGCAGACCCGGGGCTGCGCTGCAGCGGCAAGTCCGGCGCCAGCGAGGGCGAGATGCCGACGACCAATGCCACCACTGTCAGCACTGCCTGACCGGCACCGGCTTCGCA
>JBILYN010000274.1:0-6074 GCA_044377715.1 Aquabacterium sp.
CGGCATCGCGCGCATCCTGGCATTCCTGCTGCTGTACCGCTTCGCCGAGGCCCAGGGGCTCAAGCTGGTCTCGCCCTTTCTGCTCGACCCGCGCGAGGTCGGCGGTCTGGCACTCCGGACCCAGGACCTGGGTCTGGCCTACGGCACGGTCGGCGTCATCGCGCTGACCTTGGGCGGCCTGCTTGGCGGCTGGGCGATCTCGCGTGCCGGGCTCAAGCGCTTGTTGTGGCCGCTGGTGCTGTGCATGCACTTGCCCAACGCGGTGTTCGTCGCACTGGCGCTGTGGCAGCCTGCCGACCTGGGGCTGGTCAGTGCGGCGCTGGCGTTCGAGCAGTTCGGCTACGGCTTCGGTTTCACCGCTTACATGGTCTACATGCTGATGGTTGCCGAAGGCGAGCACAAGACCGCGCATTACGCGATCTGCACCGGCTTCATGGCGCTGGGCATGATGCTGCCGGGCATGGCCGCAGGCTGGATCCAGTCGCAGCTGGGCTACGTGGGTTTCTTCGTATGGGTCTGCGTCGCCACGCTGCCCTCGTTCGTGGCCACCGCGCTGGTGCGCATAGACCCGGGGTTCGGCGCAAAGCCCTGATCGCCCGGGCGCGAAGCCAGCCAGAGCAGCGCGAAAGTAATTGCGCCGTTGAGCAGCAGCAGTTCCAGCCCGATCTCGTAGCGGCCGAACAGCGCGCGCTGGTTGAAGTCGACCAGCCCGCACAGCAGCGGCGCGGCCAGCGCGATCCAGGGCACTGCGGCGTCGGACGCAGCCCGTCGCGTCATCAGGCCAAAGGCGAACAGGCCGAGCAGCGGACCGTAGGTGTAGCCGGCGATCTTGAGGATCAACCCGATCATGCTGCGGTCGTCGATCCAGCGAAACACCAGCACCAGCGCCATGAACAACGCGGCAAATCCCAGGTGCACCGCGCGGCGGATGCGCTTGCGTGACCTGGCGTCGCCGCGCTGCTGCAGGTCGAGCAGGTCGATGCAGGTCGACGCCGTCAGTGCCGTCAGCGCGCCGTCGGCGCTGGGAAACAGCGCCGAGATCAGCGCCAGCACGAAGACCAGTTGCACCGCCGCCGGCAGGTAGCCTGTGACCACCGCCGAAAACAAGGCATCGCCACGCTCGGCCAGCCCGTGCTGCCATGCGAACAACTGCAACAAGCCGCCGAGCAGCAGGAACAGCAGCACGACGACCTGCATGATCAGCGCCAGCGCGAGCATGTTCTGCTGCGCGCCACGCAGCGTTCGCACCGAGATGTTCTTCTGCATCATCTCCTGGTCCAGCCCGGTCATCGCGATCGCGATGAAAGCGCCCGCCAGCAGTTGCTTGGCCCAGAAACCTGAGGCCATGGGGTCCTGGCCCCAGACCCGCGACAGCCCAGTCTCGGCCAGCCGTGCGATCGCCGCGGCTGGCGTCAGGTCGAGCTCGGCTAGCAGCATCGCGACGCACAACAGCAGGCCCGCGAGCATGCCGGCGGTCTGCAGCGTGTCGGTCCAGACGATGGTCTTGACGCCGCCCTCGACGGTGTAGAGCAGGATCATCAGCAGGATCACCGCCGCTGTCAGCCAGAACGGCAAGCCCAGCGGCGCGATCACCATGTCGTGCAGGATCCGCACCACCAGATACAGCCGAGCGGTCGCGCCCAGCGTTCGCGAGGCGATGAAAAAGCCCGCACCGGTGCGCTGTGAGCGGGGCCCGAAGCGTGTGGCCAGGCTTTGGTAAATCGAGCTCAGCTGCAGCCGGTAGTACAGCGGCAGCAGCACGCCAGCGATCACCGCATAGCCCAGCAGGTGACCGATGACGATCTGCAGGTAGCCGAAACCGCTGGCGCCGACGGCGCCAGGCACGCTGATGAAGGTCACACCGCTGAGCGAGGTGCCGACCATGCCGAAAGCCACCAGCGCCCAGTGGCTGGACCGCCCGCCGACGAAGAAGTCGGCCTCCACCGCTCGGCGCGAGGTCCACCAAGCCACGCCGAGCAGCGCGCCGAAATAGGCCGCGACAAAGCCAAACAACAGCGCGGGTGACATCGCCTGATCGCTCATGGCTGCGCGTAGGGTCGGCGCTCGCCGGTGGCCGGGTCGAACATCAGCAAGCCGCCGGGTGCGCTGATCACCTGCAGCAGCGCTGCCGTCTGCGCGTCGGCCAGCCCGTCGTAGCGGCTGGGCCGGTACTTCATCTGGAAGGCGCTGAGCACGCGGCGGGTGGCGGTGTCGAACTCGCCGCTGCGCCCCAGCGCGAAACCGTGCGCCAACAGCTTGTCCTGGAACCAGCCGGCATCGGGCAGCTGCAGCTCGAACGCCGCTTGGCGGGTCGCGACCGCGTTCAGGTCGGGCCAGGGCACGAGGCCGGCTTCGTGCAGCCGTTGCCAAGGGAACATCGGCCCCGGGTCTTGCTTGACCTGCGGCGCGATGTCGCTGTGGCCAACGATGCGGTGCGGCCGCACCCGATGGCGCTGCGCGATGTCGCGCAGCAACGCGACCACGCGGTCGATCTGCGCGTCGGGGTAGGCTTGGTACGGGCCTTGGGCTGAATCGAGAAAGCCTGTGTTGACGATCTCGATGCCGATCGAGCTCGCGTTCAATCCCGTCAAACCTTGCCAAGCGCTTGGCCCGGCGTGCCAGGCCCGCTGGCCCTCATCGACCAGCCGGTAGACCGTCGGCGGATCTCGGTCCACCAGGTAGTGGCTGCTGACCGGTCCTTGGGTCAGCGTCTTGAGCGCGCTCGGGAAGCTGCCGACGGTGTAGTGCAGCACTATGAACAGCACCCGGCTGTCCTGGCTGACGGCCTTGAACTCGGTGTTGATGTCCAGACCCGGCGCTCGGCTGGCGCAGCCTGCCAGCGCCAGCATGGCCAGCGCCAGGGTGGCGCGCAAGAGCAAGCAGCAGCAGGCGGTTGGGGTCATCAGCAGGAGGCCATGGGATGCAGCCGCGATCATAGAAGCCACACCCGCCCGGTTCAGGTCCGAACTCCGGGCACACTCCGGGGCTGAATGTTCCAGCCACCATGATCGCCTACCTGCTGCGCAAGCTCGCCACCTTGTTGCCCACTTTGCTTGGGGTCACGCTGGTCGCGTTCGGCCTGATTCGCCTGGTGCCGGGTGACCCGGTTGAAGTGATGATGGGCGAGCGTTCGCTAGACGCCGCCTCGCATGCGGCAGCGATGCACCGCCTCGGGCTGGATCAGCCGCTGCACCAGCAGTACGGTGCTTATCTGTTGCAGCTCGCGCATGCCGACCTGGGCCTGTCGCTGGTCACGCGCGAGCCGGTGATCGACGAGTTGCGCGTGCTGTTCCCGGCCACCGTCGAGCTGACGCTGTTTGCGATGGCGTTCGCGGTGCTGCTGGGCGTGCCCGCAGGCATGGCCGCGGCGCTCAAGCGCGGCTCGGGCGTCGACCACGGTCTGATGGGCAGCGCGCTGATCGGCTATTCGATGCCGATCTTCTGGTGGGGGCTGTTGCTGATCATGGTGTTCTCGGTCGATCTGGGGCTCACGCCGGTGTCGGGCCGGATCGCGGTCGAATACGAGGTCGTGCAGCGCAGCGGCTCGATGCTGATCGACGCCTGGCTAGGCGGCGAGCCTGGGGCTTTGGGGTCGGCGCTGCGTCACCTGCTGCTGCCCACCATCGTGCTCGGCACGGTGCCGCTGGCGGTGGTCGCGCGGATGACGCGATCGGCGATGCTCGAGGTGCTGCGCGAGGACTATGTGCGAACCGCCCGCGCCAAGGGCTTGTCGCCGCTGCGGGTGATGCTGGTGCACGCGCTGCGCAACGCGCTGATGCCGGTGATCACGGTGGTCGGTCTGCAGACCGGCTCGCTGTTGGGCGGCGCCGTGCTGACCGAGACGATCTTTGCCTGGCCTGGCATCGGCAAGTGGATCGTCGAGGCGATTGCGCGGCGCGATTACCCGGTCGTGCAGGCCGGCATCCTGATCGCAGCGGCGATCTTCATCGGTGTCAACCTCTGCGTCGACCTGCTGTACGGCTTGGTCAACCCGCGGGTGCGCGACGCACGATGACCGCGCTGGCCTGCGCTGACGCTGAGCCGCCATCGCCGGCGCGCGAGCTGTGGCAAAGCCTGGCTGCCAGCCGTGGCGCGCTGGCCGGCTTGGGGGTGCTGGCGTTGGTGATTTGCTGCGGCTTGTTCGCGCCCTGGATTGCCCCGCATGACCCGGTGCTGCAGTTTCGCGCCGACCTGCTCAGGCCGCCGATCTGGAGCGCTGGCGGCGACACGCGCTACCTGCTCGGCACCGACGAACTCGGCCGTGACATCCTGTCGCGCCTGATCCACGGTGCGCGGATCTCGCTGTTCATCGCGTCGATGTCGGTGGCGATGGCGATGCTGCCGGGCATCGCGCTCGGCCTGTTGGCGGCGCTACACCGCAATGCGCTGGGCGCGCTGATCATGCGGGCGATGGACGTCATGCTGGCGCTGCCGGGCATCTTGCTGGCGATCTGCGTGATCGCGATCCTCGGTCCCGGACTGCTCAACACGATACTGGCCATCGCCATCGGCACGCTGCCCAGCTACACCAGGCTGGCACGTGCTGCGGCGCTGGCCGAACTCGGCAAGGACTATGTCACCGCCAGCCGGGTCGCCGGCGCCGGTACGCTGCGCTTGATGGTCATGACCGTGCTGCCCAACTGCATGCCGCCACTGATTGTCAACGCGACGCTGGGTTTCTCGTCGGCGATCCTGGAGGTCGCGGGACTGGGATTCCTGGGCCTGGGCGTGCAGGCGCCCACGCCCGAGTGGGGCACGATGCTGGCTTCGGCACGCGACTCGCTGCATGTCGCGCCCTGGGTCATGCTGATGCCAGGGCTGACGATCCTGGTCAGCGTGCTGGCGATCAACCTGCTCGGCGATGGCTTGCGCGATGCGCTAGACCCGCGGCTGAAGAAAGTCGGCTGATGAGCCTGCTCGATCTGCGCGGTTTGCAGGTGCGCTTCGGCGACGGGCCGCAAGCCTTGTTGGCGGTCGATGGCCTGGACTTGCAGGTCGACGCCGGCGAGGTGCTGGGCATCGTCGGTGAATCGGGCTCGGGCAAATCGGTGGCGATGCTGGCCTTGCTCGGCCTGGTCGACCCTCCTGGGCGGGTCAGCGCTGAAGTGATGCGCTTCGACGGCCGCGACATGCTCGCGCTCAAGCCCGCGGCGCGCCGGCGCATCGTCGGCCAGGACATCGCGATGGTGTTCCAGGACGCGCTGGCCAGCTTGAACCCCGCTTACACCATCGGTTATCAGCTGCAAGAGCCTTTGCGCGCCCACCTGGGATTGCGCGGCGCCGCGCTCGAGCGGCGCACGCTCGAGTTGCTTGACCAGGTCGAGATCGCCGACCCCAGGCAGCGGCTCAAGGCCTACCCGCACCAGCTCTCGGGCGGCATGAACCAGCGCGTGATGATCGCGATGGCACTGGCCTGCGAGCCGCGCCTGCTGATCGCTGACGAGCCGACCACTGCGCTCGACGTCACGATCCAGTCGCAGATCATCAAGCTGTTGTTGCGGCTGCAGCGCGACCGCGGCATGGCGCTAATCTTGATCGCCCACGACCTCGCGGTGGTGGCCGAGATGGCCCAGCGCGTTGCGGTGATGTATGCCGGCCAACTGGTCGAGACAGCCGCGGTGCCGCGCATCTTCGACCACCCGGCCCACCCTTACACCGCGGCCTTGCTGGCGGCGATCCCCGAGCACAGTCGTGGCAGCGCAAGGCTGTCAGCACTGGCCGGGGTTGTGCCGGGCCGCTTGGACCGGCCCGCCGGCTGCCTGCTCGCGCCGCGTTGCGCGCTGGCGCAGCCGCGCTGTGTGGCCGAACGGCCGGCGCTGGTCGACGCTGGCGGCGGCACGGCGGCACGCTGTTTTTTTCCGCAGACCTTCCCGCTGACCGCGATAGTCCCGGAGGCCGGCGGTGGCTGAGCCCTTGCTGCGGGCCGATGCACTGACGCGCCACTACAGCGTCAGCCGTGGGTTTCTGCGCGGTCACGCAACGGTGCACTCGCTCAGCGAGGTGTCTTTTTCGCTGCAAGCCGGGCAGACGCTGGCGGTGGTGGGCGAGTCAGGCTGTGGCAAGTCCACGTTGGC
>JBILYN010000057.1:0-18227 GCA_044377715.1 Aquabacterium sp.
CACGACCTGGCGGTGGTGCGAGCGGTGGCGCAGCGGGTCGCGGTGATGTACGCGGGTTCGCTGGTCGAAGTCGCGCCGCGCGCCGCGCTCTACCGCAACCCGCAGCATCCCTACACCCAGGCCTTGTTCGACGCGGTGCCTAGACCCGACCCCGACCGCATCCGGCGACCTGTGATCGGCGGCGAAGTGCCCAGCCTGCTGGACCCACCCCCGGGCTGCCGCTTCCACACCCGTTGCCCGCATGCCATGCCGCGCTGCCGGGTCGAGGTGCCGCTGCTGCGCCAGACCGGGCCGGGCCACTCCGCGGCCTGCCACGTCACGACGCAGCCCTGATCCGGGACAGCGCCGCACAGCGACTGCCTGCAGGCACGGCAGGATCGATCCCAGCGTCGGGATGCCTAGTTGATGCGCGTCAAGTGCTGGCTGTCTGCGCCTGCCACGATGACCTGGCACAGCGCGAGAGAGCCGACGATGGAGTTCAAGGACTATTACCAGGTGCTCGGCGTCGAGCGCCAGGCCGAAGCAGCCGAGATCAAGAAGGCCTACCGGCGCCTGGTTCGCAAGCACCATCCGGATGTCAGCAAGGCCGCCGATGCGCAGGTACGCATGCAGGAGATCAACGAGGCCTGGGAGGTGCTCCAAGACCCCGAGAAGCGCGCCGCCTACGACAGGCTGGGTCAGCGCTGGCAAGGCGGTGGCGATTTCCAGCCACCGCCCGATTGGGATGCCGGTTTCGAGTTTTCAGGCGCGCCGCAGGGCTGGGGCGCCGAGTCAGGCGACCACAGCGCGTTCTTCGAGGCCTTGTTCGGCTCGCTCGGACGCGGCGGCCGCCCAGCAGGTCAAGCCGGACCTCGGCAGCGCCGCGCCGAAGCTGGCTACTCGGCCCGCGGCGAAGACCATCACGCCAAGATCGTCGTGCCGCTGCAAGACGCTTTCAGCGGCGCGACCCGCACGCTGACGCTGCAAAGCCCGGCGCTCGACGCCCAAGGCCACCCCGTGTTGCGCGAGCGCCAGCTCAGCGTGACGATCCCCAAAGGCTTGTGTGCCGGGCAGCAGATCCGTCTGGTCGGCCAAGGCAGCCCCGGGTTCGGCGGCGGCGTGCCGGGCGACCTGTACCTGGAGCTCCAGTTCGAGGCTGATGCGCGCTACCGGGTCGATGGCCGCGACCTGCATGTGACGCTGCCGGTAGCGCCCTGGGAGGCGGCGCTGGGCGCCACGGTACCGGTGAGCACACCTGGCGGCAGGGTCGAGCTCACAGTGCCAGCGGGCTCACAAGCCGGCCGCAAGCTCAGGCTCAAGGGCCGCGGCATCCCGGCCGCTGGCGCAGCAGGCACTGCTGGCGACCTGTACCTGATGCTGGCCGTGCTGCTGCCGCCAGCCGACACCGAGCCCGCCAAAGCCGCTTACCGCAGGATGGCCCAAGACCTGGCGTTCAACCCCCGCCCTGGCCAGGAGGCCTGACCGATGACGATCCTCACCACCGTGTACCTCGGCGAAGAAGGCTGGCTGGAACTCGAAGAGTTGGCGCAGGCCTGCGGTGTCGATCCCGAGTTGATCGCTCAACTGGTGGCCGAGGGCTTGCTCGAGCCGGCGCGGACCGAACCACGCTGGGGCTTCGGCGGCGCAGAGCTGGCGCGGGTGCGCCGCATCCACCGATTGCAGCGCGACTTTGAGGCCAGCCTGCCCAGCGTGGCCTTGATGCTCGACCTGCTCGACGAAATCGACCGGCTGCGCAGCGAATTGCAGCACGCGGGCGGCTGAGCCGCCTGCCCGACCGCGAGGGTACCGCCCATCCGGCGGGGTCCTGGCCGCACGCTTGCGCAGCCTCAACGCCGCACGCACGTCCAGCCCTAGCCTGGGTCATGGAGGAATCGCACCATGATCGAAGCCAAGACCCAACCAAGCCCTTTGCCCGACGATGTCGTCGCACTGGTACCCATGCGCAACGTGGTGCTGTTTCCGCACCTGCTGATGCCGATCACGGTCGGACGGCCCAAATCTGTCGCGGCGATCGAGCATGCGCTGACGCACAAGACCGTGCTGGCGATCAGCCTGCAAAAAGACCCCAAGGAAGACGACCCCGGGCTCGACAGCCTGTGCAGCATCGGCACGCTGGCCAGCATCGTTCAACACAGGGCTGGCGAGGACGGGCAGATCCACGCCGTCTGCCAGGGCTTGCAGCGCGTGCGAATCCTCGCACTGCAGTCGGAACAGGGCTTCCTAGCCGCGCGCATCGAGCGCATCGAGGAGCCTTCCAGCCCCACGACCGAGTCGCAAGCGCTGGCGCTGCAGTTGCGCGAGCGCGGTGTCGAGATCCTGTCGATGATGCCCGGCGTGCCAGCCGAGCTGGCGCATGTGCTGCAAGCCACCCGGTCGCCGTCTCAGCTCGCCGACTTGGCGGCCAGCCTGGTCGACATCGAGCCGGCCGAAAAGCAGATGCTGCTCGAAACCCTGGCCACCGAGGCGAGGCTGACCAAGGTGCTGCAGATCGTCGGCCAGCGCCTAGAGGTGCTGCGCTTGTCGCGCGAGATCGGCGCCCGCACCAAAGAGCATATCGACGACCGGCAACGCCGTTACCTGCTCGAGGAGCAGCTCAAGACGATCAAGAAAGAGCTCGGCGAGGACGGCGGCAACGCCCAGGAGATCGCGCGCATCGACGCAGCGATCACCGCGGCGAAGATGCCCGCCGAGGTCGATGCCCATGTGCGCAAAGAGTTGCGCCGGCTCGAGCGCATGCAGGACGCCGCAGGCGAGTACTCGATGCTCAGCACCTGGCTGGACTGGATGACCGAGCTGCCCTGGGCCGCACCCGAGGCGCTGAGCATAGACATCGGCGCCGCGCGCAGCACGCTCGAGGCCGAGCACTTCGGGCTCGACCGCGTCAAACGCCGCATCGTCGAGTTTCTCGCCGTCAAGAAGCTCAACCCCCAGGGTCGGGCACCGATCCTGTGCTTCGTCGGCCCGCCGGGCGTGGGCAAGACCTCGCTGGGCCAGAGCGTGGCGCGGGCGATCGGCCGGCCCTTCGTGCGGGTGTCGCTGGGCGGCGTGCACGACGAAGCCGAGATCCGCGGTCACCGCCGCACCTACATCGGCGCGATGCCCGGCAACATCGTGCAAGGCCTGCGCAAGGCTGGCGCACGCGACGCGGTGATGATGCTCGACGAGGTTGACAAGATGGCCGCCAGCCTGCGCGGCGACCCCTCGGCGGCGCTGCTCGAGGTGCTGGACCCGGAGCAGAACTCGAGCTTCCGCGACAACTACCTCGGCCTGCCCTTCGACCTGAGCCGGATCTTGTTCATCGCCACCGCCAACGTCATCGACAACATCCCGGCACCGGTTCGCGACCGCATGGAGGTGATCGACCTGCCCGGCTACACGCTGGAGGAAAAACTGCAGATCGCACGCCGCTACCTGGTGCGACGCCAGCGCGAGCACAACGGCTTGCGCGAAGAGCAGTGCGAGATCAGCGAGGCCGCGCTACGCGCGATCGCCGCGACCTACACCCGCGAGGCTGGTGTGCGCCAACTCGAGCGCGAGATCGGCCGCGTGATGCGCGGCGTCGCACTGCAGGTCGCAGAAGGCACGGCGACCCAGGTACGGGTCGAAGAGGACGCGCTGGAAGCGCTGCTGGGCCCGGCGACAGCCGAGCACGAGGTCGCGCTGCGCAGCGGTCAGACGGGGGTGGCCACGGGCCTGGCTTGGACGCCGATGGGCGGCGACATCCTGTTCATCGAAGCCATGCGCGTCGCCGGCAGCGGCCGGCTGATCCTGACCGGCCAGCTCGGCGACGTGATGAAAGAGAGCGCCCAGGCCGCGCTGACGCTGGTGAAGTCTCAGGCGACCAGCCTGAACCTGGCCGCCGACTTGTTCGAGCATGTCGACGTGCACCTGCATGTGCCGGCCGGCGCGATCCCCAAGGACGGCCCCAGCGCCGGGGTGGCGATGTTCGTCGCGCTGGCATCGCTGTTTGGCGACCGACCGGTGCGCCACGACGTCGCAATGACCGGCGAGATCAGCCTGCGCGGCCTGGTGTTGCCAGTGGGCGGCATCAAGGAAAAAGTGCTCGCGGCGCAGCGCGCCGGCGTCACCACGGTGCTGCTGCCAGCGCGCAACCGCAAGGACTTGCACGACGTGCCCGAATCGACTCGGCAGGCGCTGCGATTCGTCTGGCTGGACCATGTCGATGGTGCGATCGAGGCCGCGCTGGAGCGGCGCAAGTACCGCGGTGCCAGTGACTTCTCGCTGATCTGAACCGCCCGCCCGCAGACACCGGCGCGGCGCCGGCGCCGGCGCTGTCAGTGGGGTATCAATGAGGTATCAATCGAGCCAGCACAGTCCCGGGCGCAAAATTCTGCCCTGCCGGCACCCGGATGTCCTCCAGCACGCCGGCATGGACCGCGGTCACCGGGATAGCGCGCTGCACCAGTCTGGCCAGCGCCAGCAGCTGGCCAGGCTGCACCAGATCGCCTTCGGCGACCAGCCATTGCTCAAGCCAGGCATGGTCGCCGCTTTCCAGCGACTCCACCAAATCGGGGTCGAGCACCACGTCGGTCATCAACACATTTCTCCCCAGACAGTGGTTCAGCGGCCGAACCGCAGCTTCAGTGTGAGGTCAGCACCGGCAAGGTCATCGACGACAACACCGTTCGCGACACCCCGCCCAGCACCCATTCACGCGCCCGGCTGTGGCCATAGCAACCCATCACCAGCATGCCCGCATCGAGGTCGCTGGCCAACGACAACAGCAACTCGCCGATGTCGGGTGTGGCTTCGCCATAGTGGTGCAATTGGGCCGACACACCGTGTTGCTGAAGGTAAGCCAGCACCGGTGCAGTGCCGGACGCTGGCCTGCCCCAGCAAGCCACATGCACACGCTCAGCAGATTGCAGCAGCGGCAGCGCTGACGCCAGCGCGCGCGCTGATTCCCGTGACTCTTTCCACGCCACCAGCACGTTGCGGATCGGCAGCGACGGCGTGCCGATGAACGGCAGCACCAGCGCCGGTTTGCCGCTGTCGATCAAGGTCGATTCGACAAAGTCGGGCGGCACATCCTGGGCCCGCGCCTGATGGGGTTCGTGCTGGCCGAGCACCATCAGATCAGCGTACAGCGCGCGCTGGGCAAATGCGTACAGAGGCTGCTCACGCGTCAATTCAGCCCATTGCAAGCGATACAAGCCCGACGCCACCGCTTCATTGAACAGCGTTCTGGCGCGGTCGCGCCGAGTGGCTTCCAGGTCGCGCAGCACCGACGCAGCCTCCATCCCCGGACCAAAGCCGAAGGGAAACTGCAGATCGGCTGGCGTGGCCGCGTACAAAGCGGTCACCGCAGCGTCATGCAGTTCGGCGAGCTGGTGCGCCAGCCGCAGCCGCGCGATGCAGCGAGGCGAAGAGTCCAGATGAACCAGGATGGATTTGAAAGCAGACACGACAGGACTCCAGAAGCGATGTCTGACAGTAAAAGCTAGCCCTCAGCGCGAGTTGAGCAACATCAATGTCGGCATTGCCTCAGCGCCAGCACAGGCACCGCAACCAACATTGCTTGCGTCGCCTCAGGGCTTGAGCGCGCTCTCAAGCAAATGTGGCTTCGCCACTTTGCTTGATCCCCCATGGGGGGCGGCCGGCGTCAGCCGGCCTCGGGGCGCTCTCAAGTCAATGTGGCTTGGCCACTTTGCTTGACCCCCCATGGGGGGCGGCCGGCCTCGGGGCGCTCAGACGAAGCTGCGCAGCAGCGCGCTATCGGTCTCGCGCAGCGTCTGCTCGGCCATCGCCACCAGCAGTTGCGCAGCCTCGGGCGTGGCCACGTCGATGCCCAGCCCGGCCTGCGATGGCCAGCGCGCATCGAGTCGCAGGTAGCGATCGCCCAAGCGGTCTTCCATCATCGCCTGCACATGCTGCTGCTGCACTGACACCATCGTCATGATCAATCGCCCGTCCGACAACCAACCCACCGCGCCAGCGTCCTCGGCCGGTGCCTGGCTCGGCTGGTAGCCTGCGGTGGCGGTGCCTATCGACAGCATGCGCACTCTGGCCTCGTCGATGGCCATGAAATGCAGGGCCTCGTGCAGCGCCACCTGATCCGGTGCGACCGCAAACAGTCCGCCGTCAGCGTAGAGATCGGCGTCTATGCGCACCGCTGGAAAGTAGGCTGGCGCGGCGCAACTGGCCATGGCCGCATCGACGATCAGCGTCGCCTCGTCACCCTTGGACGCCGCCACATGCGGACTCTTGAACACCTTGGTCTGGCTGCGGCTGATGTTGACCGCCGGCAGCAGCACCGGGTGGCGCACCTCAGCCAGCGTGCGTTTGCCCAGGCGCGCGGTCAAGGCCTCGCGCAACACCTGGCCGCTGTACTTCGGACCCAACACCGACCGCGTCAGGTCCAGCAAGCGCCCCAGCGCACCACTGGGCATCGCCCGCGGCGAGAAGACCTCGGCGCCATGCTGCTGGAACAACTCGACAATCTCGCGCAACGGCACTTCGAGCGCGACGGCTGCGGCCAGGATGGCGCCCACCGAAGTGCCCGCAATCAGATCGAAGCGCCGGCCGATCGGCTCGCCCGACCTGGTCTCAAGCGCCGCCAGCAGCGCCGCGGTGTACAGGCCCAAAAAGCCGCCGCCGGACAAGGCCAGGATGCGGAAAGGCGTCGCACCAGGCTTGCCAGCCGATGCGTCGACCGGTCGCTCGGCGGGTCGGGGCGGATCCTGATGTTCTTGACTGACCACAGCGGCTCCAGATCGGGCCTGCACAGGCCTATGCCCGTATCAGGTGCTCTGGACGCGCCGCCGGCCTTGAGTGGGATCAAGCCGCGGCCGCAAGGCCGGGCATCTCAAGCAAATGTGGCTTTGCCACTTTGCTTGATCCCCATGGGAGGCGGCCGGCTTCGGCCGGCCTTGGGGCGCTCAGTACAGTGTGGCCAGCGAAGCGCGGTCGAAAGCGCTCAGTTCGTCGAAGCGGCCGTCGCGCACCTTGCGGCACCAGGCCGGGTCAGCCAACAGCGCACGACCCACAGCCACCAGGTCGAAGTCGCCGCGGTCGAGCCTGCGCATCAGCTCATCAAGCGACGCCGGTTGCGAGACCTCGCCACCATAGGCCGCGATGAATTCCCCGGTCAAGCCAACCGAGCCCACGGTGATGGTGGGCAGGCCGGTCAGCTTCTTGGCCCAGCCCGCGAAGTTGAGGTCGCTGCCCTCGAATTCGGGCTCCCAAAACCGCCGTTGCGAGCAATGCAACACGTCCACGCCGGCGTCGACCAGTGGCCGCAACCAGTCCTCCATTTCGGCCGGTGACAGCGCCAGGCGAGCTTGAAAATCCTGCTGCTTCCACTGCGACAGCCGGATCGCGATCGGGAAATCCGGCGCAGTGGCGCGCCGCACCGCAGCGACCGCCTCGACCGCAAAACGGCTGCGCTCGGCCAGCGTCACGCCGCCCCAGCGGTCGCTGCGCTGGTTGCTGCCAGCCCAGAAGAACTGGTCGATCAGGTAGCCGTGCGCGCCGTGCAGTTCGACGCCGTCGAAACCCAGGCGCATCGCCTGCGCGCCAGCGGCCGCGAAGGCTTCGATGGTTTGCGTCACTGCCGACTCGGTCATCGCCACCCCCGATTCGCGCCCTGGCTTGCTCAGGCCAGACGGGCTCTCCAGCGGTGTTGGCGGGCGCCAGGGCGAGCTTGCGCTGCGCAGTGCGCCTACATGCCAGAGCTGGGGCCAGATCCGTCCGCCGGCCGCCTTCACGGCCTGGACCACCTCGGCCCAGCGCGCGAGTGCCTCGGTGCCGTAGAAGTGCGGCACCGCCGGGTCGTTGCCGGCCGAAGGCCGGTCGATCAGCGTGGCCTCGGTGATGATCAGCCCGCAGTCTTGCGCGGCCCGGCGGGCGTAGTAGGCCGCGGCCTCGGCGCCCAGCACGCCTTCGGGCGCGAACGATCGCGTCATCGGCGCCATCACCAAGCGGTTGGCCAGTTGAAGTGAAGCTCTGGCAAAGGGTTCGAACAGGGAGGCGGTGGAAGCGGTCATGGGCAGCTTTAGGTTGGCGTCAACATCGACGTACAGGGCGCAGGTCTCGAAGCGGTAGAGCACTTGGCCCGCGCCGCGAAACCGGAGACTTTAGGGGTTTCAAGGCGGCGATACCCCGCGGGAATGCCCTAGCGGCCCGGACTTCGCGGGCCGATGGTGCCTCCGCTTGGCTGGCTCGCGCGCTACTTGCTGGACCTCAGACCCACGTACAAGCCAGCGGCGATGATCAGCGCAGTGCCCAGCCAGGTGAAGAGATCCGGAATTTCGGCAAACATCAGGTAGCCCACGACCACCGATCCGACCATCTGCCAGTAATTGAATGGCGACACGAAGTTGGCTGGGGCGTATGTCATCGCACGCGCCAAGCAGTAATGCCCCAAAGCGCCGAGCGCTCCCAGGCTGGCAAGCAGCAGACAGTCGACCAGCCCGGTCGGCGTGGTCCAAGAAAAAGGCACGACCAGGCTCATCAGCACAGACCCGACCAAGGCCGAGTAAACCACCGATGTTTCCGGGCGATCCGTGCCGGCAACCTGCCGGGTCAGCAACTGGTAGATCGCGTAACACAATGAGCTGACGACGATCAGCAGCGATGCCGGTTGGAACACTGCGGACCCAGGTCGAACGATCACCAGCACGCCTATGAAGCCGACCACCACCCCCATGGCACGCGCCGGTGTGACTTTTTCATTCAGCATCGGTCCAGCCAGCACCATCACCAGCAGCGGCGCGAGGAAAGAGATCGACGACGCCTGGGCAATCGAGACGTATTTGATCGCGGTGAAGTAAAGCATCGTCGAGGCCAGCAGCATGCACGAGCGCAGGATCTGCAACCCGGGGCGCTGGGTCTTGACGATGTCCGGCCCGTAGCGCGGCAGCAGCACCAACAGCACCAGGATCAGATGGCTGAACGTTCGAGCCCACACCACCTGCTCGGACGAGTAGCGCTGGCTCATCAATTTGGCCAGACCGTTCATCACCGGAAAGAATGTGCAGGCCATGCACATGAACAAGACGCCCATCAGCGGGCGGTACACGGGTTGTTTGCTGTCGATCATCCAGGGCCGATAGAGACGCGCTAGGCGTTGGTTAGGGTGCGCGCCGGCATGGGCTCAGCGATGTGGCAGGTCGACCGCACAGGCCTGGCCGCCCAAGTCATTGCCGGCTTGATCCGCCCGACGGGCGCCACCAACTCAAGCCGCTGCGCCATCCTGGGCGATCCTCCTGGCAGTCGGGTAATCGGCTTTGCCGTTGCTGGCGCGCAAGACTTCGGTGGTGGCGAACACGCGCTTCGGGGTCTTGTAACCGGCCAGTGCCTTGCGGACATGGGCACGCAACTCGTCTTCGGCCAGCGCTGCACCGTCGACCAGGCGAACCACACCGGTGACGGACTGACCCCACTTGTCGTCGGCCAAGCCAATGACGAGCGCGTCTTCGACGCAGGGATGGGTCTTGAGCGCTTCTTCGACCTCTTCCGGAAAAACCTTCTCGCCAGCGGTGTTGATGCAGGCGCTGCCGCGGCCGAGCAAGGTCAGGCTGCCGTCGGTCTCGACCACACACCAGTCGCCGGGAATCGAATAGCGCACCCCGTCGATAAGCCGGAAAGTACGCGCCGACTTCTCTTCATCCTTGTAGTAGCCGATCGGATTGGGCGGCGCGATGGCGACCATGCCCGGCAAGCCTGAACCCGGCGCGATCGGTTGGTCTTTTTCGTCAAACACCTTGCAGCGGCTGCCCAGCACGAACTTGGCGGTCTGGACTTGCGCGTCCTTGGTCATCAACGACACGCCCATGCCCAGGGCTTCGGACGAAGAAAATCCATCGTTGAGGACGGCATTGGGCATGTGCGCAAGCAGGCCGGCCTTGACCTCCAGGCTCCACATCACGCCCGATGAAATGATGACCGCGACGCTCGACAGGTCGTAGACACCGGGTGCGGCATTGAGCGCGTTGAGCAGCGGTTTGCCGAAAGCGTCGCCGACGATCACCAGCGTCTGCGGTCTGTGCTGGTGGGTGGCTTTCAACATCTCCACTGGATCGAAGGTCTGGCCCTCGAGCGTGACGACGCAACCGCCGGCCATCATCGTGCCCATCGATGTCAACAAGCCGGTGCCATGCATCAGCGGCGGCGCCGGCAGGATGCAGCCGCCGGGCCCTGTCTGCCGAGTGAATGCGGCCAGTTCTTCCAGCGTCTCGGGCACCGGGCCGAGCAACCTGGGCCCCTGCAGCATGATCTCGCGAAGGTCGTCGTGGGCCCACATCACGCCCTTGGGCATGCCGGTGGTGCCGCCGGTGTAGATGAAGAACTGATCATCACCCGAGCGCTCGATGCCAAGGGGATCACCCTTGCCTTGTTGGGCCAGATCGTCGAAGGACTCGGCAAACGGCGCGATGTTGCCCGCAGCACCGACCTCGATCCAGGTCTTCACCCTGGGCAGGCGCGGCCTGATCTCGGCCACTGCGTCGCGGAATTCCGACGCGTAGACCACCGTCTGCGCATCGGAATTGTCAAAGATGTACCAGACCTCCTCAGGCGTGTAGCGGTAGTTGACGTTCACATGGGTCAGCCGCGCCTTCCAACCCGCCGCCAGCGCGAGCAGGTATTCCGGCCGGTTGCGCATGTAGATCGCGATCTTGTCGCCGGGCTGCGCGCCACGCGCGATCATTGCCCGGGCCAGCTTGTTGGTCATCTGGTTCGCGTCACCCCAAGAGATGACGCGTTGGCCGTGGATGAAAGCCGGCGCCTGCGGTGGGACATGCGAGCCGACCGCATCCAAGATATCCCCGAAATTCCACGTCATCATGTCTCCTGTCGATTCGCTGCGTTCGGCTATTCAATGCCTTGAGGTCGCGCTGTTCACTCAGACCAAGCGCTTCCAGGACCGTCCGCTGGCCTGCAGCAAAGCGTCTGCAGCGGCCGGGCCTTCGGAACCGGCGGCGTAGTTCGCCAGCGCGGCCGGCTCGCCATCGGCTGCGCCCTCGGCCCAGTGGTCGAGCAAGGGCTGGACGATCTGCCAGCCCGCGATCACGCTGTCCGAACGCTGGAACAGCGTCGCGTCGCCGATCATGCAGTCGTAGATCAGCGTCTCGTAGCCGGTGCTTGGCGCGTTCTGGAAGTAGTCCTTGTAGTGGAAATCCATGTGCACCTGGCCGATCGAGATGCTGGGCCCAGGGATCTTGGCGCCGAACATCAGCGACGCGCCCTCGTCAGGTTGGAGCTTGAGCACCAACGCATTGGGCGTCAGCGCCTCGGTCGCGGTGTCTCGGAACAGCGACAGCGGCGGGCGCTTGAACTGGATCACGATCTCGCTGCTGCGCTTGGCCATGGCCTTGCCGGTTCGCAGGTAGAACGGCACGCCGGACCAGCGCCAGTTGTCGACCCCGAGCTTCATCGCCACATAGGTCTCGGTCATGCTGCTGGCGGCCACGCCGGCTTCTTCGCGGTAGCCCGTCAGCAGTTGCCCGTCGCGCTGGCCGACCGCGTACTGGCCGCGCACGCTGTCGCTGGCCGCATCGACCCGATGCACCGAGTTCAGCACCTTGGTCTTCTCGTTGCGGATGGCGTCGGCCGAGAACGACGCGGGGGGCTCCATCGCGGTCAGCGCCAACAACTGGAACACATGGTTGGGCACCATGTCGCGCAGCGCGCCGGTGGTCTCGTAAAAGCCCGCCCGGCTCTCGACGCCCACGGTCTCGGCCACGGTGATCTGCACATGGTCGATGTGGTCGCGGTTCCACAGCGGCTCGAAGATGCTGTTGGCAAAGCGCATCAGCATGATGTTCTGCACCGTCTCCTTGCCCAGAAAATGGTCCATGCGGTAGATCTGGGGCTCGGCCAGACTGCGACGCAGCTGGGTGTTGAGCGCGCGCGCCGAGGCCATGTCGTGACCGAAAGGCTTCTCGACCACCACCCGGCGCCAGCGGCCCGGTACTTCGGAGACGAGCCCGGCGGCGCCGAGCTGGTCGACGATGCCGCCGAAAAACCGTGCCGCCACCGCCAGATAGAACAACACGCTGTCGCCGTTGTGCTGGGCTGCGCTGACCTCGCCAAGCTTGTCGCCCAAGCGGGAATAGGCCAGCGGGTCGCCGAAATCACCTGGCAGATAACTGATGCGCTGCAGCAACTCGTTCCAGTGCAGCTCGTCGAGCACTTGCGAGTAATGCTTGTCGGCAGCGAATGCGCGCACCGCAGCGTCGAGGTGCTGGCGGAATGCCGCGTCGGTCATCTCGAGTCGGTCGACCCCGACCAGCGCGAACTTCTCGGGCAGCAGCCCGGTGCGCGCCAGGTTGTACAGCGCCGGGATCAGCAAGCGCTTGGTGAGGTCGCCGGCGGCGCCAAAGATGACTACGGTGCAGGCAGGCGCCTGCTGGCCGTGCGGAATCGCGTCGTGTTCGACATCATTGGCTTTGGCCACGGTCATCCCTTCTGGGGTTCTTGGTGGCCACCGAACTGCTTGCGCATTGCCGACAGCAGTTTTTCTGCAAAAGTGTGGTCCTGGCGCGAACGAAAACGCGTGTAGAGCGCGGCCGACAGCACATCGGTAGGCACCGCTTCCTCGATCGCCGCCATGATGGTCCAGCGGCCCTCGCCAGAGTCCTCGACATAACCCGAATAGCCCTTGAGCTGTGGGTCTTCGGCCAGCGCGGTGGCGCTCAAGTCGAGCAACCAGGACGAGACCACGCTGCCACGCCGCCACAGTTCGGTGATGTCGGCCAGGTCCAGGTCGTAGCGCCGCTCGGCGGGAATCACCTCCTGCGCAACGCCCTTGAGGATGTCCAGGCCCTCAGCGTAGGCCTGCATCAGGCCGTACTCGATGCCGTTGTGCACCATCTTGACGAAGTGGCCAGACCCGGCCGGGCCGGTGTAGAGGTAACCTTCCTCGGCGGTCGATTGGCGCTGGGCCCGCCCCGGTGTGCGGTCGATCTCGCCGACACCTGGCGCCAGGGTCTTGAAGATCGGGTCCAGGCGCTGCACCGAGTCGCGGTCGCCGCCGATCATCAGGCAGTAGCCTCGCTCCAGACCCCAGACGCCGCCGCTGGTGCCAACGTCGATGTAGCGGATGTCCTTGGCTGCCAGTTCCTGGGCGCGACGAACATCGTCCTTGAAGTTGGAGTTGCCGCCGTCGATGATGACATCACCAGGCGACAGCAGATCGCCCAATGCGGCGACTGCCGCCTCGGTGATCGCGCCCGAGGGCAGCATCACCCAGACCGCGCGCGGCGCGCTGAGCTGGCGCACCAGGTCAGTCAAGTCCTGGCTGGTGACAGCCCCCTCGCCACCCAGCGCGAGCACCGCCGCTGGGTTGCTGTCATAGACCGCACAGCTGTGGCCGTCGCGCATCAAGCGCCTGACGATATTGCCGCCCATGCGGCCCAGTCCGATCATGCCGAGCTGCATGGCGCTTCCTTGGAGTGAAAAAGTCACTGAGAGCACTTTACACAGAAAGCGCTTCTTTGAAATAGCGCTTATCCAGTAGGCGCGCCAGTCGGCGCAGACTGCGGTGGGTGCGCCACGCGCGGGCGGGTCACGCAGGCGCTACACGGCGACAGTCGCGCACCGTGCGCGCTGGCGCATCACTCGGGCTTGATGCCTGCGAGCTCAGCGACGCGCTTGAAGCGGTCGTACTCGCGGCGCTGGAATTCCCCTAAGGCCTTCGGACCCATCATCATCGGTGCCGACGGCAGCGATGCGTGGTAGGCCTTGCCAGCCTCGGAGTTCATCACCTTATGGATCGCCGCAGCCAGCTTCTCGACCACGTCGTCCGGGGTCTCGCCGCGCACGAAGAAAGCCGACCAGACCGAGGTCTCGAAGTCGGCGAAGCCGCTCTCCTTCATCGTCGGAATGTCGGGGAACATGGCGTCACGCTTGTCGGCGGTGATCGCCAGCACCCGCAGGCGACCGCCCTTCAGCAGCTCGATGGTTCCGGTGAAGTCGATCACGCCAACCTCGAGCTGACCGCCGACGACATCGGTCAGCATCTGCGCGCCACCTTTGTAGGGAATGTGATCGACGCGCAGGCCGCTGGCCGTGCCCAGCCAGGCCGCGATCAGCTTGTAGCCAGCCGAGTAGTCGCCCAGCTGCAGCGCGCGCTTGTCCTTCTTCGCCGCAGCCACCAAGTCGGCCATGGTCTTGTGCGGTGACTCGGCCCGCACGACGAAAGCCACCGGGCTGATCGCCAGGCCATACAGCGGCCGCAGATCCTTGAACGGGTCGTAGGGCAGGTTCTTCATCATGATGGCGTTGACCACCGCAGGCGAGTTGCTGCCCATCAGGATGGTGTGGCCGTCGGCCGGTGCTTGGCGCGTGGCCTGCACCGCGATCAACCCGCTGCCGCCTGGCCGGTTCTCGACCAGCACCTGCTGGTTGAACAGCCGCCCAAGCTGCTCGCCGTAAAAGCGCGACGATGAGTCGGCGCCGCTGCCGGCGTTGAAAGGCACCAGCACCTTGATCTGGCGGCTGGGGAACGCAGCAGCCTGCGCGCTTGTCGCTGCGCTCTGCGCGGATGCCGGCAATACCGCCAACAGCGAGGCGGCCAGCAGCAGGTGTTTGAGCAGATTCATGGCTTGTTTTCCTAAAGGGATGGTGGGGTGCGCCGCGAGCTCAGCGCTTCACGGCAGCATTCGGTCTCAGGCCGGCGGCATCGCCGGCATGCGCGCGCCATTTCGCTCGGCCAGCAGCGGGCGCACCAAACGGGCGAAGCGCTCGGCCTCTTCGTCGTGCAGATAGCCCGACAAGCAGAACGAGTGGCAGCCCAGGTCGATGAACTGCTGCAGTGTGTCAGCGCATTGCTGCGGATCGCCCACCACCGCGATGCCCGCGCCTGGGCGCACCTTCGTGATGCCGGTCCACAGATGCGGCGCGATCAGTTCGCCGTGGGTCAGCGCCAGTTCCTGGACTCGCCGGTTCGCCGCCGAACCGCCGTAGTGTTGGCGGATAAAAGTGGTCTGCGAGTCGGTCACACCGGCCACCAGCGTATGGGCCGCCTCCCAGGCTTCATCCTCGGTCTCGCGGCAGACGATCTGCAAGCGCATGCCGAAACCGATGTCGTGCTCGCGGCCGTGGCGCGCCGCGCGTTCACGGATGTCGCGCATGTTGGCGGCGATCGTCTCGGTCGTGTCGCCCCAGAACAAGTGCACATCGGCGTGACGGGCCGACAGTTCCCAGGCTTCAGGCGAGCCACCGCCGAGGTAGAATCGTGGGTGTGGTCGCTGCAGCGGCTTGGGCGAGATCCGCGCGCCGTTGACCTGGTGGTGGCGGCCCTCGAAGGTGACCGCCCCGCGCTCGGTCCACAGCGCCTTGAGGATGCTGACCTCTTCGTCCATCAGCGCGTAGCGCTCTTCCTTGGGCAGCACGATGCCGTCCTGGACCGCCTCGGCCTCGCTCTGCCCGGCGATCAGGTTGACCGCGACCCGGCCGTCAGACAACTGGTCCATCGCCGCGATCATCCGGGCCAGCAGCACCGGGTTCATGTAGCCAGGGCGCGCCGCCACCAGCATGCGGATCGTCCGCGAGCGCGCCAACACCATCGCCGAGCAGATGTAAGCATCCCAGCAAGTCCAGGAGACGGGTACCAGCAGGTACTCGAAACCGGCTTTTTCGGCGGCAGCGACCACCCGGTCGAACATCGCCATCGAAGGCGGCACCGTCGCGTCGCGATCGGCGTAGGCCGTGGTGTCACCGGCAGTGGGCAGGAACCAGCCAAACTCGAGTTGTCGCATATCTCATCCTCGCGGCCGCAGCCGATGTAGCTCTGGCGCCGGCAATGACCCGGCCGGGCCGCCAGCGTAGACCGCTCATTCTGACGCATCCCGCCAGGCGCAGCGGTCCGGCCCCATCATGCACCCTCTAGGCAGCGCCAAGCCTCCCGTCTCGAAGCCGTCGCGCCACTCAAAATGGGCCCACTACCATGGAGGGCCCTGAAAGCCTGACCATGCCAACACACCCCTTCGCCGAACTGATCGGCCTGCATTTCGAGCCCCAACCGGCCGGCCGTAGCCAATGCGCGCTGACCGTCGCCGAGCACCACCTGAATCCGCACCGCGTGGTGCACGGCGCAGTGATCTTTGCGCTGGCCGACACCGGCATGGGCGCAGCGCTGTATCCGACGCTGGCCCCAGGCGAGAGCTGCGCGACGATCGAGATCCGCATCGCCTACTTCAGGCCAGTGATCGAAGGGCTGATCCGCTGCGAGACCGAGCTGGTGCACCGCGGCCGCAACGTGGTCCACCTGCTGTCACGCATCCACCTCGGCGATGCGCTGGTGGCCCAGGCCAATGGCAGTTACTCAGTGTTCGTGCCACGTCCGCGCAGCGCCTGAGCGCTTGCCGCAAGACCCGTGCGACGAACCACCCTATCGGACCACAAGCCGCGGTTGGCCACTGGCAGCCAGCACCTGACCAACCACTGCGGCCTGCGCGAAGCCATGGCGACCAAAGATCGCCAGCACCGCATCCAACGCCGACGGCTCGCAGGCCACAAGCAGGCCACCGCTGGTTTGCGGGTCGGTCAGCAGCGCGCGGTCTTCGGCGTCCAGTTGCGATGAGAGCTGCACATCGGCGCCGTAGCCGGCCCAGTTGCGGCCCGACGCGCCGGTGATGAAGCCGCGCGCAGCCAACGCACGAACGCCCGGCAGCAAGGGCACGGCGGACCAGTCGATCTGCAACTCGCAGCGGGCGCCACGCGCCATCTCCAGCGCGTGGCCCGCCAGGCCGAAGCCGGTGACATCGGTGATCGCATGCACACCCGGCAGTTCAGCCAGATCAGGCCCTGGCGTGTTGAGCGCGGTGGTCGTGGCGATCATCTGGGCGTAACCCGCATCGCCGAGCTGACCCTGCTTGAGCGCCGCGCTCATCACCCCCACACCCACCGGTTTGCCCAGCACCAGCAGGTCGCCAGGGCGGGCGTCAGCATTGCGTTTGACGCGGTCGGGGTGCACCAGGCCCATCACCACCAGACCGTAGATCGCCTCGACCGAATCGATGGTGTGGCCGCCGGCGATCGGGATGCCCGCCAGCCTGCACATCGACGCGCCGCCCTCGAGCACGCGGCCGATCGTGTTGGTCGACAGCACGTTGATCGGCATGCCCACCAGCGCCAACGCCATGATCGGTCGCCCACCCATCGCGTAGACATCGCTGATCGCGTTGGTCGCTGCGATGCGGCCAAAGTCGAACGGGTCGTCGACGATGGGCATGAAGAAGTCGGTCGTGGCAATCAGCGCCTGCTGGTCGTTGAGTCGGTAGACGGCCGCGTCGTCGGCGGTCTCGATGCCCACCATCAGCTCGGGCGGGATCGGCATCGCCGCAGTGCCCTTGAGGATCTCGGACAACACGCCGGGGGCGATCTTGCAGCCACAACCACCGCCGTGAGACAGCGAGGTCAGGCGCGGTTCGGTCGCGGGACCGGGCTTGTGTGGGAGGGTCATGGTCTTGCTCCAATGAATCAGGTCGGCAGGCTGTGCCTCGGCCGAGCTGCACCGCTTGCAGGGCCGACAGCATAGACGGCGCGGTTCGCGCAGCCGTTCGGGCTGCCGTGGTCGCAGACCTTCTCTGAGCACGAACCGGCCTGCATCGGCGCCGACCTCAAGCAAATGTGGCTTTGCCACTTTGCTTGATCCCCACGGGGGGCGGGCGGCTTCGGCCGGCCTTGGGGCGCTCAGCGGCAGTCTTCACCGCAGCACTGCAGACCGGGTTGTCGGTCTGACGAAAAAGCGGGCGCGCGGCGCCAAGATGGCGGCTCGACGCGCACCCGGCGCGTCGGCGTCACTCCAGCTCGATGCCTGCGGTGCGCATCGTGCGCGTCCAGATCCCCAGTTGCTCCTTCACCTGCGCCCCCATGACCTCGGGCGTCGACGGCGTGGGCAGCAGCCCGAGCTTGTCGTACTGCTCGACCACATCGGGCCGGCGCATGATCAGGTTGAAGTCTTTCGAGATCCGATCGACCAGCTCCTTGGGCATCTTGGCCGGACCCAGCAAGCCGCCCCAAGGCCGGATATTGACCAGCGGTTGACCCGCCTCGGCCATCGTGGGCACATTGGGAAAGGTCCGGGTGCGCTCTGGCAAGAGCACGGCGATCAGCCGGAACTTCTCCTTGAGCAATTGCGGCAGCACTGCGGGCGTGACGAACATCAAGGGCACCCGCCCGCCGACCAGGTCGATGACCGCCGGCGCCTCGCCCTTGTAGGGCACGCGGACCATGTCGAGCTTGTTGGCCTCGATCAGCGA
>JBILYN010000058.1:0-18224 GCA_044377715.1 Aquabacterium sp.
GCCGCACCGGCATGCGGCACTGTTTCAAATTTTGCACATCGAGTCCGGTGCCGCCCAGGCCTGGCTCGAGGCCGGCAACCAGGCCTTGCTTGGGCCTTGCGTGCTGCTGGTGCCCGCGTTGGTGCCGCATGGTTTCGTTTTCGCGCCCGACATCGAGGGCACGGTGATCACGCTGCTTGAGCAGCACCTGCTGCGACTGTTGCAGCGCGCGCCGGCCTTGGCCGATCGGCTGGTGCAAACACGATGGCTCGCCTGGCCTGCGGCCGACCCGCAAGGTCAGGCCCTGCATGATGCGGTGGCGCGTCTGCGCGAAGCATTCGCCCAAGCCGCACCCTGGCGTGACTTGGCGCTCGACGCCGCGCTGCTGCACCTGGCGGTGATGCTCGGTCGCCTGTTGCCCGACCGCGCGATGGCCGGTGATTCGGCGCCGGCGGGCAACTCGCGCGCGCTGGCCCATGTGAGACGCTTGCGCGAGCTGGTCGAGTCCGGGTTCCGCCAGCAACCCTCGCTGGCCACCATGGCAAGGACGATGGGTATCACGCCGACCCAGCTCAACCGGGTCTGCCACCAAGTGCTGGGCCATTCGGCGCTGGGCGTGTTGCACGGCCGGTTGGTGCTCGAGGCGCAGCGTGACCTGGCCTACACCACACAGAGCATCAAGCAGATCGGTCTCGGGCTGGGCTTTGCCGATGCCGGCTACTTCACCCGGTTCTTCCAACGCCTGACGGGGCACACGCCGACAGCCTGGCGTGCCTTGGCACTGCGCTAGCGGCTGTGCACAATCGAGGCGTTACAACCCGGGCGCGCAGCGCAGATGATCTACAAGTTCAAATCCAAGGCTGGCGGTGACATCCTGATGCTCGGCCCCAACGGCGATGCGCTGCTGCGCGCGATCGGTCGCGACCCGGCTGCCAAAGGCATCATCGAGCCGCCCGCGATGGCCGCCGCGATCGCTGCGATCGAACAGGCTGTTGCGGTCGACGAGGCGGCACGCCGCGAGGCCGAGTCCGAAGCCGCAGCGCAGGGCCGAACCCTGCCGCCCCGCAATGGGGTGAGCATGCGCCAGCGGATGTGGCCGATGTTCGATCTGCTCAAGCGTGCTGCTGCCGACGAGGTGCCGGTGGTCTGGGGTGGCTGAGCGCGCTCACCGCCTGGTCCGGGCTCAGCCCGACATTTGTGCAGGAGAAATCGAATGAAGTTATGGAGCGATGGCTGGGCCAACGGCGAGGCGATCCCCGAGCGCTATGCTGCCGGCAGGCTGACCGAGGCCGGTGTCGATTTCGCCGACAACCTCAGTCCACCGCTGGCCTGGAGCGAGTTGCCCGTCGGCACCCGCTCGCTGGTGCTGCTGTGCCAGGATTTCGACGTGCCGGGCGTCGCGGACGATGTCAACCAAACCGATCGCGAGGTGTCGGTCGACGCGCCCAGGGTCGATTTTTTCCACTGGGTGATGGTCGACCTGGCACCGAGCCGCAGTGGTTTCGCAGCGGGGCAGTGGAGCGACGGCTTCACCCCGCGCGGCAAGCCCGGCCCGCAGGCCGATGGCGCGCGCCAGGGGCTGAACGACTACACCGGCTGGTTTGACGGCGACGCCGACAAGCGCGGGCAGTACTTCGGCTACGACGGCCCGTTTCCGCCTTTCAACGATGCGCTGGTGCACCACTATGTGTTCACGCTCTACGCGCTGGACATCGCTCGGCTGCCGGTCGAGGGCAGCTTCACCGGCCCTCAGGTGCGCGACGCCTTGATCGACCATGTGCTGGACGCGGCCACGCTGTCGGGCACTTACACGCTGAACCGTCGACTGCGTGCCTGAAGCCACCCGCATCGTCGCGATTCGTCACGGCCAGACGGCCTGGAATGCCGAGTTCAGGCTGCAAGGGCAGATCGACATCCCGCTCGATCGGGTCGGCCAGCGCCAAGCTGCTAGCCTGGCAGATGCGCTGCGCGACGAAGGCCTGAGCGCGGTGATCGCCAGCGACCTGGGCCGCGCGTGGCAGACCGCGCAGGCGCTGGCCGCGCCGCTGGGTCTGCCGCTGAGCGCCGACCCTGGCTTGCGCGAGCGCTGTTTCGGCGTGCTCGAAGGCCAGACCCGGCAGCAGATCGACCAGCAATCGCCCGAGCTGGCGCGGCGCTGGCACAGCCGTGATCCGGATTTCGCGCCAGAGGGCGCCGAGAGCCTGCGTGTCTTCTACGCCCGAACGATCGCTGCGGTCGAAGGTCTGGTCGCGGCTCACGCCGGTCGAACGATCGCGCTGGTCAGCCACGGTGGCGTGCTCGACTGCCTGTACCGCGCAGCGACCCGCACCGCGCTGGATGCCCCGCGCAGCTGGACCTTGGGCAACGCCGCGATCAACCGGCTGCTGCACACGCCGCAGGGTTTCACGCTGGTGGGCTGGGATGATGCGAGTCATTTGGAGTCGCTGGAGCATTAGCGTCGAATTTCGCGCCAGGCGCTTTTGGCCGGGGTGATGGTCTGGCCCAACGGTAGGCGTTGCTGGAACACGCTGTTGTCGGATCGATGGGTCAGGCCGACGATCTTGCCGTCGATCACACGCAGTGTGATCACTCTTGATGACGAGGCGTTGGCGGCAATCAGCCATGACGCGGTGGTCTCGCTGGCGGTCAGGCTGCCTGAGCCGACGTCGATCAGGTAGAGGTAGGACGACTGGCTGCAGTCGGTGGCGCCGTTGATGTTGCTGACGAAAGCCACCGCGCCGTAGGTGACGATCGGGTCGGTGTTGGCTTGCTCACCGGCAGGCAGGTCCACATACCAGCCTCGGTCGCTGGCCCAGTTCACGGTGTTTTGGGTCAGCGTGCCGGCGCCGTTGCTGCCGCGGCTGTAGACCTGGTGCACCAGGCTGGCGCGGGCATTGTTCAGCGCCGGGCCATCGGCGATGGCGTAGAACGATTGGGTGCGGTTGTTGCCAAAATCGCCGATGTCGAGCAGCCTGCCGGTGCCCAGCAGGACGATGCGTTTGCCGTTCAGGCTGATCATCTCGGGTGCTGAAGTGACGGGCTGGGCGTTGCCAGCCGCGTCAAGTAGCACCGCGAGGAGGTCGGCGTCGAGTTCCCCCACGCCGGTTTTTTCCAGATCGAATCGCCAGACATTGCCTAGCAAGTCGCCGCCGAAGGCGTAGCGCACGCTGCCGTCGGTCTCCTTGAAGGCCGAGACGTGAGACAAGCCGGCTTCGGCTGCCGTGCTGCCGGCGGCAGTCCTGAAGGTCTTGATCACTGCGCCGGTGCCGGCACTGAGCACCCACAGTCGACCCTTGCCGTCGCCCACGGCTTGGGCGTTGTCCACGCCTGAACTCAGCAGCACGACATCGCCGTCGCCAGTCTTGGTGATCACCGGCTTGCCGATGGTGTAACCCATCTTGGCGCGGTTGGCTGCATCGGCGCTGGCCGGGAAGATCCAGCGGAACTGTGCCGCCGCGCCAGCCGCATTCAGATTCTTGGGATTGCTGACGTCGAGCGCGTAATAGCTGCGCCCGGCCGCGCCAAGTCCACCGACGAGCAACTTCTGGCCCGACGACAGCCGCCCATAGCCAGGCGTTGCATCGAGAAGCGTCTGGTAGACCCAGCCGCGCTGCACCGACTGGCCCAGGTTGGCCAAGGTATCGGGTGGCGCATAAGCCCATTCTTCTTTGCCGCTGCTGGTGTCGAACGCATGCAGCATGCCGTCGCCCGATGCCAGGTAGACCACTCGCTCGTCGCGCGCGAGCACCGGTTCTGCGTTGACCACCGCGCCGATCAGGCTGGTTCGCGCTCTGAACAGGCTGCCTTCGCCGCTGCGGTTGCCGCGCAGGTAGTCCACCACCTGCTGGTTGGTGAAGCTGGCTGCATCGGGGTTGACCGCAGCCCCGACATTGTCGGCATTGAAGTCCAGGCCGCTGCTGCTGCCTGAACTGAACACCAGCCTGGTGGTCCAGTCGCGCGTCGACAGCTGGCTCGCGGCCGACCAGGTCTCGGTTGTCGATATCGCAGCGGTGCTGGGATCGATCGGGTTGGCCGACAGGTCGCCGGACCAGCCGGCCGGGTTGTAGGAGCCCATATAGGCCTGCGAGTCGCCGCGGTCAAGGTTGACCGAGCTGACGGCGACGCTGGCTTGTGAACCCTCTTGATTGAGGATGTCGTTGAACGCCGATTGGATCGCTCCTCTCAGTGACTCGACGTCACCGGCCAGGTACATCTGGCCGCGGCCGTTGACCGTCGCGTGCCAGAGATCGTCGATCATCGACGGATCATCGGCCACTGGGGCTGGCCAGGTCGGCGGGGTGGCAAAAACGTCGGTCGCGAAGGGGTTGCTGGCGTCGGGAAATAGCTTGCCGCGCGCGCCGAGCGTGATGCCGTAGGTGGTGATGTGCAGGTCGGTGTTGAGGTCGGGGTTGCGTCGCGTCGGGTCTCCCGAGGGCAGGCGGCCTGCGCCCAGCGCATTGGCGCCGCTGGCGCGCAGCCGGTTGGTGTAGTAGCGCAGTCCCAGGTCGGCCAGCGAGCCGTTGGCTGTGGTCTGGTAGGGCGCGCTGGCGCCCCAGGTGTTGGCCGACTTGCCCGAGTCCCAGGACGGCGGTGTGATTGCCGTCGTGTTGGAGAAGCCGTCGGTGACGACAAACAGGTTGTTGCGTTGGCAGGCGTACTGGACGATGTTGGTGTTGGTGTTGAACTGGTTGGCGATGTACTTCATCGTGTTGTGGGTTGGCGTGCCCTGCGAGCTCAGCGCGTTGAGGTAGAAAGTGCCCGCGGCGGCGCGCCGGTTGCTGGCGCTGTTGCTGCTGTCGGCATCGAACATCGTCGGCACCGCGCAGGCGTCGCTGCTGCTGCCGTCGCAAAACGGCACCACGCCCAATCGCACGCCGGTCAGTGGCTCTAGCGCGCGGCCCATCGCGCCGGCGAGCATCAGCTTGCGCTTGCGGTAGTAAGTGAACCAGTTCGCGAAGTTTTGCAACTCGGCTGCAAAGCTACGGCCAGACGGGAAGCTGATCCCTGATTTGATCTCGTAGCGGCGCAGCTTGCCCAGGCCGTCGGGCGCGCTGACACAGTCGGCGTCCGGGTTCGTTGCCGGGTTGGTGGCGACACAGTCGGGCGCCGCGGTGCAGCCGGCGTCGCCAGCCGGGCAGACCGTGCGCTGCCAGAAGGTCGCTGGGTAATAGGGCAACGAGGCTTGGCAGCGTCCGCCCGAACCCACCACGGTCGACGCGCTGAGCGTTTGCAGCGTGCTGCCGCTGCACAGCCCCGAGCTTGAACTGCTCGCCTTGATCTTCGTGCCGATCGGCAACACCATGCCCGGCATCACGCTGAACTGATAGTCGCTGTTGCTGAAGTTGGTGTTGGTCGAGCTCCACTGCGTGCCGACGTTGAGCGTGACTGGTGTGGGCGACAGCGGCCCGGGGTGCGATGGCGCGGCCGTTGTCGGCGCATCGGCATAGTTGCGCAACGCGGCGCTGACATAGGCCGGCGACCAAGCCGGGTAGCTGGTCCTGGTGTTGTAGTACAGCGGATTGAAGGCGCTGGACCGCAGCCACCCGAGTTGCGCGATCGGTGGTGCGACCCGGCCGTTGTCGGATCCGATCGCGTAGATCTGGCCGCCGGTGGCCGTTCCCATCGGGAACAGATGCGTCAAGCGATTACCGCTTGTGGCCGATGTGTAGACCGGTTTGTTGGAGGCGCTGTCCCAGGCCGAGTTGCTGCCGTTCCACCAGGCAATGCCGTCGTCGGTGCTCATCAACACCTCCCAGTCCATCGATCCCGAGTCATCGCGGCCGAACACCACGTTGGGTTTGGCCAGCACCGAGGCCTTGAGTGGTAGTTCGGCCAGGTTGGTGGCTGGCGCGCTCAGGCTGACGAGCAGGCACAACAAGGCTGTGCCGCAGGTCAGGGTTCGAACAAGCGCATTCATGCATCACCTCGATAGTTTTGGGGGATGGGATACCCAGGGCGCGGCTCAGCCCTTGGTGACGAGACCTTGGGTCCAGGTCTGAGTGTTCTTGGGCCCGGTCACCCGGACCGTGACCCTGAACTGCCTGGCATTGGGTGGGTCGACTGATTCGCCGCCGGCCTTGCTGCTCTCGGTCTGCGGTATCTGCTTGACCAGGCATTGCTGCAGCGTGTTGGTCACGGGCGCGTTATTGCACAGCCGGTCGACGACATAGCGCACCCGGTAGTTGCCGACCAGGAGTTCCGGCGCGCTGTCGAAGTTCAGATTTGAGATGTCGTCGCCTTCGGCGGCTTGCATCGTGGACCAATACCAGCCGGTGATGCTTTGGTCCTCGTTGGTGATATCTCGCACGGCAAGGTAGGCGGTGTTCATGCCCACCGCCGAAGCTTGTATCGAAGCCTCGCGGTAGCTCGCGTTGCCAGCGGCCAGGGTGCCGACCTCGGTGAGTCGAGCCAGCGCGAGAGCGCCCATCAGCAACACCGACAGCAGCACCAGCACGACGATCATTGCCATCCCATGGTGGTCTTGCTTCACGGCGTGAGGCCCCACACAAAGTTGCGCAGTGGCACCACGGTGACCGCGCTGCGGTAGCGGTAACAGGCCCAGTCGCTGAGGTCGGGTTCGACGGTGTTGCCAAACAGCTGGGGCTTGTTCATGCTGGCCTCGCAGTGGCCGGAGGCGGCTTCCTTCTCGCGCTGCGCGCTGCGCGTCACCAGCCCGATGCGCAACGCACGCACGCGAGGCAATGCCGCGCTGGTCAGGGTGGCAAAGTCTGACCCGCTCGCGTTTTGCCAGCTCTCGATCGTGGTGCCGCCGACAGCGGCAACGCCGTACTGCGCCCGCAGACCTATCACGTTGCGTTGCAACACAGCCGAGTCACCCAACAATGGACGCTCAAGCAGAAGGTTTGTGCCGTCCAGCCGATAGCGGCTCCAGATCAGGTCTCCGAGCAGCGCTGCGCTGCTCTTGTCCGGGAACGCGGGGTTGTTGCTGAACACAGCTTGGTTGTAGCGGCCCGTGCTGGCAAAGCTCAGCTGCTGCTTGCTGTCTGCGGTCGCGGCGGCCATGGCGGTGATCGACCGCAGCAGACAAGGCGAGCCCGGTGTGACCGGCGCCAGCAGCACGGCTTGCCCGACACTTGCCGGCAGCAGCGAGCGCAGTTCGGCCGAACTGCCGTCCGATGCCGCGTTGAGCAGCACGCTGATGCCGGCGCTGATCTGGCTGGCATAGACGATGTCGATGCGGTCGTTGTTGCCCTGGCTGGTGATCAGTGCGGGCGAGAAGCTGCTGGCGTCGGTGAGCACCGTGTTGTTGACGCCGAGGTTCAGGGTGTTGCAGCGAAATGTCGAGTCGCCGAAAAATCCCAGCCCGGCTGCGGCGACGTCGCGCTTGATCCCGGCCAGCGCACTCGCACCGTTGAGGTTGGCGCTGCCTACCCCGAGGCCCTGGCGTTGCGACGCGGTGAAGACGATCGCGCTGCCGGCAGCGGACAAGCCTACCAGCAGCGCCACCACCATGCCGACCATCAACTCGACGATGGACATGCCGCGCCGCCGGCCGCGCTTCGGCCGGCGATGTCGGCGCTCAGGGGCGGACATCGGTCACCGCCAGTTGTTGGCGCGTGATGTCGCTGGTCGTCGAGCCGGCCTCGCGGTCTTTGGTGGTCCAGGTGATCAGCACTGAGAGTTGCCCGCTTGCAGCATCCAGCGTTGAACTCGTGCTCACCGGCGGCGGCAGTGCTGCGGCCACGCTGGTGGCCCAGGCTGCGGTGCTGGCCAGGGCGCTGGCGCTGGTGCAGTTGCCGACCTGCGGCAGGGTGTAGCAGCTGGCGTTGGCGACATCGACCAGCACCCTGCTCAGCAGTTCGTCGTTGAACTGGCTTGACAGCAGGCGCGACTGGGCTTCGGTACCGCGGGCGATCGTGCGGCTTTGCAGTCCTGTCAGCGCGAGCAGCCCGAAGGACAGTATCGCCAGCGCGATCATTGCATCGAGCAGGCCGAGGCCGCGCTTCATGGGCAACCGACCCGGCGATCGATGCAAAGCCTGGTTGTCCCGCCGGCGTCGACTCGCAGGCCTGGACAGCGCAGGTCGCTTGAGCAAGTCATGCCGGTGATCGACAGGTCGATCGCCCCGACGGTGCCAAACGGCAGGGTACGGCCATCGCTGCCGAAGTCAATGCTCGCGGTTTCAGCGGTCAAGCCGTTTGACAAGCTGCTTTCTCGCACCAAGACTGGCTGTGTCAGGTCGGCCAGGTCCAGCAACTGCACCGTGCTGCTGCTGGCGGACAGGCGCATACGGCTGTTGCGCTTGATGGCCTCGCTCTGGGCGGCCATCGCTTCGGCCAGCAACAGATGACCGCCTTCGCGTAGCCGGGCGTTTTGGCTGTAGTCGGCGAAATGCGGCATCGCGGTGATGGCCAGCAGGCCGGCGATGGTCAGCCCGACCATCAGCTCGACCAGTGTCAGCCCGAGCCGTAACTTCCATAAAGGGCGGGCGGATTCGGCCGCCCTCGGGGCCCTCAGGTATCGCATGTCAGGCCCCGCATGCTCCAGCAATGCACCGCTGGCACACCCTTGGGGTGATACAGCGTGACCCGGTTGCTCATCTGGTCGATGCTGTAGCTGTAGCCCGTCATGTTGCCCGATCCGGTGGCGACAGCGCTGAACCCCTGGCCGCTGTTGGTGATGCTGCAACTCAGTGCAAAGTTGGCGGCAGTCGGCAGTGATGCGGCGCAGCTGCCATCGCTGGCATAGCTGCCAGTGTCTTGAAAGCGCTGCTCCATCCGGGTGGCATAGGACGACAGCGCATCCAAGGCCACCGGAACCCGTGACCGCTGCACATAGTCGATGTAGGAGGGCAGGGCCACGCCGGTGAGGATGCCGACGATGGACAGAGCCACCAGCAATTCGATGATTGTGAAGCCGAGTCTTGTGCGGCGCACCATGGTGTCGTTTGTTGAGGTTCGCGGGCGACTTGCCGCCTGCGGATGGGTGCCATCAGCAGGCTGTGTTCGTATATCGACAGCCACAAGAGTTGCTTGAGGGCTTGCTTTGTGTCCGATTGCGGCGCCAGAACAAGCGCAGCGGCTGCGGTGTGGACGCTGCGAATAAAAGCTAGGATTGCTGATAGGTTTTTGCTAAAGCTCACACAGGCGTTGCCATCGGCGTCACTTCTAATCCCAACTGGCAGCGTCGGCATGAGCCCCAGCGACATCATTCTTGAAACCCGTGAGCTGACCAAGGAATTCAAGGGTTTCGTCGCCGTCGCCAAAGTCAAGCTGAAGGTTCAGCGCGGCGGCATCCACGCGCTGATCGGGCCCAACGGGGCCGGCAAGACCACTTGCTTCAACCTGCTGACCAAGTTCCTGACGCCCACCGCGGCCAGATCTTGTTCGAGGGCCAGGACATCACCGCAGAGGCGCCGGCCCACATCGCCCGCCGCAGCGTGATCCGGTCGGTCCAGATCTCGGCCGGTTTTCGCCACCTCACGGTGCTGGAGAACGTGCGGGTGGCGCTGCAGCGCAAGCTCGGCAGCAGTTTCCAGTTCCGGCGTTCCGACCGATCGCTTGATGCGCTCAACGACCGTGCTTTGCAGTTGCTGGGCCAGGTAGATCTGGAAAAGTACGCCCAGCTCACTGCGGTGGAACTGAGCTACGGCACGCAAGCGTGCGCTAGAGATCGCCACCACGCTGGCGATGGAACCCAAACTGATGCTGCTAGACGAGCCGACCCAGGGCATGGGGCTGGAGGATGTCGACCGCATTCGCCAGTTGACAAGTACAAGTTGTTGGCTTTCGTGCTGTCGACAGCGATCGCCGGGCTGGCCGGATCGATGAAGACCCTGGTACTGGGATTCGCGACACTGAGCGACGCGCATTGGTCGCTCTCGGGCGAGGTGGTGTTGATGACGCTGCTCGGTGGCATGGGCACCTTCGCCGGCCCGGTGATCGGCGCGTTCACGATCATCGGTTTGCAGGACTATCTGGCCGACCGGGTAGGGTCTTGGGTCACGGTGATCATCGGCGCGATCTTCGAGGTCTGCGTGTTGGCTTTTCGCAAAGGCTTCGTCGGCGAGTTGATTGCCTGGCAGCAGCGGCGGGGCAAGCCGGCGGGTTGATTGAATCGCAGCAACAGGCCTCGATCGCCGGCTGTTGCGCGCCGCAGCTCAATCCCCGAACAATCCGCCCGCTGCCTGCGGCGGCGCCACGCCCAGGTGGCGATACGCTGCCAGCGTCGCGATGCGCCCGCGCGGTGTGCGCTGCAGGAAGCCCTGCATGATCAGAAACGGTTCGATCACGTCCTCGATCGTGCCCGGCTCCTCGCCGATCGCCGCGGCGACGTTGTCCAGCCCGACCGGGCCACCGTCGAAACGGTGGATCACCGCTTCGAGCAGCTTGCGGTCCATCAGGTCGAAGCCTTCCGGGTCGACATCGAGCATCACCAGGGCCTTGTCGGCAATCTGACGCGTGATCGTGCCGTCGCTCTTGACTTCGGCGTAGTCGCGCACGCGGCGCAGCAATCGGTTGGCGATGCGTGGCGTGCCGCGCGAGCGGCGTGCGATCTCGAATGCGCCTTCGGCCTGTATCGGTACCTTGAGCAGGCCGGCCGAACGGTGAACGATGGTGCCGAGTTCTGCGGCACTGTAGAACTCGAGCCGGGTGACGATGCCAAAGCGATCGCGCAGCGGGTTGGTCAGCATGCCGGCACGGGTGGTGGCGCCGACCAAGGTGAAGGGCTGCAGGTCAAGCTTGATCGATCGCGCCGAAGGGCCTTCGCCGATCATGATGTCGATCTGGTAGTCCTCCAGTGCGGGATAGAGGATTTCCTCGACCACCGGACTGAGGCGGTGGATCTCGTCGATGAACAGCACATCGTTTTTCTCGAGATTGGTCAGTATTGCCGCCAGGTCTTTTGGCTTCTCAAGCACAGGCCCGCTGGTCTGGCGCAGGTTGACACCGAGTTCCGCGGCAATGATGTGGCTCAGCGTGGTCTTGCCCAAGCCGGGCGGACCGAACAGCAGCACGTGGTCAAGGGCCTCGTCGCGCTTCTTGGCCGCACCGATGAAGATCTCCAGTTGCTCACGGGCCTTGGCCTGGCCGATGTAGTCGGCCAGCAGCTTGGGACGAAGCGCGCGCTCGATCGCCTCTTCTTGCGGCGAAGCTTTTGCTGAACTCAGCACGCGCGGCGCCGTGTTGGCGGCTGCAAAGTCGTCGGTCTGTATACCCATACAGTCTATTGTCCACCTGTGGGCACCCGATGGCCACCCACGGCTCTATCGGGACAAGGATTTGAGCGCCAGCTTGATGCCATCACTGACGCCCACATCGGCCGGCAAGGTCTTCAAGACTGCAGCAGCTTCGCGCTCGCTGTAGCCCAGTGCGACCAGCGCTTGGACGATGTCGGTCTGGGCCTCGCTTGCCACCGCCGCGCCGGGCAAGCCGAGGTCAGGCCCGAGCTTGCCCTTGAGTTCGAGCAGCAAGCGCTCGGCGGTCTTCTTGCCGATGCCGGGCACCTTGACCAAACGGCCTGCCTGTTGCTGCGCGACGGCTTGGGTCAGCTCGGCAACGCTCAGTCCCGACAACACACCCAGCGCCATTCTCGGTCCGACCCCGGATATCTTGATCAGCTGACGGAAGGTGGCGCGCTCGGCTTGGGTGAGAAAACCGAACAGCAACTGCGCATCCTCCCGCACCACGAAGTGGGTCAGCAAGGTGGTGCGCTCGCCCAGCGCCGGCAGGTTGAAGTAGCTGCTCATCGGCACGTCGACTTCGTAGCCGACCCCGTTGACGTCGATGAGCACTTGAGGTGGCGATTTTTCCGCCAGGATGCCTGTGAGTCGTCCGATCATGGTCGGCGATTATCGCGGCAGGCGCCGCGCCTCAAACGCCTCGTGCTGCTTCAGCGTCTGAACAAACCCAGCCGTTGCGCTTCGAGTGCGGCCTCGGCGCGCGAGCTGACATTGAGCTTGCGGTAAATCTGCTTGACATAGTCGGCAATGGTGTGACGGGACAAGCCGAGCTGGACTCCAATCTCGGGCAAGGTGTAACCCTTCGCGACCCGCAGCAGCACCTCGCTCTCGCGTTCGGTGAGCGAGACCTCGGGCAAGTTGTCTGCCACCGGTTTGGCCATGCTGGCGAAGTACTTGATCACCTTGCGTGCGATCGACGGTGACAGCGGCGGCTCGCCCTGTGCGATGCGCTGCAACTGCTCAATGATCAGCTCGCGCGGTTGCTCCTTGAGGATGTAGCCATATGCGCCGGCTTGCAGCGCGGGGAACAAATGCTCGTCGTCGTCGTGGATCGTGACCACCACCGACAGCACTTCGGGCTGCAGTTCATGCAGCCTGGCCACCACATCAGTGCCGTTGCCGTCGGGCAGACCCAAGTCGCACAGTGCGAGGTCGAAGCACTGGGCTTGCACTTGGTGCAGCGCGTCGTGAATCCGCGAGCATTCGGTGATCGTCGCCTTGGGGAAGACCTGCAACACCAAGCTCTTGAGCCAAATTCGAATCTCTGGCAGATCTTCAAGCAGCAGGATGTTTTTCATCTAGGGAGGCCGTTCATTGCCGCGCCAAAAATGGCGTGATTTCATGCTAGCAGCGGTTCCTCACGCTGTGGTGTGGGCTTGCAGCGGCAGCGTGAGGCGGATCACGGTTCCGTAGCCTGGTCCCGATTCCACCAGGCATTGCCCTTGAAGTTGCCTGGCGCGGCCCTTCATGCTGGCCATGCCGTGGCCCTTGTCGAGTCGACCTTGCGGCGCGCCAGGAATCCCTTTGCCGTTGTCCTGGACCGTCAGTTGGAAGTCGCCGTCGGCGATCCGGCAGCTCACCGTGCACTGTGATGCGCCGCTGTGCTTGATGACGTTGCTGATGGCTTCTCGCAGGATGCGAGTGGTTTGCACGTAAGCGCGAGAGGACAAGGTGGGCGACAGGTCCTCGTCCGATGGCGCGCTCCACAAACCTTCGACGCCTGATTGCGTCAGTCGGGCAATCACCTCGGCACGCCAGTCTCCCATCGCGTCGACCAGCTTGACCGGTTTGCCGGTGATGCCGCGCACAGACAGCCTCATCTCCTCCAAGGCCTCGCGCGCCAACGTGCTGATGCGCTCGCTGTCGCTGGTGTGGACGATGGTCAGCAGCTTGGCGCCCAGATCGTCGTGCAGGTCAGCCGCAATGCGCTTGCGTTCGCGGTCGGTGACCTGTTCGACCTTGAGTTCGGACAGCTGGATAAAGTTGAGCTCGATCTGCGCAGTGGCTTCGCGAACCCGCTGTGCGAGCTCGGCGCGATTTTGCTCGACGCTCTGGAAGGCACGTCCATATTGCTGCACCAGCCTCAAGCCCAAGGCCAGAAAGCCAAGAGCAGGCACCAGTTCGGCGACATAGCCTATGCGCGCATCGAGCGAGAAGGCCTGCGCCCCATAGCCCAGCCCCAGCGACAGCCCCAGCAAGCACAACAAGCCGGTCATCGGCCAGAACTGGCGGCTTCGCTGGCGCCAAGCCTGGACCAGGTAATACCCGGCGGCGATGGCGACCTCGGCGCCTAGCAGCGCCGACCACAACCCGGTCATCGCATACAGCTGGGCGGTCCCGGCTGCTAGCAGCGACATGGGCATCAACAGGCATTGGGCGGGTAGCGCGAGGTTGAGCCAGTGCAGCCGTCGGTCGGCATAGCGCATCAGAAATTGCACCGCCGCCAGCGTGAGCAAGCCTGTCAATGAAGCCAATGCGAGTTCGATGTCGCGGTTGTCGAACAGCAGGTCCGTGGCCCACAGCCGCGCCAGCTGCAATGACCAGCCCATCATCAGCGCACCGAAATAGGCCAGATAGCTCTGCGCCCGGTTGAACCAGCCCATCACGAACATGAAGCTGCCCATCAGCACCAGGGCGCCGCTCATCACTTCCGGCAAGCGGATCGCAAACAGCAAGTGGCGTGCGTGGTGGGCTGCCATCAGCTCGTAAGGGCCGAACTCCACCGCCGACAGGCCGCCCGTGCGCTGGCGCGAGCTCAGCTCTTCAAGCGCATAGCCTCTGACACGCAGATCCATGGTGTTGCTGCCGGCGCGCAGCAGCGCAGCGGGCACAGGCACCAGCTGCGGCCGGTGGCAGTGGTGCGATCCTGGCTCCTCGAAGCTGCCGCTATCGTGGATCAGTTGCCCGTTCAAGCGCAGTTGAAGGGCGCTGCAGGCGCGCTCCACGTACAAGCCGTAGAGCCTGTCGGCCGACGGGCTGAGCTCAGGCGGTCTCAACGCTATCCGGTACCACAGCACGCCGCTCTGGCCAGGGTGACTGACGGCCCAGTCGTCTGGCAATGTGACCGGCCTGGCGTCCTGCCAAACCGGTGATGCACCTCTAGCCTCGGTGACGACTAGCGCGTCTGTCAGCCACTGCACCTGAGCCTGTGCTGGCAGTGCCAGCAGGCCCCAGCAACAGGCCCAGCGCCACCAGTGAGTCCACCGCGGTGTTCTGGACTTCAGGTCATGCCGTGGCTGCGCGGCACCGCTGAGCGGACGGGGTTTGGGCATCACTGCGAATTGTCAGATGTGCATGCCGCTGGCGTTCGTCGCAAAATCCACAGCTTGTGCCATCTTGTTGCGCGCCTTGGCGCTGCCCTTTTGTGATCCTTCGCCACGTCTTCGAGCCCACCGACAACACCCGCCTTGCCCATCTGAGTGGCGCATTTGATGAACACCTGAGAGCGATCGAGGCGGCGCTGTCAGTGCGCATCAGCCGCCGCGGCGGTGCTTTTGGGGTCGAAGGCGCCCGCTTCGATGCGGCGCGTGCGCTGGCGCTGCTGCAGTCCTTGTACGAGCGCGCAGCCCGACCGATCCCGGGCGACGCCTTGCAACTCGCTTTGGTGGAAGCGCGCGCTGCGCCCGACAGCGCCAGACCGGCCTTGCCGCCTGGCGCCGAGGCCATCAGCCTGCACACCCGGCGCAGTGACTTGCGCGGTCGCACGCCCAGCCAGGTGCAGTACCTGCACAACATTCTCAGCCATGACATCACGCTGGGCATAGGGCCCGCGGGCACCGGCAAGACCTTTCTGGCGGTGGCCTGCGCGGTCGATGCGCTCGAGCGCGGCAGCGTGCAACGCATCGTGTTGACCCGACCAGCGGTCGAGGCTGGCGAGCGCCTGGGCTTTCTGCCGGGCGACCTGACGCAGAAGGTTGACCCCTATCTGCGTCCGCTCTACGACGCGCTCTACGACCTGATGGGTTTCGAGCGTGTCACGGTGGCGTTCGAAAAAGGCTTGCTCGAGGTCGCGCCGCTGGCCTTCATGCGTGGACGAACGCTCAACCATTCGTTCGTGATCCTGGATGAAGCGCAAAACACAACGCCCGAGCAGATGAAGATGTTCCTGACGCGCATCGGCTTCGGCTCGCGCGCGGTGGTCACCGGTGACGTCAGCCAGGTCGACTTGCCACGCGGCGCGGCCAGTGGCCTGGTCGATGCCGCAAGCGTGCTCGCCGGCGTTGCCGGCATCGCTTTCACGCGTTTCAGCTCGGCTGATGTGGTTCGGCACCCGCTGGTCGCGCGAATCGTCGACGCCTATGACGCAGCCAAGAGTGCCGCGGATCCGACACCATGAGCCGCATCGCCAAGCCTGATTTGACGCTGTCGCTGCAGTTCGCCGACGCGCGCCACCGGGCGCTGCTGAAGCGCCACAAGGTGGCGCGCTGGCTGCGCGCCGCGCTGGAGTGTCCCGCCGAGATCACGGTTCGCATCGTCGGTGATGACGAGGGACAGGCACTGAACCGTGATTTCCGTGGCAAGGACTACGCCACCAACGTGCTGACTTTCGACTACGAGCACGAGCCGGTGGTGCAGGCCGATCTGGTGCTCGCAGCCGGTGTGGTTGAGCGCGAAGCGATCGATCTTGGGATTGCTGTCGTCGACCACTACGCTCACTTGCTGGTGCACGGCGCACTGCACGCTCAGGGCTATGACCACGAGGCCGATGACGAGGCTGCGGCGATGGAGTCGCGGGAGACCGCGATCTTGCTCAGCCTGGGAATTGCCGACCCGTATCGGCGCTGACAATTCCAGTGATCGGCGTCAAGCCTGGCGCAGCTTGCGTGCCGCGTCGAGCGCGAAGTAGGTCAGCACACCGTCGGCGCCGGCGCGCTTGAAAGCCAGCAGCGACTCCATCATCACCGCGTCGTGGTCGAGCCAGCCATTGGCGGCGGCGGCCTTGAGCATCGCGTATTCGCCGCTGACCTGGTAGGCGAAGGTGGGCACGCGGAATTCGTCTTTGACCCGCCGCACGATGTCGAGGTACGGCATGCCGGGCTTGACCATCACCATGTCGGCGCCCTCGGCGATGTCTAGCCCGACTTCGCGCAAGGCCTCGTCGCTGTTGCCCGGATCCATCTGGTAGGCCTTCTTGTCGCTCTTGCCCAAGTTGCTGGCCGACCCCACCGCGTCGCGGAATGGGCCATAGAAGGCGCTGGCGTACTTGGCGCTGTAAGCCATGATCCGGGTGTGGATCAAGCCCTTGGCTTCGAGCGCCTGGCGGATCGCGCCGATGCGGCCATCCATCATGTCGCTGGGCGCGACGATGTCGACGCCGGCCTCGGCCTGCACCAAGGCCTGAGCGCGCAGTACGGCCACCGTCTCGTCGTTGAGGATGTAGCCGGTGTCGTCCAGCAGTCCGTCCTGACCGTGCGAGGTGAAGGGGTCGAGCGCGACGTCGGTGAGCAACCCGAGCTGCGGAAAACGATCCTTGATCGCGCGCACGACGCGCGGCACCAGGCCGTCGGGGTTGGTGGCCTCGCGGCCGTCGGGGGTCTTGAGTGCGGGGTCTATCACCGGGAACAAGGCCATCACCGGCACGCCCAGGTTCACGCAAGCCTCTGCCAGCGGCAGCAGGCGGTCGATCGACAGGCGTTGCACGCCGGGCATGCTCGCCACGTCTTGCGAATGCCCTTGGCCGTCGAGCACGAAGACCGGAAAAATCAGGTCGCTGGCGTGCAGCCGATGCTCGCGCACCAGGTCGCGGGTGAACGCGTCGCGGCGCAATCTGCGCGGGCGGCTGGCGGGATAAGCGGGCAAGGGGGGCATGGCCATGGTGGGTAATTTCCTCGTCGACAGTTTTCCGATTTTGCACGGTCGTGGCATGCCGGACTTTGCGCCAAGAAAATCTGTCGCCGCTTCTCTCGGTACTCGGCGCGTCAATCTGCTAATATTGAAATTGGATAGCTGCTGTGAGGTGGCTGTCCCCTGCTTTTCCTCCCTGAGCAGGTGCCTTGGGGTTTCAACAACGTCAAGGCTTGCTGCCCCAGTCCCTGTGACTGGGGTTCTTTTTTAGACAGCTCGATTGCGCATGGTTGCCGTCTCGCCGCGATAATTCGGCCGATGAACTATCTCTGGATCAAGGCCTTCCACATCGTCTTTTTCGCGAGTTGGTTCGCTGGCCTGTTCTACCTGCCGCGTCTGCTGGTGAATCTAGCGATGGTGCCCGACGACAGCCATGCCGAGCGCGAACGCTTGCTGTTGATGTCGCGCAAGCTCTACCGATTTACCAACTTGCTGATGGTCGTCGCACTGGCGCTGGGTTTCTGGCTGTGGCTGGGCTTTGACGCGGCGCGCTTCTCCGGCAGCTATTGGCTGCATGCCAAGTTGCTGGGGGTGGTTGCGGCGATCGCTTACCTGCACATGTGCCGCGGCCACCTGCGCCGGTTTGAGCAGCATGCGAACCGTCGCAGCCATCGCTGGTTCCGCGTCTTCAACGAGGTCTCGGTGCTGCTGTTTGCCGCCATTGTGGTGCTGGCAGTGGTCAAGCCCTTCTGAGCGCGTCGCGGCGAGTTCGAGGCAGCCAGCATGCGGGGCAACGAAGTCGTCGATCGCAGCTCGGCCGTGCCACTGGCCTTGGCTTGGTCGGCCTTGATCGTCTATGCCAGCCTGTTTCCGTTTGGCAACTGGCGCTGGCCGCCGGGGCAGGCGGGTTGGGCATTGCTGCACCTGCCTTGGCCGCGCTATTTCATCTCGTTCGACATCAGCAGCAACCTGCTGGGCTACGCGCCTTTGGGTTTGTTGGTCGGTGTGGCGCGCTTGCGCCACGGTGCGCCGATGTCACAGGCCTTGCTTGGCGCGATCGCCGCAGGCGCGGGGCTGTCTTATGCGATGGAGATGACCCAGCATCTGTTGCCACAGCGCGTTCCTTCTGGACTCGATTGGGTGCTCAACACCGTCGGCGCCGGTCTGGGTGCCCTGCTGGCGTTGTCACTGCATTGGCTGGGGCTGCTCAGCCGCTGGCAGGTCTGGCGCGAACGCTGGCTTGAGCGGGGTCATGGTG
>JBILYN010000059.1:0-18218 GCA_044377715.1 Aquabacterium sp.
GCGATCAGGCGGTAGATCGTCGATCTGCCCAGGCCGATCCTGCGCATGACCGAAGCCATGCGCAGGAACTCGGCGCTCTCGGTGTCGGCCGCGCGGGCCTGTGTCGTGGGTTCAACCTGGCGCATGGTTGGGTTCTCCAGAGCGGGGTGGTGATGCCCACTCTAGATGCCATCCGCGGTTCGGCGCGCGATGAATTTTTACGAAAATCTGTCACGGGGGACGCTGGAGTCGAGGCGCAGGCGGACCGAGGTGAGCCCGAATTGCGCAACTAGATCGCGACATCGAAAAATTCCCAACCGATTCAAGACTGGCACCAGACTGGCGCCGGCGTTCGACGCAAAGAAAACGGACCTAGCCGCTTTCGCTTCTAAGTCCTTGATTCAAAACGCTAATTTTGGCTCCTCGACCAGGGCTCGAACCTGGGACCTACGGATTAACAGTCCGGCGCTCTACCAACTGAGCTATCGAGGAATTGAGCCTAGCAGTATAGCCTGGATTATTTGCCTCAGGTCAAAAGTTGACCTGCACCGAGGCATGAAGAGTCCTCGGCGCCAACGGGTACAGGTAGGCATGGTCGTACTGGTAAGGCGCTTCCTTCCAGGCCCGGTGATTGAACAGGTTGTCGATGCCTGCGCGCCACACCAGGGTCTGCGTGCCATACCTGTGGCTGTAACGAGCGGCCAAGTCCAGACGGGTCCAGCCTGGCGTGGCAACGCTGTTGTCGGGTAACGCCATGCGTTCGCCCTCATGGGTCACGAAGCCCAGCAACGCCAAGCCGGGCAGGGCGGCAACGTTGTAGGCGGCCTGCGCCTTCAGGCTCGATGTAGGCACATTGGTCGGCCGCAGGCCGTTCAGGGCGATGTCTGCCGAACCCTCGCGGCGGGCTTGCAACGTCATCGCGCTGCTGCGCAGATTCCACGCGCCGATTCGCCAATCGATTTCAGCCTCGATACCTCGGTGTCTTGCCTGACCGTCGGCTTGGCGAGTGCAACTCGCAGCAATGTCACAAGCGCCGACATCGCGCCAAGTCGGACGTTGGATGTCAAAGCCCGCCACCCTCCAGTCCAGCGAGCTTTCGCTGTGTTTGAAGCCGATCTCAATTTGACGGCTTTTGAGCGCGGGCAGGGCTTGGCCTGCGTTTCGGTAGGTGGGCAGATTTGGCGCCAGTTGCGACTCAACCCCCTGACCCCAACTGAGGTAGCCCAGGTCTTGGGCGTTGAGGGCGTGGCTCAGCGCCAGCCAGGGCGTGCTGAACGCTTGGGTGTAGTGCGTGGGCGTCGCGCCATCCGTGCCCACGCTGTCGCGTTGCAGGCGGCTGTGGCGCAGGCCTGCCCACAAGCTCCATTGGGGCGTGAGGGTGATCACATCCTGCAAGTGCAGTTCATTGCTGCGTTCGTCGCGATTTGTCTGCGCATAGTTGAGGCTGGGGTCGGCCGGCACCTGTGTCAATCCATTGATCTGGCCCACACCCACCCAGTTGTAGGCCTCGCGCTTGAACCTGGCTTGGTAGCGCGTGGTCAGTACGCCAGCGTTGAAGCGGTGTGTCAGTCCCAGCGCGTTGGCTTGGCCGTTGACGGAGACGTCAAGCGCATTGCTGGTCCGCCGCTCGCCTTCACTGCGAAAGTCGTACAGGTCGAAGCTGCCGTCGCTGCAGTAACTTCGATAGTTGTTTTCGCTGCTGCAACCGAATGGAAAGGCAATCCGGTCATCGCTGGTGAGCCGCTGCTGCATCGCATGCGCGACCAGATGGAGGTCATGGCTCAACGATTGGGTGTATCTCAGCGAGCCAGTCGTACCGGCCATCATCACCGGCAGGCTCCAGGACTGGTTGTTGAGGTTGATGCGTGGGTCGGTCGTCGCAGCGGGCAGCAGCCGCTTGCCCAGCAGGCTGAAGCCCGGTGTGCTGGGCTGGCTTTGGCGGCTGGATTCGAATTCTGCTTCGAGCAAGCCGTTGCTGCCGATTTGCCCTTCGACCGCTGCGGCCAGCATGCTGCGATGGCCTTTGCTGCTGCGGGTCATCGGGTCGATCCGGTCGGCGCTGGCGTTGATCCGCCAGCCGTAGTCCGCGTTGCGGCGGCCGACGTCGACAGCGGCGGTGACCGTACCGTCTTGTTCCCAACCCAGGCTGGCGCTGGCGACCTGGTCGCGTGGGCGCTTGATGATCAAGTTGACCAGTCCGCCTGGCGCGCTGGTGCCAGCTTGCAAGCCGCTCGTGCCTTTGAGGATTTCCATCGTCTGCTTGTTGGCTTGCGCGATCACCGTCTCGGCATTGATCGGCAGTCCGTCACGACGGTAGTTGAAGCGGTTGTCCAGGGTGTAGCCGCGCACCGCGAGCTGGCCCCAGTAGCCGGGGGCGTTGTAGGCATCTGTGGTGCCGGCGTCCAGGCGTGTCAGATCGGCAATGCCCGCGATGCCGGCGTCCTGCAACTGGCTCGCGCCAAGCACTGTGGCCGAGAACGGCGATCTGGCCAAGGGCACATCGCCGAAGCCGGCCAGGCTGGCGGTACCTCGTCCGCTCACGATGATAGTTTGGGTCGTGGGCAGGTCTACACCCTGAGATTGGGCTGGCAGCGCTACGAGCAGAAGCGCTGCCCGGGCGATGGCCCGTCGACGGGAAGGATTGAAGCGGACAAATTGATGTGCCATCGTGATGCTTTCAAGTGCATTCACAGGTGGGCAAACACTGGATTGCGCCCACGGCGATGCCATGAGCTGGTTCAGGCTGCTTCCCATGCGCGAGGATTACCTCGATCAGGTTCAAAGGGTTTTTCTCAGTCGCACTGCTTGCGCAGCGCAACACCCCTAGCGAAGGGCTGTGGGGCACTTGCGTGTCCAACAGCGGAGCCGATTATGGCTGATGCGGCCCATGGCGCCGCGCTTGTGAGGCTGGATTGGTGAGCAGACCGATCGGTCCGGCAGCTCAGCCCACGCGCGCAGTCACGCCCAGTCTTTGCTGCAGTCGCGGGCTGGTGGTGGTGTATTGCAGCAGCACCGGCTCGTCGGGTCGCAGTCGCGCGGCGGCGGCATAGGCGGCCAACGTCGCTTCGTGAAATCCCGAGACGATCAGTTTCTTCTTGCCGGGGTAGCTGACCACGTCGCCGACAGCATGGATGCCTGGCGTGCTGGTCTCAAAAAACGCGGTGTCGACCATCAGTTGGCGGCGTGCCATCGCCAGTCCCCAATGCGCGATCGGACCCAGCTTTGGGCTCAAGCCCAGGCGCACCAGCATCACGTCGACCGCCATGCGGCGCGCTTGGCCATCCTCGCCGATCAACTGCACCGCCGCCAGGCGTGGGTCAGTGCTACTGGCTTCTTCCAGACCCACCACTTGGCCTACTTCGAAGTGCAACGCCCTGGCATTGCACAGGTCAAGGAAGCGTGTCAAGGTGGCGGGTTCAGCGTTCAACACCTTGCGCCGGTGCAGCAAGGTCACGTTGGCGGGGCGGTGCGCTGCGTCGGCATTCGCCAGATCTAGCGCAGTGTTCACGGCCTCGTCGTCGTCGCCCAGCACCAACACCCGCTGGCCCGCCAGCAGCACTGCGTCTGGCCCATGATGAAAGATCTGGCTGCCGAGGTGGCGCTCATAGCCCTCGACCTTCAGGCTGCGTGGCTGAAAAGCGCCCACGCCGGCGGCGATGAACACGGTGCGGCTGACAAAGCACTGGCCGCTGCTCGTCTCGACATCGAATCTGCCATCGTTGCGCTGCGTTAGCGCGACCACGGTTTGGCGCAGATGGAAGGTTGCGGCAAAGGGTTCGATCTGGCCCAGCAAGCGGTCAACGAGTTCGCGGCCGGTGCAGACCTGCACTGCGGGAATGTCGTAGATCGGCTTGTCTGCGTACAGCTCGATGCACTGGCCGCCCGGCACTGGCAGCGCATCGACGACATGGGCTGGGATGCCCAGCAGACCGAGCTGGAAGACCTGGAACAGCCCCACCGGCCCCGCACCGATCACCAGCGCATCGGTCTCGATCACGCCGACGCGGTCAGCGATGGGCATGGCGGGTCAGCGTATCAACTCGGAAAGCTTGTCCTTGCGGTCTTTCCAGTCGTCAGCGTCTGGCAGCGGCGTCTTGCGCTTGGTGATGCTGGGCCAGTTCTTGGCCAGATCGGCATTGAGCTTGATGAAGTGAAGCTGTTCGCTGGGCACGTCTTCTTCGGGCAGGATCGCGTTGACCGGGCACTCCGGGATGCAGACCGCGCAGTCGATGCACTCGTCAGGGTCTATGGTTAGGAAGTTCGGGCCTTCGCGGAAGCAATCAACCGGGCACACATCGACGCAGTCGGTGTACTTGCAGCGGATGCACGATTCGGTGACGACGTGGGTCATGGGCTCTTGTGATGGTGGGGGCTTCGATCTCGGCTCAGTGGGCCTGGCACCCGGCGAGCAAAGGCGGATTTTAAAGGGTTGGCTCGGTCTGATGGGCTTGATGCCGCGCAAGGCATGGGGTCTTGTCAGTCAATGCCAAGGCGCCCGCACCGACGGTCACCACTGCGGGCCGGTCGGCATGAGGCGCTGCCGCGTCGGCCAGCGTCGCCACGCTGTGCAAGGTGGTCAAGGCATCCGGCCAGCCTGCGCGCGAGACCACGCAGACTGCGGTGGTGCTGGGCCAACCCGCCTCGGTCAGCTTGCGCGACAGCGCCGGCAGTTGGCGCCCGGCCATGTAGAACACCTCGGTGTCGGCGCTACGGCCCGCCTGCAGTTGGCCCAGGTGGGTCATCGCCGTGCTCAGGCTGACGCTGCGCCCAATGCCGCGTCGGGTCAGCGGCCGCTGGCTGTGGGCGGCGGCTGCCAGCGCGGCGGTCACGCCAGGCACCACTTCGCAGGCGATGCCCTGGCTGCGCAGCGCTTCGAGCTCTTCTTCGAGCCTGCCAAAGACGCTAGGGTCGCCGCCCTTGAGCCGCACCACGTGCTGGTGCATTTGCGCGGCCTGTAGCAGCAGCGCATTGATCTGCGCCTGGCCGGTGGCATGGCCGAATCCGCGCTTGCCCACATCGATCCAACGTGCATTTGGCGCGTACTCGCGCAGCGCCGGATCGATCAGCGCATCGAACAGCACGACCTCTGCCAGTGCTAATCGACGTGCGCCGCGCAGCGTGATCAAGTCGGCCGCGCCTGGGCCCGCGCCTATGAAGACGACGCGGGCGGGCGCGGTGGCTGGGCTCACGGTGTTCAAGCCAATGACTTGACCAGCAGCGCGCCGCTGGTGCGATGGCTGGTCGGGTCGACCACGATCAGCGCGCCGCCGACGCGGTTGCTGAGGTAGGGCTCAAGCGGCAGAGGCTGCTGCAGCTCGATCTGAACCAGGCCGATCTCGTTGACACCGAGCGCCTGGGCGTCCACTGTTTGCAGGCTGTGGATGTCGAGCCGGTGATCGATCGCGGCCAGCCGCGCTTGAACCCAGCGGTTGCCGTGCCGCAGCCAGTACTTGCGGCCAACGGTGGCTGGCTCGGTGTCTAACCAGGCCAGGGTTGCCGAGAAGCGCTGGGTGGCAGTCAGGCTGTCCGGCGTGGCGATCCAGTCGCCGCGCGAGATGTCGAGTTGGCGGTCCAGCACGATGCCGGCCGATTCACCTGCCTGCGCCAGCGCCACCGTGACGCCGGCGCGCCGTAGTTCGGACACCACCGCGAGTTCGCCGCTGGGAAAGACCTGTACCGCATCGCCGGGCTTGACGCTGCCGTGGGCAATACGGCCCCAGAACACGCGGGCCAGGTGGCCGGCGCCATCGCCGGTTTCGCCGCCGTCGCGCGCCACATACTGCACCGGCAGCAGCAGCGCGCCCTCGGTACGTTCCTGGGTCGTGGGCAAACTCTCCAGCAGTTGCAGCAAGCTGGGGCCGTCGTACCAATCGGCTTCCAGCGGCTGGGTGACGTTGTCGCCACGCAGCGCGCTCACCGGGATGATGCCGGCCAGCTCAGTGATGCCGGCTTCCTCGGCAAAGGCCAGCAGCGCATCCCTGGTGGCCTCGAAAGCGTCTTTTGGCTGTTCCACCGCGTCGAGCTTGTTGACCGCAAAGACAATGCTGGGCACGCGCAGCAGATGGGCCAGCAGTGCGTGGCGGCGGGTTTGCGGCAGCAGTGTTGGCTGCGCGGCTTGCCAGTCGAGCTTGGTGATGTCGACCAGCACCACGGCGGCGTCGCTGCCCGCCGCGGCGGTGACCATGTTGCGGGTGTACTGCTCATGGCCTGGCGCGTCGGCAATGATGAACTTGCGCTTGCGTGTGGCGAAGTAGCGGAAGGCCACATCGATCGTGATGCCTTGCTCGCGCTCGGCCTCCAGCCCATCGGTCAGCAGCGACAGGTCTATGGGCGCGCCAGCGGAACGCCTTTGCAAGGTGTCGAGTTGGTCAGCCAGGATGGCCTGACTGTCAAACAGCAGCCGGCCGATCAAGGTGCTCTTGCCGTCGTCGACGCTGCCGGCGGTCAGGAAGCGCAGTGCGCGGTGGTCCGCAGCATGCGTGGTGGGTAACAGGGCGGCATTCATTTCATCTCTCCAGGTCGCCCAGGCATCATCATCGGGGCAGGTGTCAACACACGACCGTTGCGGAACCGGCTTCGCCGGGCCGCTGGCGGTGCCCCCTTGAGGGGGAAGCGCCGAAGGCGCTTCGGGGGTGCGTCAGAAATACCCTTCCTTTTTGCGGCGTTCCATCGAGGCCTCTGAAGTTCGATCGTCCATCCGGGTGGCGCCGCGCTCGCTGACGGTTGCGGTCAGCGTCTCGGCGACGATTTCTGCGGCGTTGGCGGCCAGGCTCTCGACCGGGCAGGTGCAGGTCATGTCGCCGACAGTGCGAAATCGCACGGTGGCCGTCTCAACGGTCTCGCCAGCTTCTGGCGGTGTCACATCGGTCAGCGGCACCAGCAGCCCTTTGCGGCGGATCACTTGGCGCCGGTGCGCGTAATACAGGTTCGGCAAAGGGATGTTCTCGCGCGCCAGGTAAAGCCAGACGTCGAGTTCGGTCCAGTTGCTGATCGGGAACGATCTGAAATGCTCGCCCGGCCTGTGCCGGGTGTTGAACAGCGTCCAAAGCTCCGGGCGTTGCTCTTTCGGGCTCCACTGGCCGAAAGCATCGCGGTGGCTGAAGATCCGTTCCTTGGCGCGGGCTTTCTCCTCGTCGCGGCGCGCACCGCCGATCAAGCAATCGAAGCGGTGCTCTTCGATCGCCTCGAGCAGCGCCACGGTCTGGTGGCCGTTGCGTGACTCCAGCGGATGCGCCAACCGCACGCTGCCGCGCTTGATTGAATTCTCTAGGTGGCCGACCACCAGTCGCTCACCCATCTCGGCCACGCGCTGGTCGCGGAAGCTGATCACTTCGGGGAAGTTGTGGCCGGTGTCCACGTGCAGCAGCGGAAAGGGCAGCTTGCCCTTGAAGTCCTTGCCCTGTCCGTTGGCGTCGACGCGGGTCTTGAAGGCTTTCTCGGCCAGCCTCAGCACGACGCAAGAGTCTTTGCCGCCCGAGAACAGCAGCGCTGGCCGCTCGAACGATGCCGCGACCTCGCGCAGGATGAAGATCGCCTCTTCTTCGAGCCAGTCGAGATGGCGCTGGTCGAGTTCAGGCAACAGCGCGTCGATCAATTCGTTGACATGGGCGCGGGCGTTCATGCGGTGGCGCCGATCATCGAGTCGGTATCAGTCTTCAGGTGCAGGCCACATTCCTTGCTCGAGTCCTCCCACCACCAGCGGCCGGCGCGGAAGTCCTCGCCCACCGCGATCGGCCGGGTGCAGGGTGCGCAACCTATGCTGGGCATGAACTGGTCGTGCAGCGGGTTGTAAGGCACTTTGTGGAGGTCGATGTAATGCCAGACATCGGCCCAGGACCAGTTGGCCAGCGGGTTGAGCTTGACCCGACCGGCGTCGTCGATCTCCTGCAACGGCACGCCACCGCGGGCCTGGCTTTGTTCACGGCGCAGCCCGGTGATCCAGGCCTGATGGCCGCCAAGCATTCGCGCCAATGGCTCCATCTTGCGCAGGTTGCAGCAGGCTTTGCGCAGCTCCAGGCTGCGAAACATCGGGGCCTCGCCCTGGTCCGCGACGAATTGCAGCACGGCCTCGGCCTGGGGCCGGTAGACCTCAAGCGCCAGGCCATAGTGGCGGGTGATGGTCGTGATCAAGTCGGTGGTCTCACGGTGCAGCTGGCCGGTCTCCAGCGTTGCGATGAGCACTGGCAGCGCATGGCGGGCGATCAGGTCGGTCAACACCATGTCTTCGGCGCCCAGGCTGGTGGCTTGGACGATGGCGCCGGCGTGGGTGGCGGCGGCCGATTCCAGCATGGCCAGCGTCTGCGCCAGTCGCTCGGCAAAGCCTGGTGTCAGCCGGGCGTACAGCGCGACCGCACTCATCGGTCAGATCCCCTGACCGGCAAAGGTGTCGGCGTTCGCTTTGGCCTGGGCCATCTCTTGCGGCAGGTCGCGCGCGAAGGCCGGCAGCGGCTGCAGCACATCGCCCTGGTAATGCCCGGCGAAGTAGCCGAGCGCGCGCTCGGCGGCTTCGAGTTTCTGGTCCGGGCGCAACTGCGCCGCATCGAAGCCGGTGCGTGCCAGTAGCGGCACCATGTCGACCAGCACGTCGCCGGTGGCGCGGATCTCGCCGCCAAAGCGCCAGCGAACGCGCAGCAGTCTGGCCTGGCTGTAGGCGCGGCCGTCAACCCATTTTGGAAACTGCAGCACAACCAGGGCGAGTCTAGGCAGGTCGATTGCCAAGGTCTCGATGTCGACGCTGTTGGGCACGATCACGCCGGTGGCCAAGCCAGCCGGCCAGGTATCGCGAACGGCATGCCACTGCTCCAGGCTGAGCAGGCTGCGCTCACGCGCCGGCGGGTGGGGCTGGGGGCCGTCTTCGCCGGCGGCGGTATGCCAAAGGTCTTGGTGGGAGCTGATGAATTTCATGGCGTTTTAGGTCTGGTCCCGCAGCGATCAATGCGCGGCGGTGAGGTGGCGCTGGGCATCGGCGGCGGCCTTGAAGGCGGGCAGGCCGATGCGCCGCACCGTTTGGATGAATCGCTCGCCGGCCTGGCGCTCGGCACGGTAGGTGTCGATCACGGCCTCGATCACGTCGGGCACTTCCTCGGCGGCGAATGAGGGGCCTATCACCTTGCCGGCGACCGAGTCGCCGCTCAGCGTGCTGCCGTCTGAGCCGCCCAGCGAGACCTGGTACCACTCGCTGCCGTCTTTGTCGACGCCGAGGATGCCGATGTGGCCGCTGTGGTGGTGGCCGCAGCTGTTGATGCAGCCGCTGATGTGCAGGTCGATGTCACCGATGTCGTGGATTTCGTCCAGGTCAGCAAAGCGTTCGGTGATCGCCGCGGCCACCGGAATCGACCGCGCATTGGCCAGCGCGCAGAAATCACCGCCGGGGCAGTTGATCATGTCGGTCAGCAGTCCGATGTTCGGGGTGGCGAAACCTCCGGCGCGGGCCGCCTCGAACAGCGCCGGCAAGTCGGACGCCTGTACCCAGGGCAGCAGCAGGTTCTGGTCGTGGGTGACACGCAGCTCGCCGTGGCTGAAGTCCGCTGCCAGGGTTGCAGCGCCGTCCATCTGGTCGGCGGTTGCGTCACCGGGTGGCAGGCCGGCGCGCTTGAGCGACAGCGTCACCGCGCGGTAGCCCTGCACCTGATGCGCATGGACATTGCGCTGCAGCCAGCGGGTGTAAGCCAGCGGCGCGTCAGCGGGCGTCGCGGGCTCGGCCCGGGCTTGCACGCCTGCCGGTCGAACAAAGCTTGCCGCGATGCGGTCGAACTCGGCCTGAGGGATCAGCTGGGTGCAGGCGCCGACATCTTCTTGCAGGATGCGGTTGAACTCGGCTTCGACCGCGTCGAAGTACTTTTGCCCCTCGGCTTTGACCAGGATCTTGATCCGGGCCTTGTAGAGGTTGTCTCGTCGGCCGTAGCGGTTGTAGACCCGGACGATCGCTTCTAGGTAGCACAGGATCTGGTTCCAGGGCAGGAAGTCGCGGATCACGCTGCCGATGATCGGCGTGCGGCCCATGCCACCGCCGACCTGGACCCTGAAGCCGACCTCGCCGGCCGGGTTTTTCAACAGTTGCAGGCCCACGTCGTGCCAACCGATCGCGGCACGGTCTTCGTCGGCGCCAGACACCGCGATCTTGAACTTGCGCGGCAGGAACGCGAACTCAGGGTGCAGCGTGCTCCATTGGCGCATCACTTCACCGTAGGGCCGGGGGTCGACTTGCTCGTCGGCGGCGACGCCGGCCAGCGCGTCGCTGGTGATGTTGCGTATGCAGTTGCCACTGGTCTGGATGCCATGCATGTCGACCGCTGCCAACCTGTCCATCACATCGGCGGCTTTTGTCAACGGGATCCAGTTGTACTGCAGGTTCTGGCGTGTCGTGAAGTGGCCGTAGCCGCGGTCGAACTCGCGCGCGATCGCCGCGAGCTCATGCAACTGGCGGCTGTCGAGTTCGCCATAGGGAACGGCCACGCGCAGCATCGGCGCATGGCGCTGCACGTACCAGCCGTTCTGCAGCCGCAATGCGCGGAAGTCATCCTCCGGCAGCTCGCCGGCGAAGTGGCGGTCTAGCTGGTCACGGAACTGGGCGGCGCGCTGGCGCACGAACTGGCGGTCGAAATCGTTGTAGGCGTACATCGTGATCGTTTGATGGTTGAGAGTTGGGCGCTCAGTGGATGACCTTGAGGCCCGCGGTGACGAGGCAAGCGCAAAGCAGGCTGCGCACCAGCCGTTCGGGCATCGACTTGGTCAGCTGCGCGCCGAGCCAGATGCCGGGCAGCGAGCCCGCCAGCAGCGAGGCCAGCAACGGCCAGTCGACATGTCCCAGCGTGGCATGGCCGATACCCGCGACCAGCGTCAAGGGCACCGCATGAGCGATGTCGGTGCCCACCAGTCGATGCGCCGGCAGGCGCGGGTAGAGCAGCAGGATCAGCGTGGCGCCTACCGCACCGGCGCCGATCGAAGACAGCGAGACCAGCACCCCGAGCAGTACGCCCGAGGCTACCGTCAGCGTGGCCTTGCGTTGTTCGGGCAGCCAGCGCTCGAGCTTGAGGCCCAGCGCATGCCAGGCCTGGCGGTAGGCCACGGTCACGGCGGTGAGCAGCAGCGCGATGCCCAGAGAAAAAGTCAGCGCGCTGGCCCAGCCCTGGGTGATGCCGGTCCAGTGCATCAGCGCGATGGTCGCAATCGCAGCGGGGATGCTGCCGGCCAGCATCAAGCCGGCGATGCGGTAGTCGACATGGCCGTGGCGGTGGTGAGCCACTGCGCCGCCCGACTTGGTGACAGCGGCAAACCACAGGTCGGTGCCGATGGCCAGCGCCGGGTGGAGCTTGAACACGCTGATCAGCAGCGGGGTCATCAGCGATCCACCGCCAACGCCGGTCATGCCGATGACCGCGCCGATGCCAAAACCGCTGACGATTGCAATCCAATCCATGAGCTTGCCTGATCCATGCTGCAGGGCAGCATGCCCTGACCGAGCGCGGACTGTAAGTGTCAGTCTTATAAGTTCAAACGATAAAAAAGTTTGTTGCTAATTCTTGATTGATATAAGTGAGGTCGAGGCGAGCGCGGCCTTCCTACAATCGGCACGATGAATCGACGACAGAGTTGCCGCGGCTTGCTCGCATTGCTGGCAGCAGCAGGCTTGGCGGGCTGCCAGACGCCTCCTGCTGCGCCGCCCAGCGTCAAGCCGCTCGTGCCCAAGCCGACGAGGCCGCCCCGCATTGGTTTGGCGCTGGGTGGAGGCGCGGCGCGCGGCTTTGCCCATATCGGCGTGATCCAGGTGTTGGAGGAAGCGGGCATCCGGCCCGATCTGGTGGTGGGCACCTCCGCTGGCAGCTTGGTGGCGGCGCTCTATGCTGCCGGCCGGTCAGGCCAGGAACTGGCCCGGGTGGCTTTCGCGATGGACGAGTCGGCAATCACCGACTGGTCGTTTCCGGGCCGCGGGATGATCCGCGGCGAAGCGCTGGCGCGGTATGTGCGCGAACAGACTGGCAACCGAACGATCGAACAACTGCCTTTGTCGCTGGGCATCGTGGCCACCGACCTGGACAGCGGATCGGGCATGCTGTTTCAGCGCGGCGACGTCGGCGTGGCGGTGCGGGCCTCGAGCGCGGTGCCAGCGGTGTTTCAACCGGTCAAGATCGGCAACCGCGAGTATGTCGACGGCGGACTGGTCTCGCCGGTGCCCGTGCGGTTTGCGCGTCAGATGGGCGCCGAACTGGTGATCGCCGTCGACATCTCGTCGCCGCCCGACGGCAATGCGACGGGCGATCCGTTCAAGATGCTGCTCCAGACCTTCTCGATCATGGGCAAGAGCATCAACAGCCTAGAACTCAAGGACGCTGATATCGTGATTCGCCCCCCGTTGACTGGGGTGTCTAGCGCCGATTTCAGCGCTCGCAAGCGCGCGATCGATGCCGGCCGCGAGGCCGCGATGGCCGCACTGGTGGCGCTGCGTCAGCGCGTGCTTGCGCTGACGCACTGAGCATCCACGGTCTTGGCGCACAAAAAAGCCCGGTGGGCAAGCCACCGGGCTGAAGGTACGCTGAAAATTTTCGAGACGTACCGAGGAGACAAACTTCACAAGCAATGCGGCTCTTCAGCCACACGCAAATATCGGACTTGACTGCTTGCCGAAAAGTTCCGGGTGATGAGCCCGGTCTGCGCTTGGGTCAATCAGGCGGCGCGTTTGGCCGACTTGCTGGCGGCTTGGCTGGCCTTGACCGCTGTGCTCGTCACGGCATTGAAGTTGGCTTCGACCATTTCGGCAGCTTGCTTGCTGGCTTTTTGGACCGACTCAAAGGCGTTGTTGGCGGCGCTGATCGCTGATTTCACGAGGGTCACGGCGTTTTCGCTGCCAGCCGGGGCGGTCTTGAGCGCACCGTCAACGACCGATACCAGGCCTTTTTGCAGTTCGGCAAACTGGCTTTCGGCGGTCTTGGTGACTTCGGCCGTGGTGGCCGCAGCGATGTCATACAGGTGACGGCTGTAGGCAGCGGCTTTCTCGGCCGAGGGCTGCAGCAGGCTGGCTTGCAGTGCCATCAGTTCTTGTGCGTCCTTGACGCCCAGAACCGCCTTGGTGTTTTCGGCCGACTCGCTCAGCGAGGCCTTGGCCACTTGCAGGTTCAGTTCAACCATCTTCTCGATGCCTTCGAAAGCCTTGCTTGTCAGGCCGAACAGGGTTTCGAGGTTGGCCTTACTGGCGGCGGCGAATTGGTCTTGGGTCATGTAGTTCATGGTTCACTCCGTTGGATTTGGGATCAGCTTCTTGCAGTTATGCTGCACTGCAACATGAAACGAAGTATAGACACCTGGATCGGGATTGCAAGGCTTTTTTGCTGCATTGCAGCAATTTAGACTGAAATGCCTAAGAAGGCCTCAAACTGCCCTGGTGGCGCAGGCTATCGACCCTGGCCTGCCACGTCGCGCTGGGCACAATGCTGCGATGCAGGTGTTCAACCATCACCGTCATTTGTTGGACCTGCCGACCGGCCACCGATTCCCGGTGGCCAAGGCTGGGCTGCTGTATGCCCGGGTTGAGGCTGAATGCACAGGCCTGCGGCTGATCGAGGCCGACCCCGCCAGCGACGGTGAACTGGCGCTGGCGCACAGCCCTGACTACATCACGGCAATCACTGCTGGGACGCTGTCGGCTGCGGCGCAGCGCGAGATCGGTTGGCCGTGGAGCGAGTCCATGGTCGAGCGCAGCAGGCGATCGGTGGGTGCGACCATCGCCGCAGCCCGTGCCGCAATTTCCGAGGGCTTGGCGGTCCATCTCGGCGGAGGAACCCACCATGCAACTGCCGACAAGGGTTCGGGCTTCTGCGTCTTCAACGACGTGGCGGTGGCGGGTCGATTGATGCAGGCCGAGGCCCACCGCACCGGGCTCTCGCCGCGAAGAACGCTCAGGCTGTGGGTGATTGACCTCGATGTGCACCAGGGCAACGGCACGGCGGCGATCTTCCGCGAAGATCCGACGGTTTTCACGCTGTCGTTGCACGGGGCGAAGAACTTCCCTTTTCGCAAGGAGGCCGGTGATCTGGACCTGGATTTGCCCGACGGCTGCGCCGATGAGCCTTACCTCGAAGCGCTGGACGCGGCACTGGACCGAGCCTGGGCCCGGCAATGTGACGCTGGCGGCCCACCGGGCCTGGCTTTCTACCTGGCGGGCGCCGATCCACACCAGGACGATCGGTTGGGTCGACTCAATCTCAGCGCGGAGGGCTTGGCCGAACGAGACCGCCGGGTGTTTGACTTTTTGCAGCACCAGCAGGTGCCTGTGGCTGTGACGATGGCCGGCGGCTATGGTCGCGACATCCACACCACGGTAGCACTACATCTGCGGACAGTTCAGTTGGCGCAGCAGGCCTGGGCGGCGTGGCAGCGGCCGGGCCATCGGGCGCCTTGCGGCACCGCCTAGAATCCGCGTGCCTGCGCTTATCCGGAGATTGCCCATGCGTGTTGGACGCTTGATGTTGACCTGCGGCCTGCTTGGCAGCAGTGGTTTGGCCTGCGCGGGCGAGATTGACGGTCGTGCGCTGTCGGTCTGGTGGGGGCTGCCGTTCGCCGGCATGCTGCTGTCGATCGCTCTGATGCCATTGCTGTTGCCGCAGTTCTGGCACCACCACTTCGGTAAGGTGGCCGCTGGTTGGTCGCTGGCGATGCTTGTGCCGTTTGCGCTGAGCTATGGCGCGGGCGCCGCCGGCCAGGCCATGGTACACACGATGCTGGCCGAGTACATCCCGTTCATCGTGCTGCTGACGGCGCTGTTCACGGTGTCGGGCGGCATCTATGTGCGCGGCAACCTGCATGGCAGCCCCTTGCTTAACACCGGTGTGCTGGCCCTGGGGGCGGTGCTGGCCAGCCTGATGGGCACCACCGGCGCGTCGATGCTTCTGATCCGACCGCTGATCCGCGCCAACGACAACCGCAAGCACACGGTGCATGTGTTCGTTTTCTTCATCTTCATCGTCAGCAACGTGGGCGGCTCTTTGACGCCGCTGGGCGATCCGCCGCTGTTTCTGGGTTTCCTGAAGGGTGTCGAGTTCTTTTGGACCGCCCAGCACCTGCTGCCCGAGACGCTGTTCATGGTCGGCGCGCTGCTGACGTTGTTCTATGCGCTGGACAGCTATTGGTACCGGCGCGAAGGGGTGCTGCCGCAAGACCCGACGCCCGACGATGCGCCGCGCTTCGGGCTGGACGGCATCGTCAACCTGCTGCCGCTGGCGGCAGTGGTAGGGCTGGTGCTGATGAGCGGCACCTGGAAGCCCGGCATCGTGTTCCACGTGTTTGGCACCGACATCGAACTGCAGAACGCGCTGCGCGACTGCCTGCTGGTGCTGGTGACCGCGGTCTCGCTGTGGGTCACGCCGCGCAGCGTGCGCGAGGCCAACCAGTTCGGCTGGGCCCCGATGCAAGAGGTGGCCAAGCTCTTCATCGGCATCTTCGTGACCATGCTGCCGGTGCTGGCGATGCTCAAGGCTGGTCTGGATGGCCCGATGGCGGGGGTGGCACGGGCTGTGACTGGGCCGGACGGCCAACCGCTGCCCTGGGCCTATTTTTGGTTCTCGGGCGTGCTGTCGTCCTTCCTGGACAACGCGCCGACCTACCTGGTCTTCTTTAACCTGGCCGGCGGCGATCCCGTCCTGTTGATGGGCAAGCTGGCCACTACGCTGGCGGCGATCTCGGCCGGCTCGGTCTTCATGGGCGCCAATAGCTATATCGGCAATGCGCCCAACTTCATGGTCAAGGCCATCGTCGAAGACCGCGGCCTGCGCATGCCCAGCTTTTTCGGCTACATGGCCTGGTCCTGCGGCGTCCTGCTGCCGTTGTTCATCGTCGTCACCTTCATCTGGATGCGCTGACATGCCCGATCCGAGCCGACCCCGTGTGCTGATCGCCATTCCGATTTTCGACGAGGTGCTGGCGCGACTGGGCGAAGTCTTCGAGGTCGACGCGCCCTGCGGCAGCGACGACTACATCGAGTGGACGCACGAAGCGCTGGTCGCTCGGCTGCAGGGCTGCGTCGGCGTTGCGGTGGCCAGTTCGCCGCGCATCGACGCCGCGCTGCTGGCGGCTTGCCCGGACCTGCGCGTGGTCGCGAGCATGGCGGTGGGCTACAACAACATCGACCTGGCGGCGTGCACGGCGCGCGGGGTGCTGGTGAGCAATGCGCCTGACGTGCTGACCGAGACCACTGCTGATTTCGGCTTCGCGCTGATGATGGCCGCGGCCCGCCGCATCACCGAGGCTGAGCATTTCCTGCGCGCCGGGCGCTGGACGCACTGGGCCTACAACTTGCTATCTGGCGCCGATGTGCACGGTTCGACGCTGGGCGTGCTGGGCATGGGCCGCATCGGACAAGCCATCGCCCGACGCGGCGCACTGGGTTTCGGCATGAAGCTGGTCTACCACAACCGCAGCCGGCTCGATGCATCGATCGAGCAGCAGCTTGGCGCGCGCTGGGTCAGCAAGGACGAACTCATGCGCGAAGCCGATCACCTGGTGATCGTCGTGCCTTACAGCCCGGCGTCGCACCACCTGGTCGGCGCGGCCGAACTCGCGCTGATGAAGCCTGGCGCCACACTGACCAACATCGCGCGCGGCGGCGTGGTCGACGACGCGGCGCTGGCGCTGGCATTGCGCGAGCGCCGTCTCTTCGCGGCTGGGCTCGATGTCTTTGAAGGCGAGCCCGCGCTGAACCCTGATCTGCTGACGCTGCCCAACGTGGTGCTCACGCCCCATATCGCCAGCGCCAGCGTGCCGACCCGACGGGCGATGGCCGAGCTGGCGGCGACCAACCTGATCGCTGCGCTGGGCTTGGGTCCAGCCGCTGGCCGGCCGCCGACGGCGCTCAACCCCGAGGTATTGGCGCTGCGCTGAGCCCTGCTGGCGTCTGGCCCAGTCGCCAGAGCCAGCCGGCGGTCGCCAGCATCAGTGTGGCAGCGCTGGCCGAGCCGAGCTCTAGCGGGCCCCAAGCACCCAGTTGCAGTCCCGACAGGGCGCGAACCATCAGCGGGCCCGCGATCTGGCCCAGTGCAAACGAAGCGGTCATCCGTCCCAGCAAGGGCGCTGGATTGCCCGGCGCCAGCGCGCGGGCCTGCTCGAGCCCGATCACGGTGACCAGAACGAAGGTGCTGCCCACCAGCAGCGCGGCCAGCGCAATCGCGGCCCCCGATCGGCTCAGCAATGGCATCGCTGCGCCCAGGCCGATGGCGAGCTGGCAAAGAGCCCAGGTGCGCAGTGGCGACCCGCGGCGCGACCCGCCCCGTGCTGCCGACACCATCGCCGAGATCCAGGCTGCCAGGCCAAACAAGGGCCAGGCCAAGCCGAAACGCTGCGGATCGTCGATCAGGCTTCGCGCCATCGCCGGCAGGAAAGTGGCCGGCAGGATGTAGCCCAGGCCGGCGCAGCCGTAGCAGATCACCAGCGGCCAACTGCCTGTAGGCAATCCAGCGGGGGCCGCGGCGGTCGTCGGATCCGAAGGGCGGGGGGCGACGCGGCGCGCCAGACCACGTGTCAACCAGACCACGCCCAGCGTCAGCAGCAAGGCGGCTGCCGCCATCTGCAACCACAGTGTCCTGGCGCCGGCACCAGCGCTCACCCAGGCCAGCATGCCGGCCAAGATGATGCCGCCGCCAACGCCGCCGAACATCAACGCGCCCAGCCCACCCTGGCCCCGTCGGGCCAACTCGGTCAGGCTCCAGCTGCTGATGCCGACCATGGCCCAGGCGCTGGCCAGGCCGGCGCCAAAGCGCAACAGGCTCCAGGCCAGTTCGCCGCTGGCCAGTCCGGCAGCGGCGGTCAGCAGCGCGATCGCCAGCAGACTGGCCCACACCAGCCGCAGCGCCTGGCCTGCCAGTCTGGCGGCGCTCAGCGCGCCGGCGAGGTAGCCCAGGTAGTTGGCCGCTGCCAATTCGGCACCGACGGTGGCGTCGATCAAGCCGTCGCGCATCATCAACGGCAACAAAGGCGTGAAGGCGAAACGGCCAATGCCCATCGCGACTGCCAGGGTCAGTGCGCCGGCGCACACCACCGACGCGGTGGTCGGTGGTTCCTCGGTTTGGCTGGTGCGGGTCATCACGCCATCATGCCTGGGTCGCGATTTGACATATCCCGCTCGCCCATCACGGGCTGCGAGCTTGCAGCGAACTTGTCCGTGTGCTGACACTCCAGTCCCAGCTCGCCTGAGAGAATCCGCGGATGATCGAATGGTGGTGGCTGGGGCTTCTGGTTCTGAATTCCTTGGGTAT
>JBILYN010000275.1:0-6054 GCA_044377715.1 Aquabacterium sp.
TAGCCCACGTGCAGCGCGGGCTCTTGCGGCCCACCCCACCGGTGACCACTAGGCGCTTGCTTCGGAGGCACGGTCGGCGTGACGAGATGCCTGACAGCTGCCTGTCGCCACTGGCTGCTGATGGCCGTTATGCAAATCTACGGCCATGAAGAGTCGTTCGCGACGGGCGGCTTACCGGACGCCTACTCCGTCGTTGCGCCGTCAAGACAACAGCTAGCTTCCGCGATCGAGATGTCGAACAACGCACACTGACGACTACTCCCAAGCCGTATCGGGGTACAGGTGCCGTACCAACTCCATTGCGTCGTGCAGCACCCGACCGACCACAACCAAGCCGGGCTCCAAGCGGTAGACAAGAAAGTGACGTGGTCGGCGAACGATCCCCACACCTGGATTCACGCGCTCCCGGCTCAGTCGCAGATGCCAAGATCGAACACGTGCGCCGAGTTCGGGCCGCGCGAGACTGCCGGGTCCGTCGGGGTGGCGTGCCACGTCGCGCAACGCGGCGACGATCAGGCTCTCGTAGCGCAGTCGGGCGACCTCACCGAATTGTTCGTCTGTCCACGCGAGGATGTCGAGGACATCCCCCTGAGCGGCTTCCGACAGCCGATAGCGAAACATCAACTCGCCGTCTTGGCAGCCTGCCCAGCGCGGCGACCTAGTTGTCCAATGAAGTCTTCGAGTTGATCATCGGCAACATCCGCATACCGCCCTGCAGACACATCCGCCCAGCCCTGGCGGGCTGCTTGCTTCAGGGCCTCGAGCTTGGCATCCTCGCGGCGCTCGCGCTCCGCGATGAGGCGCAGCCCTTCTCGCAGCACCTCGCTGGCGTTCTGGTAGCGACCGGACTGCACCAGGTTTTCAACCAGTTGATGCTGATGTTCACTCAGAACGACGTTGCGGGTGGGCATGTTGCGGGACTCCAAATAGGGCGAGCAGCAAGCCCGCTTGGTCACCATTGGCATATTATGCCAACATGGCCCGAACCGCTGGAACGCTGACCTTCCAACAGCGGGTTGTGCCCAAGCAAAGCGACCGATCGCGGGTCAGCAACGGGTCGACCCGAGCCGGCGGTGACCTGCGGGTCGGACAGGTGGCTGAGAGCACTGCCCTGCGGGTGGAATCAGCGCAGGACCGCGCCAGCCAGCGCATCTTCCGCGCCAAACACGACCGCAAGGACCGACCGCGCGCGCGCTGAGCAAATCGACACCGGAGCAATCCAGGGGCTGCTTCAGCGGTACCCCGGTTGAACTGAACGGTTGTGCCGCTGGGTCTGGAATCAGGGGTGATCCGTTATCGTTGCAGCGGAGTCGAGGAAACCCACGGGGGCACACCCAACATGCACAACGAAGACCCTGAAACCATCCCCTTTGAGGAGCCCACCACGTGGAAGGCCACGCAGGCCGAAGACGTGTTTTTGCCCTCGGTGCGCGTGCGCCTGGGCTGGGCCGACATGGAAGCGGCGGTGGCGCGCGGTGCCATCGTGCCAAGCGAGGCGCATGCGCTGTGGGCTTCGTGGGCCTCACCGGGGAGCGACCAGCGCGTGACCGCTGCCGAGCTGGCGCCACCGGCCGCACAGCCTCTGCCGTCGGGCGTGCCCATGGCACCCATGCCGCGCCTAGCGCCAGGGCCGGCCTTCTCGTTCACCAACACGCTGTATTACTTTGGCGGCATGCTGGCCATTGGCGCCATGACGCTCTTCATGACACTGGGCTGGGAGCTGTTTGGCGCCTGGGGTGTGTTTGCGCTGGCCACTGCCTACATGGTGGGCGCGCTGCTGGTGGCTCGCAACCTCATGGCGAAGCACCTGCGTACGCCGGCCGGTGTGCTGGCCACGCTGGCGGTGTGCCTGGTGCCGCTGGCGGCGTGGGCACTGCAGAGCGGGCTGGGCCTGTGGCCCGACGGCGCGCACGGCAGTTACCGGGACTACCACCGATACATCGACTGGCGCTGGCTCACGCTGGAGTTCGCCACGCTGGCGGCTGCAGTGGTCATGCTGTACCGCTTCAAGTTGCCCTTCATGGTGATGCCGGTGGCTGTGACCCTCTGGTACCTCAGCATGGATGTGGCCCACATGCTCATGCAGAAAGAAGGCTTCGACTGGCAGTTCACGCGCGATGTGTCGCTGGTCTTCGGCCTGGCCACCTGTGCCGTCGCGGTGTGGGTGGATCTGCGCACGCTGGCTTCCATGCACACGCACCCACTGAAGCGGCAAGACTTCGCGTTCTGGCTTTACCTCTTCGGCGCCATCATGTTCTGGGCTGGCCTGAGCCTGCGGGGCAGCGACTCCGAGGTGAACAAGTTCATTTACGCACTGATCAACGTGGGCCTGGTGTTCCTGGGTGCGGCCATTGGTCGGCGCGTGTTCACGGCGCTGGGCGCCATCGGTGTGGCGAGCTATTTGGGCTACCTGTCGTACCGCGTGTTTGCAGACAGCCTGCTGTTCCCGTTTGCGCTCACGCTGCTGGGGCTGGCGGTGGTGGCGCTGGGCATCTGGTGGCAGCGCCACGAGGCGCAGATGCATGCCCGGCTGGCCAGCTGGCTGCCGGCCGCGCTGCGCCCGCTGGCTGCGGGCTGACCCGGGGCCAAGACCCGTCCGCTCGGGCTGAACCTGTCGAAGCCTCTTCGTGCTCCCGTTCCAGATGCCAGTCGGTGTCGCCCTGCCGTCGCTCCTGGCGTTTCAGGTCTTGCTGCATCTGGGAGGACAGTGTGCTTCGTCAGTTGCCGCGGGGGCTTCGACGAACTCTGGCGTCCCGTCAATGCCGCGCCGGTAAACGCCGTCCAGGACCAGGCAGTGAAGGTGAATGTTCAAGTTGGCCGCCGAGCTAAAGCGCTGAATCAGCGTGACCGCACCGCTGTCAGCCTCGTCAGGCTTGGAATGTCGGAGGGCGTGTAGCCACGCGCGCTGTAGGCGATGCAGCGGTATCGGCGCGACAGGGCGTTGACCTGGGGCAACCAGTTCATCATGTCGCCGGCAAATTCATGCCCGAAGATCACCGGGCTGCCTTTCCTAGGCGCCTGCGGTTTCGGCGCGCGGTCCGAGCACCAGCGGGTCAGTGCGCTGGCGCCGAATCGCGTCGCCGCTTTGACAAGGCTTGACGAACCGTCATCAACGCCAGGTGATCTCGTGGCGCATCACCAACGGGTTCAGTCGCTCGTGCAAGGTCGCCTCGACCGCCGCCCGCTGGGCCGAGCCCACCCCGCCCAGCGTCACCGAGATCAGATGGCCGTGCACCGCGTGGGCTGCCACCCCCACATCGAGCGTGGCACCGGCGGGCACGGCGTCGGCCAGCAGCGCGCCGACCATCTGCCGCGCCGCATCCAGCCTCAGCGTGGGCTTGAAGATCTTGCCCACGCCGGTCAGCGGCATCGCGTCGATGAAGCTCAGGCGCACCGGAACGGCGGCCCGCTCGGGCGTGCGCTGGCGGACGAAATCGAGCAGCTCGCCGGCTTCGACCTGGGCGCCAGGCTTGAGTTGCACATAGGCCACTGGCAACTCGCCGGCGTAAGCGTCGGGTTGGCCGACGACCGCAGCCAGCGCCACCGCCGGATGCTGGAAGAACACCTCCTCGATGGCCAGTGGGTCGATGTTGTGGCCGCCGCGGATGATCAAGTCCTTGGCGCGACCGGTGATCCATAGGTAGCCCTCATCGTCGATCCGGCCCAGGTCACCGGAATTCACCCAGCCCGGTTCGACAAACGCACCGCGGTTGTGTTGCTCGCCGAGGTAGCCGCTGAACACGCCCGGGCCGGCCATCGCGACGACACCGATCTCGTTGACCGCGCAGTCGCCCAGCAAGCGGCCATCGGTGTCGACCTTGACGATGCGCACCCGGCTGTAGGGCAGGGCATGGCCGACCGAGCCCAGGCGCAGCGGCCGTTCGGGATAGCTCATCGTGTGCACGCTGGAGGTCTCGGTCATGCCGTAGACCTCCAGCACCGGGGCCTGGAGCATCTCGGCGTAGGTCTTGCACACCGCCACCGGAATCGCCGAGCCGCCGCCCGAGGCGATGAGGATGCTGCTGATGTCGGCGTCGCCCACCGGCACGGTCAGCGCTGCCGACAGCACGGTGGGCACACCGCCGAACACCGCCGGCCGGTAGCGCTCGACCAGCTTCCAGACGTTGCGCAGCGACGCCGGGTCGCGCCAGCCCGATGGGCCGAGCACCACCAGCGAGCCGCCGCTGGCCAGAGCGGCCAGCCCTTGCGTCAAGCTGCCGCCGACATGGAACAGCGGCAGGCCGAACAGCACCGCGCCGTTGCTGCGCAAGGGCATGGTCAGCGGCAGCGCCCAGGCCTGGTAGACCTGGTTGCCATGGCTATGGCACACCAGCTTGGGCGTGCCGGTGGTGCCGCCGGTGTGGAAGTAGCCCGCCAGGTCGGTCGAGGCGATGCGTCGGCCGCTGCTGAGCCGGTCGTCGGGGTACCCGGCGATCTTCTCGTCGAAGTTGTAGACGGCGTTGGCGGCGTCAGTGGGTCCATGCACCACCAGGATCGCCTTGAGCTGCGGCAATTGGTGTTTGAGTTGCTGCACCTTGTCCCAGATGTCGCTGCCCGGCAGCGGCCCCAGCGCCACCAGCACCTTGGTGTCGGCCGCGCGCAAGATCTCGCCGATCTGCTCGGCCGACAACATCGGGTTCACCGGGTTGGCGATGCCGGCAGCCTGCGCGCCGTACAGCCCGTAGAAGCTTTGCGGCAGCAAAGGCATCAGGAAGCTCACCACGTCGCCGGGGCCGATGCCCAGGTCGTTGAACATGTTCGCAGCCTGGGTCACCCGGGCGAAAAACTGTCGGTGCGAGATCACCACCGGTTCTTGATCGGCGTCGACCTTGGGCAGGAACTGGATCGCCGGCGCATCGGGGCTGCGCGCCGCACCGAGCTGCAAGGCTTCGTAAGTGCTTTGCGCGGCGATGCGCTCGGCATAGGGTGTGGCCTCGAAGGCCAGCACGTCGGCGCTGTTGCGCAGCGGCGGCATCTCGCTGCCGATCAGTTTGTCAAGCAGGTGGGCTGGGGTCATGGCGGGCCTCGGTTGGGGCTTGGTGGTCTGCTGTTCGATGGCGCTGACATCGACGGTGCGTGGAAGGCGAGTTTACGGATAGTCTGATTGAGGAGAGTGTTTTCAAACGCCCTTTTTCCTTCCCCATGGTGCCCCAAACACGGCCCTCGACGCATGTGAGTCGGTCTTTGAAGGTCGCTGAGATCCGTTGAGCGTTGAGAGCGCAGCCGAAAGTCGTCGTTCTCGGGCGCTGTCTGGGGGTATCCCTTGTCACCAGGTCGCTTCCATCGGTCCGGCAAACCCTCGGACGCAGCCGACTCCAGCGGCCCTGTGCATCGGGTCGCCTGAGCAGTCACGGATGGGCAGCGTCAGGCCGCTTGCAGGCTTGTAGCGACTGGCCGCGGGCTGGCGCCCGGGGAGGTGCCCGCGCCTGCAGCCCCAAGGTGCGTGAGGATCTTCTCGATCACCGGCTGTTCCAGGATCGCGGCAATGATCTTCAGCTCGCCGCCGCAGTTCGGGCAGTGCCCCATGTCGATCTAGAACACCGGCTTGAGCCACCCAGTTCAGCCGCACCGGGCGGTGCTGCGTACAGCCCGCCTCGCACTCGCCTCGCACTCGGCGGGCGGCGCGGCCTGCGCAGGCGCCTCAGCCTCTTGCGGCACCTCTTGCGGCACCTCTTGCGGCACCACCAGCGCGCGCAACTTGGCATTCGGTGCCAGAACACCATGGAACCGAATGAGCTGCAGCCTCGGCCTGGGCACCAGCGCAGCCAGCCGTTGCATGAACTCCAGCGGCGACATCACCAGGTGCGTCGTGCCGTCGCGCCAAGGCGTCTTCAGCTTGAGCACCACTTGGCCCGCGGCGTTGGTTTGTACGCGCTCGTTGGCAAGCGCCGGGCGGGTGATGTACCGGCACAGTTGCTCCAGCGCCTGCCGATCGTCGGCCGCGCAGCGCACGGCGGCGTGCAGGGTGAGGCCGGACACAAGGGCCCGGAAGGGGCCTTGTGCCTGCCGAACGCCAGACGGCGATACAAGCCGTCTGGCTGAACCCGTCGAGGT
>JBILYN010000060.1:0-18170 GCA_044377715.1 Aquabacterium sp.
CTCGGCACCTCGTTAGTGGACTTCTCGTTACGCCTACCATCGGAATACAAGCTCAAGGGATTGAAGCTGCGCTGGTTTTTCAAGGAAGCACTGCGTGGCTTCTTGCCCGACGAGATCCTGACCAAGAAGAAGCAGGGCTTCGGGCTGCCTTTCGGCGTATGGGCCAACCGCGACGCAGCACTGCGCAAGTTTGCCGCCGAATCGTTGCAAGCCCTAGCGGAGCGGGGAATCGTCCAGCACGCGTTCATCCGCTCACTGCTAGCCCATCACCTGCCAGCCCACCCTGGGTATTACGGAGAGATGGTCTGGATCCTGATGATGCTGGAGCAGTGGCTTCGGATTCAACCTCATCAGTTGCGCGCCTAGCCCGGAGGCCACACTATGCTGCGCACTGCACAGAATATCTACGACTACCGCGAACTGATGTTCACGCTTGCATGGAAGAACATCGCCCTGCGCTACAAGCAGGCCTACTTGGGTATCGCTTGGGCTATCCTCAAGCCGATCGCGCTGATGCTGATCTTCACGCTCGTGAAGAGCTTCGTCGGCATCGAAAGCGGCAACATTCCCTATCCTGTGTTGGTGTTCGCCGCGCTGATGCCTTGGACCTTCTTCCAGGAATCGGCGTCCGACGGCGTGAACAGCGTTGTCAGCAACACTGCGCTGATCAAGAAGATCTACTTCCCGCGCGAGATCTTCCCCATCACGTCGGTACTGACCAAGCTGGTCGAGTTGGGCATCAACTTCGCCATCCTCGCGGGGCTCATGGTCTGGTATGGCATGCAACCCAGCATTTACATGTTGTGGATCCCGCTCATCGTCGCCTACACAGTGTTGGCTGCGCTGACCATCGCTCTCGTCGGTGCAGCGGTCAATGTCTACTTTCGCGATGTCGGCCAAGCGCTACCGGTGCTGCTGAGCCTGATGATGTACGCGTCGCCTGTAATTTATCCACTCCAATTGGTGAAGGACAAACTGGTGGCGCAGCAGTCTGCGGGTGAATGGTCGAACGCGCTCTACACGCTCTACACCCTGAACCCGCTGGCCGGCATCATCGACGCCTTCCAGAGCGTGGTGCTGCGACGCGCTCACCCGGACCTGAGTGCGGTGACTCCGGGCGCGATTCTGGTGGCAATGCTGCTGCCGCTGAGCTACCTCTACTTCAAGCGCGCCGAAAGCCATTTCGCCGACGTCATCTGAGCCGGAACCCCATGTCAGCCATCGAAGTCAGCCACCTTACCAAGGAATACCAGCTCGGGGCACTGCAGGGCCTCAAGCAGACCCTGCTCGATACCGGCGCTCGGCTCATGGGCAAGAAGGTGCCGGAGCGGCCTAGGTTCAAGGCCCTGGATGACATCAGCTTCTCGATCGAGCAGGGCGAGGTGGTTGGCATCATCGGGCACAACGGCGCGGGCAAGTCCACCTTGCTCAAGATGCTGGCGCGGATCAGCACACCATCCATCGGCTCGGTCAATGTCAAAGGCCGCATTGCGCCCCTCATCGAGGTAGGAGCTGGTTTCGTACCCGATTTCACTGGCCGCGAGAACGTCTATCTCAATGGCGCCATCCTCGGCATGTCGAAGCAAGAGATTGCGCGCAAGTTCGATGAGATCGTCGACTTCGCCGAAATGACGGAGTTTATCGACACCCCGGTCAAGCGCTACAGCTCTGGCATGCAAGTCAAGCTGGCATTTGCGGTGGCCACCAGCGTGGAGTCGGAAATACTGATCGTCGATGAAGTGCTGGCGGTTGGCGATCTAGCATTTCAGCGAAAGTGTTTCGACCGAATTGAGGATCTCATAAAGAGGCACGGCCGCACCATTTTGCTTGTTTCTCATAATATTCGTCAAGTTGAAAGATTGTGTGCGCGAGCAATCATGCTGGATCATGGAAGAATTTTGGCTGATGGTCAAAAGACGAAAGTCTGCGAATTATTCTACAGGCAAAATAATCTTAAAATAGCAACCCAGGTTGAGAATTCCGCAACCAAGGGCAAGCATGTTCGCAAAAATTCCGAACTGGAACTTGTTTCGATCACGCTCCTTAATAAATATGCCAAAACGACATGCGAGGCGACCATGGATGAACACCTCTCGATACGTTGCGAATTCACTGCAAGCCATTATATAGAACAACCTGAAATTATTATAGGATTTCATACAACCGATTTCTTCTATATCGCTTCTATGGGAAACGGCCATCTCGAAAGTCGTCCGCACATGAAGCAAGGTAGCAACATCGCAGAATGCAAAATACCGAACCTGCCCCTCATGCCAGGCGTTTACGCAATACGTCTCGGTGTGCTTGATAAGAACGGTCGGGAAATATTCTACGGAGAGATGCTGAAAACATTCCCGGTAAACTCAAGTAGTATTCCTCAATCTAAGATGTCGCAATTAGGCGTTGTACATGTTCGCTCAGAGTGGCTCAGCAACTGAGTTATGCATAGTACCTGAATAATGCCTACATCACAAAGACACTTCACCCAGCCTAGAGGTCTCTTCTTTTGAGTCGCACAAATCAAGTCATCAGTCTGCATCGAATCGACGACACCAACATCGGCGATTACTACTCAGCGCCGGCACGTTATTTCTCATTTCCAGATAACATCACGAGCTATGGGGAAATATTGAAACTCACCCCAGCAGATCTTACTGATAAATGCGTCATTCTAGGTGGTGGCGGACTTTTAGATCAGTGGTTCATGCCATCTTTCATGGAAATACTTAGGAGCCGACCAGCAAAACTTATTGCCTGGGGTATTGGTCAGCAATTAGATACCGATCACTGGTACAGTCAACATCACCAGTTCAACTACAAATCATATTTGAGCGCATTTGATCTTGTCGGCATCCGTGATTACGGATACGACCACACTTGGGTTCCGTGCGCCAGCTGCATGAATTCATCTTTTAATAAAGTGCGTGACGCAAAACATGAGTTCGTTGTATTTTCACATAAAAGTCGTCCGATTCCAATTCGCGGTTTTCCGTGTATGACAAATGAAACCAATGACTTAAACGATGTTTTAGACTTTCTCGGATCCGGAGATACTATTCTGACCAGTTCTTATCATGGCGTCTACTGGGGCCTGCTGTTGAACAGGAAGGTGTTGGCTTTTCCCTTTAACTCTAAGTTCTTAACGTTTAAGCAGGTGCCCGCAATCTACCCGGCTCGCTGGATGAAAAAATCCCTGCTTGGTCGCTTTAGAAACGATGGGTATAAACTGGAAATGGTTAAAGGCTGGAGAATTCTGGCAGGTGCCGCGCGGAACTACCCTGAAGCGCTAGAGGAATGCCGCGACGCGAATCGAAATTTCCATGCCCGCGTACTTGATGTTATCAAATGAGATCTACAATATATTACCTATGCTTTGAATGCTGGACGCCCGGGCGTGTCACTCAGAAAATATATCGAAACATGGAAACTCTGAACACACACGGAATAGCATATTTTGAGGACTGCCGGGCAAATTGGTTTCGCGAAAATTAGCTCATGAACAACAAATCGAGCGCATATTGGCGAGATAGCCAAATAGGCCATTTGACCACTCGAACAATCTGCCGCATTGATGCAAACGGAGTCATTGATATAACCATATCGTCCAAGACAGGCAAAAAATTTCGCAGATATTATAGTTGCACCCGAAGACCATGATCTCGATATAGGCCTCGCCTAACGTAGCGGCATCAAGAAGGTTGTCTTAAATCAAGACCAGTATCTAATTTTTACAATATCCCCTGAACCGCAATCGACTCAGACCCCCCCTGATTAACCTGTCTGGACCAAGCAAAGATCACAATAGGCGAAAGAGCTACCATGCGATTTATTGAAATCCAAAACAATGCTTTCTTTACCAATTTCGATCCGTTAGCCAATATATCCAGGTTCCTGTGCGTCTGAACCACTCAAGCTGAGAGGGCTCTCTAATCAAATACCCCATTGTCGTGAAAAAGATGTGATTTCGATGATAAATAGCTCATCTTACGAATTTAAATATTTTGATATTACTCTTAATATATATAAAATAATATTCTGCATGCACAAAGTCAATCCTTCTCGGGTGGGCATCTTGTAAATCTTATTTTCATATTTTCGATAGCGGCTTAATACGGTATAGAATAAAACATGACATCCCTTGGATTGCAATTTGTGCACGGCCAAGAAAAGACCTCGATGTGCCCGATCGCACGGAATTTCTAAATCCAAAGACAAGCCAGTTCCTGATGGATTGCACGCCATATTTACCTAAGTGAAATAACTTAGGGTGCGGCTATTCCGATCGCTTTGTCATTCTGTATACATATTTCATGACAATCTATTTCTTGACCCCAGACTATAGCATTCCATCCGGGGGTGTGCAGATAATCTATCGTCATGTAGATATTCTCAATGCCAATAGCATACCGGCATTTGTACTTCATCGGAAAATGGGTCACCGTTGCACTTGGTTCGAGAACCAAACACCAGTAGCTTATTGGGACCACAGCGTGCAACGGCGAGCCTATTTCAAGTTAAGAAGGTATCTGCAACCAAAACGAAAACGTGAGATATACCTGCGCGGAGCGAAATCCTCGGTCATCGGTCCGGATGACTTTTTGGTGTTGCCTGAAATCTATGGCCCGGAGTTGGCCGAGATCGGACCGAACGTTCCCAAGGTCATATTGAACCAAGGCTGCTATCTGACATTCTCAGGCTACCCTATAGACAGCAAGCCAATTGCCCCACCCTACGGCCATAAGGATGTGAAAGGAGTGCTAATAAACTCAGAAGATGGCCTGAGCTATTTGCGATATGTTTTTCCAAATCAAGCCGTTACTCGCTTTCATGTCTCAATCGATCCACAGATTTTTTCCTACCAACGCGAGAAGAAACGTCAGATTTGTTACACGCCGCGCAAGAACGAGTTGGTGGTGCGACAGGTGGTCAATATATTAAAAGCACGTAACGCGCTCAGGGGCTTTGAGTTGCTGCCGTTTTCGGGACTGCCGCATGCGAAGGTAGCCAAATTGATGCAGGAATCGGCCATTTTTCTCAACTTCGGTCAATACGAGGGCTTCGGACTACCGCCCGCCGAAGCTATGGCTTGCGGTTGCATAACAATAGGTTACCACGCTGGCGGCGGGCAAGAATTCATGAAGCCGCAATTCTCGTTCCCCGTCCCTTGCGGGGAGGTGCTTAGCTATGCGAGGACGATCGAGAAGATAATTGATGAGTATGATCAAGAGCCTGAGCGGTATGCGGCAATGGGCAAAGCGGCATCAGACTATGTCCTTGGCAAATACACACCGCAGCGCGAAACTGGGGATATCGTTGGTTTCTGGCAGAAAATGATCGGGGCGGACTGAACTGATGATTCCAATCAACTGCCTATCACTTCGCGCTTTGATGCCCAACTGAATCAAACATGCAACAAGTCAACTCGTCAGTCCATGACCATAGTGTTGGAGTGGTTTCTACCGTGGACATGAGCGGCGCGCTTATAGCCGATACTGCACTGCAACAACTCTTGCTGGAGAGGATGCCGGCATGGACGTGAGGGCTATGGCGCAGGCTGAACACCCCGATACAGCCGCTCCCGCAAAGAACACAGAGATCGCGCAGAGTGGAGAAGTTGCCTGCGTCCTGCTAGCCGCCCTCTTTGAAGCTGGCGATGGCAAGAATACGGCGGATATCCGCAACAGCACTGGATTCGCCCGTTCGCGCCAGAAGACAGGATATGGCGAGGTTCTGCTGGATCGCTTCGAGTCTACTGGCGCAGAGTGTGCCGCCCTACGGTCTTCCGTTTTCGATGGTGGCACTTTGACAATAGGCGTACTGGGTGGTTACAAACTCCAGACATCTGCGGCTGGCGGTTGGCTGCTATCACCGTTGGTGGATGATCTGGTTTTCTACTGGATTCCGCAACCACCAATGCTGCGTCGGTTGGACAAGGCCGGCCACATCCTCTCACACCGCAAGGCAGACATTGCTTGTTTCGACATTTCGACTTCTGGTCTCGAGATCCGGCTTGAGCTACTTAGCGGCTACGCGCTCGATTTAGTGGTCTGGCGCTTGCCGGCGGCGGAGACCGATTTGCTTTCTTCACTTAAAAAATTAAATTCACTGGAGAGCCAGCGCTACTTCCTGCTGAGCTCGCATACCGCCTACTCGCGTCCGGCCGATCTCTACCTGCACTTGGTGCATGGCGATATTTACGAGAACCACGAGGTATGGCCGAAATATTGGCGAATCTGTTCCGAACTAGACGCCTATTCACTTTATGTAACGTTGAATGGATTGGAGCGTGCGACTGGCAAGTGCCTGTATACCTTGCTGAAAATACAGGTTGTCCACTCAGTCATTGCTCGCCAAGCCAAGGATGGAGGCTGGTATCACGGTGAGTGGACGGGAGCCATGGAGTCGCACTACAGGCTTGTCAATGCCGCCATCCTCATGCTGGCGGCTTACTTGGAGCAACACAAGGACAAGACAGCGAGGAAGTCGCTCGAAAAGGCCGCGGCGTTCATCGCGGCACGTGCGCACAGGCTTGATGTCGGAGCGTGGTTCATGCACGACTCGCTGGAAGCCGATGCCCAAAGCATGCGCGAATACCCATTCGCATGGTCAACGAGCACCGCCTTGGGCAAGGAGGTGACCAACATGCTGATCCTGAACACCCATCTGGACAGTTCGGTCGCCTTGGACCGATATGCCGAGGCAACGCAAGACAGTCAATATCAGTCGCTGGTCGGCTCAGCCAAGGACTCTGCGATGGCGGTCCTGATGCTTCGACCATGCGAATGGCTGTATCGGCTGATCTTCGAAATTCTGGATTTGACTTTACTTCCGAAACAGGCGGCGGAACGACTGCCCCTGCCAAAGCGCATGATCAAGCGCATAGGCTGGAAATATATCGCCCCCTCCTTACATCGACTAAAGGCACTGTTTCCTCGACTGGTCATGCCGAATGGTTTCATTGACCGATCTCTCTGTCAGAAGGGATTTTCCACCCGCTACCAGAGCGTGCATGTCTGGGATCTGGTTCGTTACATTCGTCGTTTTCCAGATGATGATATTGCATCAGTCTTAAAGCTCGCGCTGGAGTATACGTATTGCGGGAACATGCGCGATCACTGGAGAGAGAGTGCCGAGCGTCAGGACGCTTTCGGTTTCTGGATCGAAGCGCTCTACCACCTTTGCCTGATCGACTCAGAGCCGAAGCTGCGTCGCTGGCTTGCTGAAGCGGTCATCGATGCTGAAGCCCTTGATCTGGGACTCCCCCCTTCTGTGCTGGGCACCAACAGCGAAGCGATCAGGCTTGAAGAGCAACGCCCCTGCCCGGTGCCTGCTGACCGGGGATTGCGTGTGATCAACTTGAGTCATGGCGAGCATGCGGAATATGTTGTTGTCAACTGTACAAATCAGTCGTTGCAGTTGAAATGGGAAATATCACCTCACAAAACAATTATCTGGACAAAGCAAGATGAACTACCGCTCACATGCAATATATTTCCGCCTATGATTAACCACCATGCGTGGGTGACGGGTATATCACAGGCCCAGGGCACGTCCTTGCATGAATGATCAACGGCGGCATTTCGAATGAAATGATAATACAGTCACCAACCAGCGGGCGTATCCATAAAAGCGAAAACACATGCTTCTCATATGCGATCTATCCGAGCGGTCAAATATCAAGTACGTCGTGAGTTATTGGCATGAATCTTCACGGGCGATGATACATGTGCGGAATTAATGGCATTTTTGCTTACAGGAGCCATGCACCCGCCGTGCGCGTCGAGGAGCTTGAGCGCACCCGCGACCATATGGCTGCTCGCGGGCCGGATGGCAAAGGTGTCTGGTTCACAGCCGACAGAATGCTGGGGCTCGGCCATCGGCGGCTGGCCATCATCGACTTGTCGGCGGCGGGCGCTCAGCCCATGCACAGTGAGGACGGGCGCTTCACCGTCACCTTCAACGGCGAGATCTACAACTATCAGCAGCTGCGCGACGAGCTCCAAGACGCCGGCGTGCTGTTCAGGTCGCACAGCGACACCGAGGCACTGCTGCACCTCTACCGGCGCGACGGGCCCGACATGGTCCACGCGCTGCGCGGCATGTTCGCGTTCGCACTCTGGGATGCCAGCGAGCGCAGCCTTTTCCTTGCCCGGGATCACCACGGCGTCAAACCACTGTATTACTGCGATGACGGCAAGACCTTCCGCTTCGCGTCCCAGGTCCAGGCGCTGCTGGCGGGTGGGCAGATCGACGCCGCCCCCGACCCCGCGGGGGCTGTCGGCGCCCTGCTCTGGGGCTCAGTACCCGAGCCCTTTACGCTCTATCGCTCCATCCGCCTCCTGCCAGCTGGACATTCCTTGATTGTGCGCGATGGCCAGGTCGGTGCGCCTCGTCGCTATTGGTCTCTGGCGGAGGCCATGCAACGATCCCGCAATGTGGCGCAGGGCGTGCCGCCGGGTGAAGAGCACCGTTACCTTCGCGAGCGCTTGCTCAGCAGCGTCCGCAGCCATCTGGTGGCGGATGTGCCAGTAGGGGCCTTTCTGTCCGCGGGCTTGGATTCGTCGACCCTGGTGGGGCTGGCGCGCGAGATCAGCGCCGGGCCGCTCCAGACCCTGACCCTCACCTTCGATGCTTTCAGGGGCAACAGCAACGACGAATGCCCGCTGGCAGGAGAAATCGCACGCCATCTGGATGTGGCCCATCATTGCGTCGTACTGCCCGCCAATGGGCAATCGGCCGAGTTGGATCGGTTCTTGGGCGCCATGGATCAGCCCACCGTCGATGGCATCAACACATGGTTCATCAGCAAGGCAGCGCGCCAGGCCGGGCTCAAGGTCGCAATATCCGGCCTCGGTGGCGACGAGCTTTTTGGGGGTTACTCGACATTCCAGAGAGTGCCACAAATTCAGGACCAGTCTAAGCGCACGCCTTGGCGTCACGCTGGCGGCCTGTTCTTGAACTTTCACACCTTGCTCGGTGCTTGGCTCGATTGGCAACCCAATGCCGCTGGCATTCCCCGGTTTGGCAGGACGCCCGAAGGAGCCTACATGTTGGCCAAAGGCGTCTTCATGCCGTGGGAATTGCGGTACGTTCTGAAACGAGAGGCGATCGATGAAGGACTTACTCGACTGGGGGAGGTGGACGCTGCCAAGCAGGCCGATGTCGGTGCCTCCAACTCGTTCGAACAGGTGGCCTACTTTGAGTCAATGCGCTACATGCGGAACCAGCTTCTACGAGACACCGACTGGGTCAGCATGGCGCATTCGTTAGAAATTCGCGTACCCCTGGTCGATAGTCTTCTAACTGAGGAAGTAATTGGTCTTGCGGCCACTGGTCGGCTCGGGATCGGCAAGTCCGCACTTGGCCGCACCATGGCGCGCGGGCTTCCACAGGCCGTGCTCGATCGCCCCAAGACTGGCTTTGTAACGCCTACCTGGCAATGGCTTCGCAAGCATCCGGGGCTCGACGAGTGGCGCAAGGTGAAGTTCCTGAGGCAGTCGCGCGTCAGTGACTCTCGGCGATGGGCGTACACCATATTGCATCGCTACCCGCACACCCGGGCATTGATGCTTAATCCATAGGACTCTTGATGCTCAGCCTGCCCACCAATCACATTTCAGCAAACAAGGCGGCTCGCGTTTCGCGCGCGGCGGTGGCCTGGGAGATTCATGCCGCACTGGACCGGCAAGACTTCCAGTTGTGAACGCAATGAGGAATTAAGCCCGTACCAGAAGGACACTCTTTTCCGTTGTTATGAACTCTCACAACTTCGCACCCCACTTGCGGAACGCAGCCGAGCGTGCACTTCAGTGGGGGCCCCGTTCCGGGTGGCGCCAGTTCGAGCCCTTGCAGTGGGCCGCATGGCAATGAGCCCGCCCATCGTCGAGACGATCAGATCACACCATGCGCTGCGCGGCGTCGCGGCGCTCCTGGTGCTGCTGTTTCACTTTCGGGACGTCACGCCGTCTATCGGTCAAGCTTTCGACGCACACACGGCCTTCTTCCCCACGGGTTTCATCTGGTTGGACTCCCTCTTCATGCTCAGCGGCTTCGTCCTGTCGCACGTGTATGGCGCAACGATGACCGGCGCCGCGGTCGCCAGAGCGCCAGCCATCCAGCGCTTCTATCTGGCGCGGTTCGCACGCATCTACCCACTGCACCTGGCGACGCTGCTGGCCTTGGTCGCTGTCGAGCTCTCGACCTACGTGCTCCGACCGGCGATCGCCGACGCATTGACTGGCGAACGCAAAACCTGGGGATCGATCCTCCAGCATCTGACGTTGACTCATTCCTGGTTGACCGCGGGCTGCCTCGTGTGGAACGTGTCGTCGCGGTCGATCAGCACGGAGGCATACGCTTACCTGCTGGTCCCTGTGCTGCTGCCGCTAGTGGATCACGACAGGTGGGCCGTTCGCGCGTTGCTTCCCGTCGTGGGCGTGGCCATCTACGTGCACACGTTCTCGAATTTCCCGAACGTCGAGGGCCGACAGTCGCTGGCACGTTGCATTGAGGGCTTCAGCACAGGCATCCTTGTGCATCGGGTGTGGCTCCGCAAGGTAGGGTGGATGGCGCCGGTGGCCGCACCGGCGCAGCTTGCAACTGTCGTCGTCGCACTAGCAGCCTTGTACCAAGGTTGGAATCAGGCTCTCGTGTTGGTGGGTCTTGCAGCGCTCATCCTGGCGACACCGGACGACCGCGGGCCACTCTCACGCGCGCAGGCGCTGCGGCCGCTGCTGCTGCTCGGCACGCTCTCGTATTCGCTGTACATGACTCACTGGATTGTCTATAGGCTCTATTGGATGTTCGGCGAATGCGAATTCTCTGATTTGGCGAGCCGCCACAGTGCCGTCAACGTCTATATTCTTAAAGTATTCGTCTTGCTAGTTCTGACGGCAACCCTCTCGCTGCTGACTTATCACAAGATCGAATTTCCGACGCACCGACAATTTAGCCGCTTGCTCGCGCGTTGACCAGACCACAATACTACGACCATGACCAAACGCGCGCGCCTGATTGCTTTCCATTTGCCGCAATTCCACCCCACACCGGAGAACGATGCCTGGTGGGGCAAAGGTTTTACCGAATGGACCAATGTCGCCAAGGCCAAGCCGCTGTTTCCCGGGCATTACCAGCCACACGTTCCGGCAGATCTGGGGTTTTATGACCTACGTATGCCCGAGGCACGCCACGCCCAAGCCGAACTTGCCAGCGATTACGGCATCGCCGGATTCTGCTACTACCACTACTGGTTCGGCGGCCGGCGCATCTTGGAGCAACCCGTCAACGAAATACTCAAGTCTTCACAGCCGGACTTCCCCTTTTGTCTTTGCTGGGCCAACCACAGCTGGAACACCGCTTGGCAGGGGACCAGCAACACGCTGATCGAGCAGGTCTATCCCGGTTTAAACGACCACACCGCGCATTTCGACTGGTTGCTGCAGGCCTTCACGGATCGCCGGTATCTGAAGGTCGACGGCCGGCCGATTTTCGTCATCTACGAGCCAGACAATATTCCGGACGTGCGCAAGGTGACCGATTTCTGGAGGGATCAGGCTGTCAAGGCGGGGCTACCTGGCCTACACCTGATCGGCGTTTCACACCGTGACGAGAAGTGGGACCCACGTTCCCGCGGCCTCGACGCCTCCACGATGCAAGCGCTACCCGCGCGTGACGGTCGAATCCCACGCCGCTACCTGTCCACCAAATTGAAGCTGGCTTTGCAGGGCAACAAGCATGAATTGACCATTTGGGATTACGAGGAGATCGTGCCCAGTCTGCTGCGTTCGAACCGACCGGCATGGCGAGACTACCCATTGGTATTGCCGAACTGGGACAATACGCCGCGCAGCGGCATGCGTGGTCTGGTGTTTCATGACGCCACACCTGACAAGTTCCGCGGCTTGCTGCGCGAGGCGATTACCCGTGTTGTCGATCATCCAGCAGAAGAGAAGATCGTCTTTCTCAAGGCATGGAATGAATGGGCCGAAGGTAACCACGTCGAACCAGACCAGAAGTGGGGGAGAGCTTGGCTCGACGTGCTCCGCGAGGAGCTGAAGCAATGAACCAGCCGACGTGTTGTGAAGAACACAATGCCTCGCTACTCGTGTCGGTGGTGATGCCTTGCTTTAATGCCGAACGTTACCTCGAGCAGGCGGTGCGCAGCGTCATGGCTCAGACGCTTCGCGTCGTGGAGTTGATCGTGATCGACGACGAATCGACTGATCAGTCGCCGCAGATTGTGTCGCGCCTGCAGGCGGAGTTTGGAGGGCGCATCGTCCACGCCAGCCAGGCCAAAGCCGGGCCTTATGCGGCGCGCAACCACGGCCTGCATCTGGCCCGGCACCCATTCGTCGCCTTCCTCGATGCGGACGACTGGTGGGCTCCGGACTGCCTCGAGAAGCTGCATGCCGCGCTGCTGGCAGACTCAAAGGCTGCACTCGCATATTGCGGCTGGCAGAACATCGGCCTGGAGGGCGGCCGCGGCGCTCCCTACGTGCCGCCCGACTACGAGCTCGAGGACAAGGCGACGCGCTTCCTGCGCGCCGCCGCGCCGTGGCCAATCCACGCCGCGCTGGTGCGGCGATCGGTGATAGACGAGGTCGGCGGCTTCGACCTAGACCTGCCGACCTGCATGGACTACGACCTATGGCTGCGCATCGCCGTAGCAAGGCCGATCCGCCTTGTGCCGGAGGTGCTGGCCTTCTATCGCCACCACCGGTCGGGGCAGATCACATCCACACAGTGGCGGCAAGCCCGCAATTCCTGGCTCGTGAAGCGGAAGTTCGTCCGCCAACAGCCGCACCTGGTGCGGCACCTCTCGCGCAGCAAGCTCAAGGACCTGATCGACGGCAGCCTGCTGCGCCGCGGCTACGACAATTTCTGGCGCCGCGACCTTGAGTCAGCGCAACGCATCTTTCGCATGTCGCTGGTCAAGGGCGGCTGGCGTGTGAAGGACCTCGTCTACCTGCTGCCTTCCCTGCTACCGCCCGCGCTGTTCCGCAGGATAGTGATCAGCCGCGATCGTGGACCCACCGCACCATGACCCTCTACGCCAGCGTCCTGTCCACCCCGGCCGTGCCCTGGCGCGTCCGGCATGCACTCGAGCAATGGGTCGAGCGCAGCTGCCACGACCGGCATCCCGGCCTGTATCGATGGCTGCACTTCGGGCGCGCGGCTGCCGATCTGCGACCCGTCACATCGGGACCCGCGCACCACTTCTTTGGCTACTACGACAAGTCGCCGTGGAATGCCAGCGGTCGCTTGCTGCTTACCCACCAGGCCGGCTTCAACGACCGGGCGCCGGTGGCCGGCGACGGGGTAGGCATCGGCATCGTTGCCGGCGCCGCGGGCCGCCGCCGCTTCGAACGTGTGGCCACCAGCAGTGCCTGGAATTGGCAGCAGGGCGCAATGTCCATGTGGCAAGCCGCGGACCTGGAGAATCGATTCAGCTACAACGACCTACGCGATGGTCATTTCGTCGGCGTGCTGCACGACATCGACAGAGGCGAGCTGGGTACTCTTGACCGCCCGATCTACGCCAGCCTGCCCGATGGCCAGACCGCGTTCAGCGCCAACTTCGCCCGCCTCGCCGTCCACCGCCCCGGCTATGGCTACGCCGGGGCCGACGATCCGCACGCCGGCGATCCGCATCCGGCCGGCGACGGCATCTGGCGCATCGACCTAGCCAGTGGGCGCTCCGACTTGATCGTATCGCTGGACCAGTTGGCGGGCCGCGACCCTAAGCCGTCGATGCAGGGTGCGTGGCACTACGTCAACCACATCCAGCCGTCGCGCGGCGGCCAACGCATTGCTTTTTTTCACATCTGGCATCGAAATGCCGAGTCCTGGGAGGTCCGCTTATACGCATGCCGCCCCGACGGCAGCGAGCTGACTTGCCTGCTCGACACGGGCTTCATTTCGCACTACGACTGGCGAGACGACGAAACCCTGCTCATCTGGGCCAACCGGCCGGGTGCGCCGGCGCGCTTCCTGCTGCTGACCCATCAGGCCATCGCCACGTCGGCGGCCCGAGGCGAGCCACCGCCGTTCGCGGTCTTCGGCAACCAGGCCCTGCTCGAAGACGGCCACTGCAGCTTCTCGCCCGACGGCCGCTGGGTGCTCAATGACACCTACCCGGACGATCATCAAAGGCGCACTCTGATGCTGGTGCGGGCGGGCAACGCGCAGCGGATCGACATCGCCCGCCTGCACTCGCCCAAGTCGCGCTGGTGGGGCGAGATCCGCTGCGACCTGCATCCGCGCTGGAGCCCCGACGGCCGCCATGTTTGCGTCGACTCGGTGCACGACGGTAGCCGTCAGATGTACATCATGGACGTTTCTCGTCTCGTCACATGAGCCGCGCCCTCGTCCTCATGTACCACCAGGTCGGCCTGCCGCTTTCGCCTCAGGAGCATCGCTTCTGCACATCGCCGCAAGACTTCATGGCACAAATGCAGTGGCTGGTCGAGGTCGGCTACCGCGGCGCCAGTCTCGCCGACGTGCTCGGCCACGTGACTGGCCAGCAGGCGCTGCCGGAACGTTCCGTACATGTGACTTTTGATGATGGCTTCGTCGGCGTGCTGGAGTACGCACTGCCGACGCTGACGGCGCTTGGGATCCCAGCGACACTGTTCGCGCTGCCCCGGCGGGCGGGGAGTACGAATGACTGGATGCACCAGCGCGGCTTTCCGCGCCGCGCCCTTATGTCACCCACACAACTGAAACTCCTCGCCGATGAGGGCATCACCATCGGCAGCCACACCTGCAGCCATGTCCGCTTGCCCGAACTGCCCTCCACCGAGGCGCATTCGGAGATTGCCGATAGCAAGCACGAGCTCGAGGACATGTTGGGCCGCGAGGTGGCGCACTTCGCCTACCCCTACGGTCTGGTCAACAGTTCGGTGCGCGAGATGGTGATGCGCGCGGGCTACCGCTCGGCCTGCTCCACCCGCTCGGGCTTCAACCGCGCGGGCGAGGATCCCTACATGATTCGCCGGCTCGACATCTCCGGCAAAGACAAACTCTGGCAATTCAGGCAAAAGCTGCGCCACGGCACACACGATGCATCTCATTGGCAGCCCCTGGCCTACTACGCCAGGCGCGTGGCCACGCGAATCCGGTGCCGCGACTGAGCAGCACGAAACGACGGCAAAACAACTGCGATCACACCCATGGACTTCAGCGTCATCGTCTGCACCTTCAATCGCGCCGGCAACCTGCCGCGGGGCCGGGGCGCACTCGCCCGGCAGCAGGGTGTAAAGGCGGTGACTTGGGAGGTGCTGGTCGTCGACAACAATTCGACCGACGACACACGCGCCGCGGTGGCGCGCCTAACGCGTCAACTGCCGATCACGGTGCACTATGTGCACGAGAAGCGGCAGGGACTGAACTACGCACGCAACACCGGCATAAGCGCGTCGAGTGGCATCTATTTCTCGTATGTCGACGATGACATCGAGGTCAGCCCGCAGTGGCTGTCATCTCTGTACGGCAACTTCATCGCCAACGACGCCGACGCCGTCGGCGGCCGCATCCACCTGGACCCGAACACCACGCTGCCAAAGTGGATCCGCAATGACGAGACCAAGGGCTTCCTCGGCTTCCAGGACTTCGGCGACGAATCCTTCCGTATGGACGGCCGGCGCCGCTACCCCTATGGCGGCAACATGGCCTTCCACCGACGCGTAGTCGAGCGCATCGGCTATTTCAACCCGCTACTCGGGCGCAAAGGAGAAGGCCGCAAGCGATCGGAACTGTTCAAGGGCGCCGAGACAGACTACTTCCACCGCTTAGCCGACAGCGGCGAAGTCTGTATTCGCTACGAGCCTAACGCAATTGTTTACCACCAAGTGCAGCCCTTCCAAATGCGCAAGAAGTACTTCCGCACCATCCACTCCAACGCCGGATACCAGCGTGCCTTCTACGACACCAGCGAGTTTCCGCACACCATCCTGGGCGTGCCCCGCTACCTGTACCCGATGTTGCTGTCAAACCTGTTCGAATACCTGCGCCAGTTATTGATATTCGGGCCCGATGTAGCGTTCCGCCAGCAGATGACCGTGGGCCACATGTTTGGCACCATGCTGGGCTATCACCGCCGACCGCGCACGGACGGGGAACGCGCATGAAGTTCTACAAATCCGATGCCGCAGCCGCGACCCCATCAAGAGGACTTGATGCTAGCCACCCTTGAAGGATCTGGACCCAGTGCGGTGCGCGCATACGATACCGGCCAGAGATGGCGGTAGTGCACGCCGTGGAACCTTGGCGGCTCAGGCGACGCTACTTCCTGCGTCCGCACTACCGAGCGGGCAAGCGCTACGGCAAGTTTGAGTTGCCAGATTACTCTCGGAAGATTCCTAGTGCACCACCGTTTCTTGGGTCTCAAGTGGTTCGTCAATTCATGAGGGATGTGCGAGTGGTCCCGTTTACAAGGCTTGGCCTATTGCGCTAAGCAATGAACATTGGGCATGCATGCTGTACTGCCATAGGCTACGGCCAACGCTGATTCAGAAAACGAAGGCACAAGCACTATGCACAGATGGAAACCGGTCAGATTGGAAATTGTTCTATCGATGCCAGGCGAAAGGCTGTGGACTCACCAACAGTGGCCGCCGGTACCAGAGTTGACTCAGAACTTTAAGCGGAGCGGAGCATGATCCGCGTCGCGCTTCGCTTCGATGACGCTTCTGCCATCAGTCACCGCGGTATCGAGCAGTGCATCATCACCGCGCTCGAGGACATCGCTACACATGCGACGTTTGCAGTGATCCCGTTTCGCAATACGCCGCTCGGTCGAAAGGAACTTGACCACAACAACGGTGCCCGCCTTCTGGCCGCGCACCAGAAGGGACTCATCGAAATCGCGTTGCATGGTCACAGCCATCTACACCGGAGTGCCGGTATGCAGCCCTCCGAGCTCTACGGCATCGCTGCCGACCGTCAGCACTCGATGCTATGCGAGGCGACTGCCCACTTGCGCATTCTGTTTGGCAAGGCTGCGATCCATGGGTTCGTGCCACTCTGGAATAGCTATGACGCTGCTACCCTTAAAACGTTAGACATCATCGGATTCGAATACATCTCCGCCGGCGATCGAAGCATTCTCGGATACAAAGGCCCATTGAACCTCCTGCCTCGCATCTGCCAATTCACCGCATTGGAATCGGCCGTCGCCGAGGCGCGGCGCTACGCGGCCTTTTCTCCTTACATAGTGGCTGTCCTGCATCATCACGATTTTCGTGAGGACGGTGGCACGCTTGATCAACACGCTCTCACGCGGCTTCTGGCTTGGTTGAAGCAACAACCTGACGTTCACGTCATGACACTCCACGGTTTGGCAATTACCCAATCCAATCGAGCACTAGCCCAGCCCTCTCTATGGTCACTGCGCGCGAAGCAACTCCACTGGAGATTGCGATCTCGGCTACCTACCCAATGCTTGGTCCATGCCCCCTTATGGCGCGTATTGCTCGCATAGAACAGCACACCCAATGAAGACGCCATTGCTCACGGTGCTAATTTGCACTCATAACCGCGCGCTGCTACTGAAGCGAGTTATTGAATCTCTAAACGAAGCAATTCGACCCGTGGACGGCGTGCAATTGATGGTGGTGGCGAACCACTGCGGCGACGGAACCCACGACCTGCTCAATGCTTACGCCGCCCAACAGGGAGACCGCCTGCCTCTGCGTTGGATTGCTGAACCCACGCAGGGCAAGTCACACGCGCTCAATCGTGCGCTGCCCGACATTCGATCGCCATTGCTGGCGCTCGTCGATGACGATCACCGTGTCGATGCCAACTATCTGGCCGCGATTTGCTATTCAGCCAAGGCTTATCCCGAGGCAGATATCTTCTGCGGCCGCATCCTGCCCGACTGGGATGGCAGCGAGCCCGCCTGGTTGCATGAGACCGGGCCTTACCGCATCTACCCGCTGCCAGTCCCGCGCTTCGACCAGGGCGGTACCGCCTGCGAGTTGACGCCGGACTTGGCCGTGCCAGGCGGCGGGAACCTGGCCCTGCGTACACCGTGGGCCAAACGCGTCGGTCCGTTTGCAACGGATATGGGACCCACTGGTCACGACCTCGGTGGCGCCGAGGATTTGGACTGGGTGCTTCGCGCACTGCGCATGGGCGCGCGCCTGTGGTACGTCCCGGGCATGGTGCAG
>JBILYN010000345.1:0-5035 GCA_044377715.1 Aquabacterium sp.
GGTCTTGCAGCACGACTTGCATGCGGCGACGCATCGCTCGCAGCGCGCGGCGGTCGGCGTTGTCGATGCGCTCACCGCCCATCCACACCTGACCAGCGGCCAGCGGCTGCAAGGCCAGCAAGGCCATACCCAGCGTGGTCTTGCCCGACCCCGATTCGCCGACGATGCCCAGTGTCTCGCCGCGCCGCAGCTGCAGCGTGGCCTGGGTCACGGCGGCAAACCGCCGCTTGCTGAACCATCCGGTGGGGATCGCGAAACTGACGTCGGCAGCACGGGCCTCGACCAGCACGGGCGCGTCGGCCGCCACCGGCTGCACCACCCGCTGCGGCCGAGTGGCGAGCAAGCGCTGGGTGTAGGCATGCTGCGGGCGCGCGAACACTTCGGCGGTGCTGCCGACCTCGACCAGCTTGCCGCGCTCCATCACGCCGACCCGGTCGGAGAAGCGCTGCACCAGGTTCAGGTCATGGGTGATGAACAGCAGCGCCATGCCCATCTCGCGCTGCAGCTCAGTCAGCAGCGCGAGGATCTGGGCCTGGATCGTGACGTCGAGCGCGGTGGTGGGCTCATCAGCGATCAGCAGCTTAGGGCGGCAAGCCAGCGCCATCGCGATCATTGCGCGCTGGCGCTGGCCGCCCGACAGCTCGTGCGGGTAACTGTCGACACGGCGCTCAGGCTCAGGGATGCCGGTGCGCGTCAGCAGCTCGATAGCGCGCGCGCGCGCCGCGTTAGGTAGAAGGCCTTCGTGCAGCGCCAGCACCTCGACGATCTGGTTGCCCACGGTGTAGAGCGGGTTCAACGCGGTCATCGGCTCCTGGAAGATCATGCCGATCTGCGCGCCGCGGATGGCCAGCATCTGGCGCTCGCTGCGCCCCATCAAGTCCTCGCCCTCGAAGCGGATGGCGCCGCTGCTGGTCGCGGCGTCGACCAAGCGCAGCACGCTCAGTGCGGTGATCGATTTGCCCGACCCCGATTCGCCGACCAACGCGAACTTCTCGCCGGCCTCGATCGAGAGCGACAGGTCCTGGACCACGGTCGCGGCGCCGAAGCGCACGCTCAGTTGGTCTATCTCCAGCAGCGGTGCGGTCACTTCAGGACTTTCGGGTGTCGAAGGCGTCGCGCAGCGCGTCGCCGATGAAGGTCAGCAGCAGCATCGTCACGGTCAGCAGCGCAAAGGTCGGCAGGATGATCCACCAGGCGTCGAGGTTGGACTTGCCCTGCTGCAGCAACTCGCCCAGCGAGGGCACCGACGCTGGCACGCCCAGGCCGAGAAAATCGAGCGAGGTCAGCGCCAGGATCGCCGCGCTCATCCGGAAAGGCAAGAAGGTGATCACCGGCGTCAGCGAGTTCGGCAGCACGTGGCGGCGGATGATCTGTGCGTTGCTCAGCCCCAGCGCGCGCGCTGCCTTGACGAACTCGAGCGAGCGGTTGCGCAGGAACTCCGCCCGAACATAGTCCGACAAGCCCAGCCAGCCCCACAGCGACAGCAGGATCAGCAGCAAGCCCAGCGAAGGCTCAAAGATCGACGCGAAGATGATCAGCAGGTAGAGCTCGGGCACCGCCCCCCAGACCTCGATCAAGCGCTGCAGCGTGAGGTCGATCCGGCCGCCGAAATAGCCCATCAACGCACCCATCACGATACCGATCGTGGTGCCGACTGCGGTCAGCGCGATCGCGAACCAGATGCTGACGCGGAAGCCGTAAAGCAGTCGCGCGAACATGTCGCGGCCCTTGTCGTCGGTGCCCAGCCAGTTCTTGGCATTCGGCGCCGACGGTGGTGCCAGCTTGCTGAAGTAGTCGGTCGAGTTGGCCGAATGCGGGTTGGGTGCGGCCAGCGTCCAGTTGCCGGACTGGGCCAGCAGCGCGCTGATGAACGGGTCTTTCCAGTCGGTGGCCGTGGCGAAATCCCCGCCCAGCGCCAACTCGCTGGGGTTGCTGACGATAGGGAACATCAGCCTGCCGTCTATCCTGGCGACAAAGGGCTTGTCGTTGCTGACGAGTTCGGCCAGCGTGGCTGTCAGCAGCAGCGCGATGAACAGCCACAGCGACCGGTAGCCCAGGCGGTGGCGCTTGAATCGAGCCCAGGACCTGGCATTGGGCGACATAGGCTTGGGAGCGGCGGCGCTGCCCGCCGCGGCGTTCGATACGGTCATTTCGCCACGCTCCCGAACTGCACCCGCGGGTCGACCACCAGGTAAAGCAGGTCGGAGACCAGCTTGACCACCAGGCCGATCAGCGTGAAGAAGTAGAGAGACCCCAGCACCACGGGGTAGTCGCGCCGGGTCACCGCTTCGAAGCCCAGCAGGCCCAGGCCGTCGAGCGAGAACAGGGTTTCGATCAGCACCGATCCGGCGAAAAAAGCATGGACGAAGGCCGCCGGAAAACCGGTGACCAGCGGGATCAGTGCGTTGCGCAAGATGTGCTTGTAGAGCACCCGGCGCTGCGACAGGCCTTTGGCGCGGGCCACCAGCACGTATTGCTTGCGCATCTCTTCAACGAAAGTGTTCTTGGTCAGCATCGTCAGCGCTGCGAAGCTGCCGATCACCAAGCAGGTCAGCGGTAGCGCCAGGTGCCAGAAGTAGTCGCCGATGCGGGCCGCGAACGACAGCTCGGTCCAGTTGTCCGAACTCAGCCCACGCAGCGGAAACCAGTCCAGAAAGGTGCCGCCTGCGAACAGCACGATCAGCAGCACGCCGAGCACAAAGCCAGGGATCGCATAGCCCACCAGCACCAGCGAGGTGGTCAGGGTGTCGAAGCGCGTGCCTTCGCGCACCGCCTTGGCGATGCCCAGCGGGATCGAGATCAGGTAGGACAGCACAAAGGTCCACAGACCCAGGCTGATCGAGACCGGCAGCTTCTCCTTGATCAGCGTCCAGACGTCCTTGTTGTGCATGAAACTGCGGCCGAGGTCGAAGCGGGCGAAGTTGGCCAGCATCTCGAGATAGCGCTGGTGCACTGGCTTGTCGAAGCCGTAGAGCTTCTTCAGCTCTGCGATCTGCTGCTTGTCGATGTCACGGCTGGCTCGGTAGCCCTCGGTGTCGCCGCCTTTCTGGCCGGCGCGGGCCTCGGCCATGATCTGCTCGATCGGCCCGCCCGGTACGAACTGGATCACGATGAAGGTCACGGTCAGCGCCCCCAGCAGCGTGGGCAGCATCAGCAGGATGCGTTTGACGATGTAGCTCAGCATGGTGGGTTCTCAGCGCTTGGTCGCGGACTTGTCCAGGGTCTTGTCCCACCAGGTCCACAGCGGCCAGGGGGCACTGCTGTCGCCAGAGTAAGAGTCGATCGAGAAATGCTGGGCCGCGACGCCGGGGCGGCCGAACTTGTTCCAGTAAGAGACGGGTTCGCCATTGGCAAACAGCTGTGGAATCTGCCAATGGCTCCACATCACCACCCGGTCCAGCGCATGCGAGGCGGTCCGCAACTCGGCCAGCGTGGTGGCCGCGGCGATGCGCTTGATCAGCGCGTCCACCGCCGCACTCTTGACGCCGCGGAAGTTGTTGCCGCCTGGCTCATCGGCGCTGGCGCTGGCGTACAGGCTCTCCAGGTCGCTGGCGTTGGGCAGCGTGAACTTGCCCTCGACGATGGTGATCATCTCGTAGTCGAAGCTCTCGAGCCTGCGCCGGTACAGCGCAAAGTCGACCAGTCGTTCGGTCAGCGTGATGCCCAGCTTGTCGAGGTTGCGTTGGAAAGCGACGTTGCGTCCGATCGACTGGGGCTCAAGGTATTCGATCGTGAAAGCCTCGCCGGCGGCGTTGCGCAGCCGGCCGTCGGGCGCGACCTTCCAGCCGGCTTCGTCGAGCAGGTCGCGGGCGCGGCGCAGGTTGTCGCGCAGCGCGTTCGGCCCGGTGTCGTTGCGCGGCGCGCGGAACGCCAGTCCGAACACCTGCGGTGGCAGCTCAGTGCGGAACGGCTCCAGCAGCTTGAGCTCATCGGCCGAAGGCTCGCCTTGGGCCGCGAACTCGGTGTTGTTGAACATGCTGTTGGCGCGCTTGAAGGTGCCATAGCGGTTGTAGTTCTCGAAGTCCCAGGCCCGCATGATCGCTTCGCGAACCCGGATGTCCTGGAACTTGGGCCGGCGCAGGTTGAAATCCATCGCCTGCAGCATGCTGCCGGTGCCGACTTCCAGGGTCTGCTTGACGATGCGGCCGTCGCGCCATTTCGCGCCCTGGTGCTGGCGCGCGAAAGCGCTGGCGCGGTACTCCTTGAGCAGGTCGAATTCACCGGCCTTGAAGGCCTCGCGCTTGACCGCATCGTCCTTGTACATGCGGTAGACGATGCGGTCGAAGTTGAAGAAGCCGCGCCGCACGCCCAGGTCGCGAGCCCAGTAGTCGGGGTTGCGGCGTAGCTCTAACCGGCGCGGCATCTCGACCTTGTCGATCAGGTAAGGCCCGCTGGTGATCGGCGGCTCGGAGATCAGCTGGTCGAACTTCTTCGCTGCGCCGCCCGATGCGCCTGGCAGCCCCCATTTGCGCGAGAACACCGGCAGTCCGCCGACGGTGAACAGCAGGTCAAGCTTGCGCTCCTTGAGGTCGAAGCGCACCGTTCGCGGGTCCACCACGACCGCCTTGTCGACCCCGGCGTAAGCGGTCTGGTAGGTCGGCGCGGCCAGCTTGCCGCTGATCTGGCGGAAGCTGTGGACCACATCCTCGGGCGTCACCGCATCGCCGTTGGCAAATCGCGCCAACGGGTTCAGCCGGAACGAGATCGACGACAGGTCGGGTTCGACCCAGATCGATTCGGCCAGCAGGCCGTACATCGCCTGGGGTTCGTCTAGCGAGGCAACGGTCAGCGATTCGAAGACGAACATCGTCATCGCCGCCGGCGCCACACCCTTCAAGGTGTAGGGGTTGAACTTGTCGAAGCTAGAACGCCGGTCGGGGTTGGCCAGCCTCAGCACGCCGCCTTTGGGCGCCTCGGGGTTGGCGTAGTCGAAGTGGTCGAAGCCGCTGGGGTACTTGGGCGGCTGGTAGGCCGACAGCGCATGGACCCAGCGGCCGGTCTCGACCGGCGCTGTGGACATGGCTGCAGGCGGCGG
>JBILYN010000110.1:0-13090 GCA_044377715.1 Aquabacterium sp.
CCACTGGCTTGGCGGCCAGCGCGCCGTCCGCCAGCCACAGGCACAGCGCGACGGCAGCGGCGAACCGCCAGCCGAACCGCCATCCGAACCGCCTATTGGCCGGGTTGGCCGGGTTGGCCGGGTTGGCAGGCCCGCGACGGGTTGGCAAGTCCTTGTTTGAAGGCAGAGCGTGGAGGTTCATGGCGCAGGGCATTGGCGGTGATGTTCATGGCCCGACCGCAAGACCGCAATCGGGGTTGTACCCGCAGACCTCGGCCAACAGCCTCAGTGCCTGAAATGCCTGGTGGAGGTGAACACCATCGCGACGCCACGCTCGTCGGCGGCGGCGATCACTTCGGCGTCGCGCATCGAGCCACCGGGTTGGATCACGCAGCGCGCGCCGGCGTCGACCACCACGTCCAGCCCGTCACGGAACGGGAAGAAAGCGTCGCTGGCGACCGCGCTGCCGACCAGGCTCAGCCCGGCATTGTCGGCCTTGATGCTGGCGATGCGGGCCGAATCGATGCGGCTCATTTGGCCCGCTCCGACGCCCAGCGTCATGCCCTGACCGCAGAACACGATGGCGTTGCTCTTGACGAACTTGGCCACCTTCCAGGCGAACATCAGGTCGTCGATCTGCTGTGCCGTGGGCTGCAGGCGGGTCACCAGTTTGAGCTCACCGACCTCGACGTTGCGGGCATCGGTAGCCTGCAGCAGCATGCCGCCGCCCACGCGCTTGAAATCGAGCCGGTTGCCCTGGGTCGACAGTGGCACCTCGAGCAGCCTGACGTTTTGCTTGGCGGCGAAGATGGCCCGGGCTTGCGGCGTGATCGCCGGCGCGATGATCACCTCGACGAACTGCTTGGCCACGGCCTCGGCGGTGGCGCCGTCCAGCGGCTGGTTGAACGCGATGATGCCGCCGAAGGCGCTGGTCGGGTCGGTCTGCAAGGCCTTGGCATAGGCCTCGAAGGCATTGGCGCCGACCGCCACACCGCAGGGGTTGGCGTGCTTGACGATCACACAGGCGCTGCTGGTACTGAAAGTCTTGACGCACTCCCAGGCCGCGTCGGCATCAGCGATGTTGTTGAACGACAGCTCCTTGCCCTGCAACTGGACCCACTGCGACAGCGTGCCCGGCACGGGTTCGCGCTCGCGGTAGAAGGCCGCGCTTTGATGCGGGTTTTCGCCGTAGCGCATGTCCTGGGTCTTGAGCAACTGCAGGTTGTAGACCTCGGGGTATTCGTTGCGCTTGGGCACTGCGGTCGGGCTGTCTTCGGCGCCGGGCTCGATCGCGCTGAGGTAGTTGGTGATCATCCCGTCGTAGGCGGCGGTGTGGGCGTAGACCTTGCGCGCGAGACCAAACTTGGTCTTGCGCGTCAGGCCGCCGGCGTCTAGCTCGGCCAGCACCTGGGCATAGTCGTTGGGTTCGATCACCACGCCCACGTCCTGCCAGTTTTTGGCCGCTGCGCGCAGCATCGCCGGGCCGCCGATGTCGATGTTCTCGATCGCGTCTTCGAGCGTGCAGCCTGGTTTGGCCGTGGCCTGGGCGAAGGGGTAGAGGTTGATCACCAGCAAGTCGATGGTGGCGATGCCGTGCTGGCGCAGCGCTGCCATGTGCTCGGGCATGTCGCGCCGCGCCAGCAGACCGCCGTGGATTCGCGGGTGCAGGGTCTTGACCCGGCCGTCGAGCATCTCGGGGAAGCCGGTGACCTCGGCCACCTCGGTGACCGGCAGGCCGGCTTCGGCCAGCAGTTTGGCGGTGCCGCCGGTCGACAGCAGCGCGATGCCGCGGCTGTGCAGCGCGCGGGCGAAGTCGACGATGCCGGTCTTGTCGGACACGGAGAGCAGGGCAGTGGTCATGTTCAAGGTCTAGGAGGGAAGCAGGGAGCGCGCCGGCTCACTTGATCAACTGGTGGTCGAGCAGCTTTCGGCGCAGCGTGTTGCGGTTGATGCCCAGCCATTCGGCGGCCTTGCTCTGGTTGCCTTCGGTCAGTCTCATCACGACCTCAAGCAGCGGTTTTTCCACCGCATCCATCACCATCGCGTGCACCGCGCGCGGCTCGGTGCCATGCAAGTCCTGGAAGTACTGCTCCAGGTTGTCGCGGATGCAGTCCCCAACTTCTTTCTTGCTCATGCTTGCCGATCAAGGAGTTCTTCATTGGCGGCTGTCGAGCCGATCGGGATGCCGTGGGGCAGCCATTGGTGCTGTTCTGCAAGCTGGTCAAAGTAGTCTGACACTGCCGAGACCTGGCTGGCGATGGCGTCGAGTTGGTTCATCGCGGCGCGGAAATCTTCGCCGCCGGGCAGCGACCGAACGGCCCAGCCGATGTGCTTGCGGGCGCTGCGAACACCGGTTTGTTCGCCGTACAAGCCGTAATGCTCATGCAGGTGCGCCACCAACCATCCCCCGACCTCGCGCGTGGTCGGCGGCGCGAGGGCCTGGCCCGTCGCCAGGTAATGCGCGATCTCGCGAAATATCCAGGGTCGGCCCTGCGCTGCGCGGCCGATCATCAGCGCGTCAGCGCCGGTGCGCGCCAGCACTTCGGCGGCCTTGGCGGGCGAGTCGATGTCGCCGTTGGCCACCACCGGCACCCGCACTGCGGCCTTCACCGCGCTGACCGTGTCGTATTCGGCCAGGCCTTTGAAACCCTGCTCGCGGGTGCGGCCGTGCACCGTGAGCATCGCCACGCCGGCGCTCTCGGCCGCGCGTGCCAGCGCCACCGCATTGCGCTCGCTGTCGCACCAACCGGTGCGCATCTTCAGCGTCACCGGCACGCCGCGAGGTGCGCACACCGCGACCACCGCAGTGACGATGGCCAGCGCCAGAGGTTCGTCGCGCATCAAGGCCGAGCCTGCCCACTTGTTGCAGACTTTCTTGGCCGGGCAGCCCATGTTGATGTCAATGATCTGGGCGCCGCGGTCGATGTTGTAGGCTGCCGCCTCGGCCAGCATCGCGGCGTCGGTGCCAGCGATCTGGACTGCAATCGGACCCGGCTCGCCGGCATGGTCGGTGCGGCGCGAGGTCTTCAGCGAGGCCCAAAGATCCTTGCGCGAGGTGACCATCTCGCTGACGGCATAGCCCGCACCCAGGCGTCTGCAGAGTTGCCGGAATGGCCTGTCGGTCACCCCGGCCATCGGGGCGACAAACAGCTGGTTCGGCATCGTGTACGGGCCGATCTGCATGCTCAGGCGGGCTTGGAAAGCATCGGATTGCTGAAAAATTAGGCACCAGTATAGCGGGCGCATTGGTGCTGAAAGCGCTGGCTTGAGGCCGTGGATGTAGCGTGATGGCGCACCGTCGCGCCTATCATGCCTGCCGATGGAAGCCTGGATTGAACTGCAGTTGGGAGCCCTGCTGGCTGCGCTGGCCTTGCCCAAGTTCGGCCTGAGCACGGTGTTCATCGTGTCGCTGGTCTCGGCCACTTTGCTACCGCTGGGCTCTGAGCCGGCGGTGTTTGGCCTGGTCAAACTCAACCCATCGCTGTTCTGGCCGGCGGTGGGCGTGGCCACGCTGGGCAACACGCTGGGCGGTGCGATCACCTGGTGGATGGGCTACGGGGCCGAGCGCGCCTACGAGCGCGTCACGCACCATGCTGGCCACGGCCGCGCGCTGCGCTGGCTGGCGCGTTTCGGCCCGCCGGCCTGCTTGCTGTCCTGGCTGCCGGTGGTGGGCGATCCGCTGTGCGCCGTGGCGGGTTGGCTCAAGCTGCCGTTCTGGCCCTGCGTGATGTACATGGCGATCGGCAAGCTCGCCCGCTACATCACGATGACCGCCGGCTTGCTGTGGCTGTTTCCGGGCGCGCTAAAGTAGCGTGATGCCGTAGCGCCATCGCCGGCGCACACCGCTTCTTGCCGTCTGGCCTGCTCGCGTTCAAGCCGCCGGCACGGCCTGTTTGCGCGCCGCTCGGCGCTTGACGACAGGTGCTTGCGCGGCGGCACTCGGCACAGCAGTCTTGGTTGGGCGGCGTTTCTTGGCGGTGATCGGCTGGGGCGGTGCGGCGTGCAGCCCTTCGTCGGCCGGCTTGCCGGCGGCCGCTTTGCGGGTCGCGTCGCCCGGGTGGGCGCCCAGCTTGCTCAGCGCCTCAGCCAGCGCGTCGACCCGTTCCGACAAGGTCGCCAAGGCCTTCGCGCTCGGAACCCCCAGCTTGAGCATCGCGCGCTCGGTGCGTTGCTCGAAGATCGATTCCAGCTTGTCCCACTGCGAATTGGCCCGTTGTCCGACTTCACCCGCCATCGCGCTCATCCTGCCGGCCATGTCGCCCAGCTTTTCTTCGGCCGCGGCCTGGGTCTTGCGCTGCAGGCTCACGCCCTCTTCGATCAAGGCGTCGAAAACCTTGCTGCCGCCGCCCTGGGCTTTGGCAAACGCCCCCAGACCGGCGAGCCAGATCTGCGAGGCCGAATCCTTGACCGTCTGCGCCAGCTGGCTGCCTTGCAGACCGGCCGCCGAAGCCTCTGCGGCCAGTTTCTGAAGTTTTTTGACCATGGCGAACTCCTTGGTGATCGGTGGTGGGGGTCACTCGGGCGGCGCATCGCTGCTTTGCCTGAGCTGCGATCAGTTTAGGCAGCCTGGCTCGGGACGTCAGCCTAATCGACAAGTCCAGCGACAAGTCCAGCGACAAGCCCGGTGGCCGAGCTCGCGCAAAGCCTTGGCGGCGCTGCGAGCCAGGGCAGGTCGCGCGGCCCGGCTATCCTGCGACCATGTACCTGCCATTCTTCGGTCTGTCGCAGCCGCCGTTCTCGATCGCACCCGATCCGCGTTACCTCTACATGAGCGAGCGCCACCGCGAGGCGCTGGCGCATCTGCTCTACGGCGTGGGCGGTGGAGGCGGCTTCGTGCTGTTGTCGGGCGAGATCGGCGCTGGCAAAACCACCGTCTGTCGCTGTTTCCTCGAACAACTGCCGCCGGACTGCCAGGTGGCTTACATCTTCAACCCCAGGCTCAGCGAGACCGAACTGCTGCAATCGGTGTGCGATGAATTCGGCCTGACCGTGGCCGGATCGGCGACGATCAAGACCTATATCGACACACTCAACCGCCACCTGCTTCAGGCCCATGCGCAGGGCCGGCAATGCGTGTTGATCATCGACGAGGCGCAAAACCTCTCGATCGAGTTGCTGGAGCAACTGCGCCTGCTGACCAACCTCGAGACCCACGAGCGCAAGCTGCTGCAGATCATGCTGATCGGCCAACCCGAACTGCGCCGCAGACTGGCCGAACCCGGACTCGAACAACTCGCGCAGCGAGTGATCGCCCGCTACCACTTGGGTGCGCTCAGCGCCCCCGAGACCGCCGCCTACCTGGCGCATCGGCTGGCGGTGGCCGGGCATGCCGGTGCGATGCCGTTCGACGCTTCGGCGCTGCGCCGCATCCACCAACTCAGCGCAGGCCTTCCCAGGCGCATCAATCTGTTGGCCGACCGTGCCTTGCTAGGCGCTTTTTCGCAAGGCCAGACGCAGGTTGGGCGGCGCATCGTCGAGCAGGCGGCGCGCGAGGTTTTCGACATCGATGGGCGGCTTGCCGGATTCGGCCGTTGGTGGCCTGTCGCCGCCTGGTCCGGCACTGCGGTTCTGCTGTTGGCGGGGGCGGTATTCTGGTTCGGCCAGCCGGCTCAGCCGGGATCGCAGCGCGCTGCAGCGGCCTTGGCTGCGCCGCAAGCGCTCATCGCCGCGCCTGCGTCGCCAGCGTCGGGGTCGTTGTTGACCACACTGGAGGGCTTGCGGAGCCTGGCGCCGCGTGACGACGCTGCCGCCTGGCGCGAACTCGCCGGGCTATGGGGTTTGGACGCCGCGGCGGTTGGCGGCGCCGACCCTTGCGCGATGTTGCGCACGGGTGAGCTGAGGTGTTTTCGCAGTGGCGCCGGCACCTTGGACCAGCTTCGTCAGCTTGACCGACCGGTGCTGCTGGTGTTGCGCGACGGCGATGGCCAGACCAGGCTGCTGCGGCTGGTCAGCCTGGGCTCGCGCCGGGCGGTGCTGGCCAGCGGTCCGGCGACTTACGCTGTCCCGCTGGATCAACTGGCCCGGCTTTGGCGCGGCGAGTTCACGACGCTGTGGCGCAGTCCGCCGGCTTATGGCGACCCGCTGGCGCCGGGTGCTCGCGGGCCGGCGGTCGATGCGCTGGCACGCGGCCTGGCGGACTGGCGCCAAGCCGCGCCGCCCGAGACCGGCCAGGTGCTGTCCGGCGCGCTCGCCGAGCAGCTGGCGGGTTTCCAGGTGGCGCAGAGCCTGCGGCCCGACGGCATCGCCGGGCCCACCACCTTCATGCAACTCAACCGGGTGCAAGGCGTGGCCGAGCCGCGCCTGATCCCGGGTCTGGCGGAGCGCTAGCCGATGTCCTACATCCTCGAGGCTTTGCGCCGAGCCGAAGCCCAGCGTCAACGTGGTGCGGTGCCGGGCCTGCACGCCCAGCCCGCATCGGCCGCGCTGGCCGACCCGGGGTTGGCCCGTCAAGCTGGGGCGCGCAGGTCTTGGCGCCTGGTCTGGATCCTTGCTGCGGTCTTGCTGCTGGCCGCAGGCGCGCGCTGGTGGTTGGGACCGTCGGGACCGTCAGGACTTGAGCCGACCGTCGGCCCTGCCCAGCCCTTCGCAGTCGCGCCAGTGGCCAGGATTGCGGCGCCAGCGGTCGAGCCGGCGCTTGCCGCGCCCTTGGCCGTCCCCGTCGCCCCGGCGCTGGCCGCAAGCGCGGCGGCCGTGAACGCCGCAGCGCTGCCGCCACGGGTCGCCTCAAGCGCTGCATTGCCACTGCTTGCTGCGCCGCTGCCCGCGACAGCGCTGGCCAGCGCGCCGCGTCTGCCCACGCTGGCTGAACTGCCCGAGACGGTGCGGCGCGAGCTGCCGGTGTTCACGCTGGGCGGGTCGGTCTACGCCGAGCAAGCATCGCAGCGCATGGTCATCATCAACGGCCAGGTCATGCGCGAAGGCGACCGGCTGGCGCCCGAATTGCTGCTGCAGCAGATCAGGCTGAAGTCGGTGTTGCTCGACTACCGCGGCCAGCGTTTCGAGCTGCTGTTCTAGGCCGATTCGCTGCGGCGCTGGTCGCGCAGCATGAACAGGTAGAGCGATTCGACCTTGTCGCGGGCCCAGGGGGTCTTGCGCAGGAACTTCAGGCTCGACCCGATGCTCGGGTCGCTGGTGAAGCAGCGCAGCGGCACACGCTCGCCCAGACCGGCCCAGCCGTATTGGGCGACCAGCGCGCTGACGATCTGCTCGAGCGTCAGCCCGTGCAGTGGGTTGCGGGGCTGTGGGTTGGGGGGCGGTGACGGCATGGCGGGCGGGCTTGTTTCAGGCTTCGGCCGCGCCGCCCGTGCAGCGATGCACTTCGACGGTGACATGGCGCACGCTGTGCAGCGCGTGCAGGCGCGCTCGGTAGTCGGCGGCGGCGAGCGGGTGGTCGGCGACCACGCTGATCATCACCGAGTGCGCTTGGGGTCCAACCTGCCAGACATGCAGGTCGGCGAGCTTGGCATCGCCATCGCTCTCGACCGCTGCCCGCACGGCCTGGCGCAAGGGTTCGTCAGCGGTGGCATCGACCAGCGCGCGCGAGGTGCTGCGCAACAGCCCCAGGCTCCATTGGCCAATCACCAGCGCGCCCACCAGCGCGACCACCGGGTCTAGCCAGCGCCAGCCCAACCACAGGCCGCCGGCCAGCGCGGCGATCGCCAGCAAGGAGGTGAAAGCGTCGGCCAGCACATGCACATAGGCGGCGCGGAAGTTGTGGTCGCCGTGATGCCCATGGCTGTGTTGCGCAGGTGCATTTGCCGCTTCATGCCCGTGACCGTGACTGTGATCGTGCCCGTGACCATGACCATGACCGTGACCGTGACCGTGACCGTGACCGTGACCGTGACCGTGGCCGTGGCCGTGGCCGTGGCCGTGCTGGCCGCCGGCGCGTGACAGCAGCCAGACGCTGGCCAGGTTGACGACCAGGCCGAGCGAGGCCACGGTCATCGCTTCGCCAAAGGCAATCGGCTCTGGCCTTGCCAGGCTGCGTATTGACTCGACGACCAGGCCGACCGCCACCGCAGCGAGCAGCAGCGCGCTGGTGTAAGCCGCCAGCACCTCGATCTTCCAGCCACCGAAGGCAAAGCCCTCGTGCTCGCGCACCCGGCGTGACCAGTGCATGGCCAGTGCCGCGCCGCCCAGCGCTGCGGCATGGGTGCCCATGTGCCAGCCGTCGGCAGTCAGCGCCAGCGAGCCGGTCCACCAACCGGCGACCAACTCGACGGCCATCGTCACCAAGGTCACCCAGGTCACCGCCAGCAAGGCACGACCGCGCGCCGCCTCGCCCGCGTCGCCAAAGGCGTGGCTGTGGCGGAACGGGCTCAAATCGTGCTGGTGGGTGTTCATCGGGCTGCTCATGCCGCGATGCTACGACGCGCGGCTTTCGGTGCTTCGGGCTGGACGTCGGGTGGCGGGTTCGGACGGTTGGCGCTTGTTCCTACAATCCTCAAGAAATCTTGCTGCAATGCATCAAAGGACTCGCCATGACCAGCCCCACCGACCCTGATCTCAGCCACATCTCGCCGCGTGACAAGGCCGAGATCCTGGCCCAGGCGCTGCCGTACATCCGCAAATTCCATGGCAAGACGCTGGTGATCAAGTACGGCGGCAACGCGATGACCGACCCGGCGCTGCAGCAGGACTTCGCCGAGGACGTGGTGCTGCTCAAGCTGGTGGGCATGAACCCGGTGGTGGTGCACGGCGGCGGGCCGCAGATCGACGAGGCGCTGGCCAAGATCGGCAAGAAAGGCACCTTCATCCAAGGCATGCGCGTCACCGACGAGGAGACGATGGAAGTGGTGGAGTGGGTGCTGGGTGGCGAGGTGCAGCAAGACATCGTCGGCCTGATCAACGTGGCGGGCGGCAAGGCGGTCGGCCTGACCGGGCGCGACGGCGGGATGATCCGCGCACGCAAGCTCAGGATGATCGACCGCGACGACCCGACCAAGGAATACGACGTTGGCCAGGTCGGCGAGATCGAATCGATAGACCCCAGCGTGGTCATCGCGCTGCAGGACGACGCCTTCATCCCGGTGATCAGCCCGATCGGATTTGGCGAGCACAACGAGAGCTACAACATCAACGCCGACGTGGTCGCGGCCAAGCTCGCCACGGTGCTCAAGGCCGAGAAGTTGCTGATGCTGACCAACATCAGCGGTGTGCTCGACAAGTCTGGACAGTTGCTGACCGATCTGAGCGCGCGCCGCATCGAGGAGCTGTTTGCCGACGGCACGATCAGCGGCGGCATGCTGCCCAAGATCGCTGGCGCGCTCGACGCTGCCAAGAGCGGGGTCAACGCGGTGCACATCATCGACGGCCGGGTGCCGCATGCGCTGCTGCTGGAGATCCTGACCGATCAGGCCTACGGCACGATGATCCGCAGCCATTGAGCCCACCCCCGCAGCACCTTCGGCGCGGCCCCTCAAGGACGCGCCGCCAGCGGCCCGGCATAGCCGGATCCGCGGCGTCCGCTTGGCGGCGCCGTGTCCCTGCGTCTTGGCTGGCCATGCTGGTCGTGGCGAACCTGGGCAGATGCCGATGACGCTGCGAATCGACCGCCAAACGGTCTGGCTGTTCGACCTCGACAACACCTTGCACGATGCTGGTGCGCATGTGTTCGGCGAGCTCAACCGCACCATGGGCGCTTATGTCGAGCGTGAGCTCGGCCTGCCGACCGATCAGGCCAACGCGCTGCGCCGCCACTACTGGCTGCGCTACGGCGCCACGCTGCTGGGCTTGATGCGACACCACGGTGTGAAGGCGGCGCACTTTCTGCACGACACCCACAACCTGCCCGGGCTAGAGCGCCTTGTCAATGGCCATCGGCACGACTTCGCCACGCTGGCGCGCTTGCCGGGACGCAAGTTCATATTGACCAATGCGCCGCGCGCTTATGCGCTGCGGGTGCTCGGCGCGCTGCGCATCGGGCATTTGTTCGACGGCGTGATCACCATCGAGGACATGGCGATGTTCGGCCAACTGCGGCCCAAGCCCGACGCGCGCATGCTGCGGGCGATGGCCGTCAGCCTGGGCGTGATGCCGAGCCGCTGCGTGCTGGTCGAGGACACGCTGGTGCACCAGAAATCGGCGCGCAAGGTCGGCATGGGCACGGTCTGGATGCAGCGCTTCGCGCGCCGTGTCGCGGCCGGTGGCCAACACGGCGGCCCGACCGTGGCGCGTTGGTCGATGGCTCCGGCCTATGTCGACCGCAGGGTGCGGGCACTGCGCTCCTTGCTGCGCTGAGCCGCGACCGGCTCGGCGCCGGTCAGAAACGCTGGCTGCGCCGCGCCAGGTAGAACCATTCCTGCCGAGCCTGCGCGCGCGCGTTCGGGAACACGATCCAGCCGTCGCCCTCGGCGTGCAAGGCCTCGCCGTCCTGGCGTGTGCCGATCAAGTCGCCGGCGCGCACCGCATCAAAGCTGCGCCATTCGCGGTCAAAGCGGTCTTCGGCATGGTGCTTGTCGACCACCTGGTGCAGCGACAAGGCTTCGATCGCCGGCACCGCCGGGGGCGGCGGCTCATCGGTCAGGCCGAGCTGGGCCAGCGTGTTGCGTATCGCCCGGTAGGCCACCTCGGGCGCCTGCGGGTCCTGGTGCTGGCCGCACTCCAGTGTCAAGGCCCAGCCGCCCTGGCTGCGCATGTACTCGGTGGTACCCACGCCGTAGCGTGGGTCGAGGTCCAGCGTTGCGGCGGCGGCTGCGCCGGCCAACTGGCGTCGCCGCGCCACCCCGTCGGCGTAGGTTCCGAGCCAGCCGTCGACCGCGCGCTGCACGCCCAGGCAGCGCACCAGCGCTTCTTCCGCGTCGGCGTGGACGAAGGGTTCGACCGGGCCGTCGTTGTTGCGCGGTCCCACCATCACGAATGCCTGGCCTCCGCCTTGGAATGAGTGCAGGTCCAGCAGCACGTCATGGCTGGCCAGCAGCGGGCACAGCCAGTTGGCCAGTTGGTCTTCGTATTCGCGCGGCGAGTCGGTCGGGCCCAGCGCGCGGTTGAGGTTGCGGTCGCCGTGGCGGCGTTGCAGCGCATAGGCCAGCGGGTTGCACACCGGCACCAGCGTGAGCAGGCCGCGCTGCAGCACCAGTTCGCCGCGGTCGAACTCCTCGGCGATGCGGCGTATCGCCTGTGTGCCGCAGACCTCGTTGCCGTGTACTGCGCCGGTGACGATCAGCCGTGGGCCAGGGCTGGCGGTGGCGTAGCTCAGCGATTTCAACGGCGGCAGCGGTGCGGTGGTCGTCATGGCGGTTGGCGTGTCTCAGGCAAGGTATGCGGATTGTCGACCAAGACGCGCGCGCTGCCGGACTCTCAAGCAAATGTGGCTTTGCGGCTTGATCCCCACGGGGGGCGGCCGGCGTCGGCCGGCCTTGGGGCGCTCAAAGGCTACAGTCCGGGCGCTGCCGTTCATTCCTCTCACCCGCTGATGCCGACCCACACCAACGCTCTCGAACCCGGGCAAGGCCGCGCGTGTGCTGGGCATTCGGCGACGGGCATGGGGTTTTGGCGTCGTTGCTTGGGTGCGCTGTTCTTGGGGCTGTTCTTGGGGCTGTGCTTCGGCGCTGTTGCGCAGCCCTCAACTGACCAGTCGCCGTCGCGTCCCTTGGTCTATTGCGCCGACGCCAGCCCCGAGGGCTTCGACCCCGGGCTGTGGGATTCGGCGGCCACCGGCAATGTCAACGCGCAGATGTTCCAGGGCCTGCTCGCTTTCAAGCGCGGCGGCACCGAGCTGGTGCCGCGTCTGGCCGAGCGCTGGGAGGTGTCAGCCGACGCGCGCAGCTTCACTTTTCATCTGCGGCGCGGTGTTCGCTTTCACCGCACGGCCTACTTCAGCCCGACCCGAGACTTCAATGCCGACGACGTGATGTTCACTTTCGGCCGTTTCGTCGACGCTGCACACCCGTTCAACCAGGCTTTTCCGGCGCTGTTCGTCTACCCGCAGAACCTGGGTCTGGCTGCAATGGTCGAGCGCATCGACAAGATCGACGAGCACCAGGTGCGTTTCAGGTTGAAGTCGCCGAACGTGACTTTTGCGAGTTATTTTGCGATGTCTTTTGCCGGCATCCAATCGGCCGAATACGGCGCGCAACTGCTGTCTCAAGGCAAGGCCAGCCGCATCAACAACCTGCCGGTGGGCACCGGGCCTTACCGCTTTCGCTCGTACAAGAAGGACGACCTGGTCAGGTTGCAAGCCAACCCCGATTACTGGGGCCGGCCGCAGCGAACGTCGCAGCTGATCTTCGTGATCACGCGCGACCCCAATGTGCGGGTGCAAAAGCTGCTGGCCCGCGAGTGCCAAGTGATTGCTGCGGCGCGCGACCAGGACGTGCCCGCGCTGCAGCGCCGTGCCGACATCCGACTCGAACAGGCGCAGGCACTCAACATCTCGTACCTGTCTTACAACATGCAGCGCGCGCCGACCAAGCTGCGCGCGGTGCGTGAGGCGCTAGACATCGCGATCGACCGCGACGCGATCTTTCGCGTGATGTTCCCGCGCGGCGACGCGGTGCAGGCGGTCAGCGCATTTCCGCCGGCGGTCCCGGGCCACGACAAGACGCTGCGCAACGAGCATGACCCTGCGCGGGCCAAGGCGCTGCTGGCCGAGGCGGGTTACGCGCAAGGCTTCGAGATCGACCTGTGGGCGCTGCCCTTGGCACGGCCAACCAACCCGAACGGCCAGTTGCTCGCGCAGATGCTGCAGGCCGACTGGGCCCGCATCGGCGTGCGAGCGCGCATCAAGACCTACGAGTGGGGCGAGTACCTCAAGCGCGCGAAGAAAGGCGAGCACGATGTCTACATGAGCGGCTGGACCGGCGACACCGCGGACCCCGATGATTTTCTCAGCCCCAATCTGACCTGCGCGGCCAACGCCGGCGGCGTCAAGTTCTGCCATGCCGGTTTCGACCGGCTGGTCGAGCAGGCCCGCGGCAGCACCGACCCGGCGCAGCGGGCCGAGCTCTACCGCCAGGCCCAGGCCATCTTCCGTCTCGAGCGTCCATGGAGCCCGATCGCGCACTCGACGATCTACATCCCGATGCTGCGCGAGGTGCAGGGCTTCGTGATGTCGCCCAGCGGCAAGGTCGACTTCGAGGACGTGTACCGCTGACAGCTTCCGGCCGCG
>JBILYN010000061.1:0-18050 GCA_044377715.1 Aquabacterium sp.
GGGGCCTTCCGCACCATTCGCTCCACGACCCCGGGTACAGCGCCGAACCACCCAGGCCGGCGGCCTCCAGCGCCAGCAGGTTGTGGCAAGCGGTGACGCCCGACCCGCACTGCTGGACCAGGTCGGCGGGACGGCGTCCGCCGATCAGGTCCTGCCATTCGCTGCGCAGCTGATCGGCCGGCTTGAAGCAACCGTCAGGCCCCAGGTTGTGGCGAAAAAAGCGGTTGGCGGCGCCGGGGATGTGGCCACCGACCGGGTCTAGCGTCTCGTTCTCGCCGCGGAAACGGTCGGGTGAGCGTGCGTCGACGATCAGGCGCGATCCACGACCCAGACCATCGAACAGATCCTCGAAGGCCAGCGTGCTGACCAGCGGCGGGCGCAGCGTGAAACTGCCGCTTGACCGCGCTGGCACAACGCCGGACTGCAGCGCGCCGTCGGCAGCAGCCCAGGCCGCGAGGCCGCCGTCGAGCACCTGCACCGCCGCATGGCCGACCCAGCGCAGCATCCACCACAGCCGCGCCGCGTACATCCCGCCCGAGCCGTCGTAGGCCACCACCGGCAGGTCGTCCCGAAAACCCAAGGCAGCCAGTCTGGCCGAGAAAGCCTCGCGCGTTGGCAGCGGGTGGCGCCCGGCGCTGGGCATGCCGGGCACCAGGCTCTTGGGTGCCGACAGATCCTGGTCCAGGTTCAGGTAGATCGCCCCGGGTAGATGGCGCTCGGCGTGGCTGCGAACGCCCGCACCGGCGTCGCTGAGGTCGAAGCTGCAGTCGCACAGCAGCAGCGGCGAGCCGCTGGCCAGCAGAGCGCGCAGCGCGGAGGCGGTGATCAGGGGCTGGGTCATGGTGGGTAGGCGGGTTCTGAGTGGATGGGCATCGCAGCGCAGGCAAGGTCTTGTTCCGGCCGGCGCTTTCGGCTGTGGGGGCAGGGTCAAGCGCTTGCAAGCTCGCGGCGACGCTGCCCCGGGTTCAATCCTCGGCCAACCTCGGCACGAAAGCCTGCAGCGCCGCGCCGGTGACGCGGCAGATGCGCCAATCCGGCATCACGGTGGCACCCATTTTCTCGTAGAAGCGGATGGCGTTCTCGTTCCAGTCCAGCACGCTCCACTCGAAGCGGCCGTAGTTGCGCGCGCTGGCCAGCGCGCCGAGGTGGCTGAGCAAGGCCTTGCCGATGCCCTGGCCACGGCAAGCCGGTTGCACGTACAGGTCTTCCAGGTACAGCCCAGGCTTGGCCAGAAAGGTCGAGAAGTTGGTGAAGAACAGCGCAAAACCCACGATCCGACCGTCGGTCTCGGCGACCACAGACTCGACCACCGGACGTTCACCGAACAGGTGCGGCAACAGCGTCTCGGGCGTGAGCTGCAGAAGATGCGCCAAATGCTCGAACTCAGCCAGCTCGGTGATCAGGCCGACGATGGCCGGTACGTCGCGGGGTTGGGCGGGGCGGAGATTGAAATTGATCATCGCCTGATTCTGGCACCAGGCCGAACCGGCCTGCCGGATTGCACGAGGCCGAACAGGCCTGCCGGATGGCGACCAGCCCAACAGACCTGCCGGCTGTCGCCGCACCGACAGCCGATGCTTGGCGCTGCCCCCTACAGTGCAGGCATGAGTGAAACCTACCTTTTGCGGCGCACCAGCCGCAGCCGCCAGCTGCCGGTGCGCGGCCTGCAGTACCACCTGACGCAATGGGGCGAGCCGGTGGCGGGTCAGCCCTTGCTGGTGATGGTGCATGGCTTCATGGACGTGGGCGCTTCGTTCCAGTTCGTCGTCGACGCCATGGCCGACGGCCCGCTGGCCAATCGCTGCATCGTCGCACCCGACTGGCGCGGCTTCGGCCGTACCGAGTCGCCGCCCACCGACAGCTACTGGTTTGCCGACTACCTGGGCGATCTGGACGCGCTGATCGACGCGCTGTCGCCGGACGCCCCAGTCGACCTGGCCGGTCACAGCATGGGCGGCAACGTCGTGATGGCATATGCCGGCGTGCGGCCGCACCGTGTGCGCCGGCTGATCAACCTGGAGGGCTTCGGCCTGCCCGACCAGCCACCGGCCGAGGCGCCCAAACGCCTAGCGACCTGGCTCGACCAGCTCAAGCAAACCAAGCGGCTCAAACCCTACGCCAGCTTGGCCGAGGTGGCACAGCGGCTGCGCAAAAACAACCCGCGGCTGCCCGCCGACAAAGCGCTGTGGCTGGCGGGCCACTGGTCCGAGGCTTCATCCGACGGGCTCTGGCACCTGCTGGCCGACGCGGCGCACAAACGCATCAACCCAGTGATGTTCAGAGCCGCAGAAGCGATCGCCACCTGGTCCGAGATCACCGCGCCGCTGCTGTGGGTGCAGGGCCGCGGCAGCAGGATCGACGGCTACTGGGCCGGCCGCTACACCCATGCCGAGTTCCAGTCGCGCTTGGCCCATGTGCCCGAGGTCAGTCAAGTGCAGCTCGACGACGCCGGCCACATGCTGCACCATGACCAGCCTGAGGCGCTGGCCAGGGCGCTGGAAGCTTTTCTGGCTTGAGCCAGTCCGGCGTCAGTCCACCGGCGTGAGCTTGGCGATCGCCAGCGCCAGCCACTTGGCGCCGTGGCGGCCGAAATTGACCTGCGCCCTGGCGTCGGGACCTGAACCTTCGAGCGTGAGCACCACGCCCTCGCCGAACTTGGTGTGGAAAACCCCCTGCCCCACCCGCAGGCCGTGCGACGGCGCCTTAGGGACCAAGGCCGGTGGCGCTGGTGGCGCCGCAGGCCGCCCCGCCACCCGTCCGGCCCCGACCACCGAACCCAGGCCGCTGCCTTTTTGCCATGCCTGCTGGTACTCGCGGGCATAGCCAGACCCGAAGCCCTGGTTGCGCGGCGTCAGCCACTTCAGCGCGCCTTCTGGCAATTCGTCAAGAAACCGGCTTTTGACGTTGTAACGGGTTTGGCCGTGTAGCAAGCGGGTCTGCGAAAAGCTCAGGTACAGGCGCTTGCGGGCTCGGGTGATCGCCACATACATCAGCCGACGCTCTTCTTCCAGGCCGTCGGCATCGGTGATCGAGTTCTCGTGCGGGAACAGCGACTCCTCCAGCCCGGTGATGAAGACGCAGTCGAACTCCAGCCCCTTGGCCGAGTGCACCGTCATCAGTTGGATCGCGTCCTGGCCCGCCTGGGCCTGGTTGTCGCCGGCCTCGAGCGCCGCGTGGGTCAGGAATGCGGCAAGCGGCGACATGATCTCGCCGGTCTCGGCATCGGGTGTCAAGTCCACCGCCGCCAGCGCGGTCGGTGTGCCCTTGGCCGGGTTGCCCGCCGCCATCACACCGGGGCCGTGTTCGTCGACCGGCAGCGCCACCGCGTCTTTGCCGAAACCCTCTTGCGTGACGAAGGCCTCGGCAGCGTTGACCAGCTCCTGCAAGTTCTCGATCCGGTCTGCGCCTTCCTTGTCGGTCGCGTAGAAGTCGAGCAGGCCCGAGCTCGCCAACATCTGCTCAATGATTTCGCGCAGCGTCAGGCCACGGGTGGCCGCGCGCAGACCGTCGACCAGCGCGTTGAAAGCGACCAGATTGGTGCCTGCTTTGCCGGTCACCGCAGCCACACTTTGGAACAGGCTGCGGCCGCTGCTGCGCGCAGCGTCCTGCAACAGCTCGACACTGCGCGCACCGATGCCTCGGGTCGGAAAGTTCACGACCCGCAAGTACGAGGTGTCGTCGTTCGGGTTCTCCAGCAGCCGCAGATAGGCCAACGCATGCTTGACCTCGGCACGCTCGAAGAAGCGCAGCCCGCCGTAGACCCGGTAAGGCACGCTGGCGTTGAACAGCGCGCTCTCCATCACCCGGCTCTGCGCGTTGCTGCGGTAGAGGATGGCGATCTCGCTGCGCGCGGTGCCGCTGCGGTGCAATTGCTGGGCTTCCTCGACCAGCCACTGCGCCTCGGCGTAATCGCTGGTGGCCTCGCTCACGCGAACCGGCTCGCCCGGTCCGGCCTCGGTGCTGAGGTTCTTGCCCAGGCGCCTGGTGTTGTGGGCGATCAGCGCGTTGGCCGAGTCGAGGATGTTGCCGAAGCTGCGGTAGTTGCGCTCGAGCTTGATGACATGCTGCACCCGGTAGTCGCGCTCGAAGTCAGCCATGTTGCCGACCTGTGCACCGCGGAAGGCGTAGATGCTCTGGTCATCGTCACCGACCGCGAACACGCTTTGCGTGCCACCGGGCGGGGCGAACATCTTGATCCAGGCATATTGCAGCCGGTTCGTGTCCTGGAACTCGTCGACCAGGATATGGGCGAAGCGGTGCTGGTAATGCTCGCGCAGCGAGGTGTTGTCGCGCAGCAGCTCGTAGGTGCGCAGCATCAGCTCGGCGAAATCGACCACGCCCTCGCGCTGGCACTGGTCCTCGTAGGCCTGGTAGATCTCGACCATCTTGCGCGACTGCGGGTCCTGCGCGGCCACATCCTGCGGCCGCTCGCCGTTGTCCTTGCGCGCGGCGATGAACCAGCTGACCTGCTTGGGCACGAAACGCTCTTCGTCGAGCTGCATCGCCTTGATGATGCGTTTGACCGCCGAGAGCGAGTCGGCGGTGTCGAGGATCTGGAACGACTGCGGCAGGCCGCTAAGCTTCCAGTGCGCGCGCAGAAAGCGGTTGCACAGGCCGTGGAAAGTGCCTATCCACATGCCGCGAACGGCCACCGGCAGCATCGCCGACAACCGGTGCAGCATTTCCTTGGCCGCCTTGTTGGTGAAGGTCACCGCCATCAACCCGCCCGGTGAGACCTGTCCCGTGGCCATCAGCCAGGCGATGCGGGTGGTCAGCACCCTTGTCTTGCCCGAACCGGCGCCGGCCAGGATCAGGCTGGGCCGGGCCGGCAGCGTGACGGCGGCGAGTTGTTCGGGGTTCAGGCCCTTCAGCAAAGACCCGGTGCCGGGGACTGAGGCGGTGTCCGCCTGAGAGTACTGTTCTTCCATCCATGGATTCTAGGAGCCTCAATGGTGCGAACCGAGCCCGCCGCAGCGCCCTGCGTAGAATCGGCCACCGGGCCCAAATGCTGGCGTCCGGTCACCGCACCAAGCCCCTGACGGGTTGGCGTCGCGGCAGCACCGGGATCCAGGTCAAGCGCTCGCAGCCTTCGCCGAGGCACTGCACAACGCCTAGGCTCACCGCTACGAAAGCTCATCCGCGATGGATATCTTCGACTACGACAACATCCTGCTGCTGCCCCGTCAATGCCGGGTCGACAGCCGCGCCGACTGTGACACCTCGGTCGAGTTCGGCCCGCGCCGGTTCAAGCTGCCGGTGGTGCCGGCCAACATGAAAACGGTGGTCGACGAGGCCATCACCGAGCAGTTGGCCGCTGGCGGCCACTTCTATGTGATGCACCGCTTCGATCTCGACGCCGTGGCCTTCGCCCGGCGAATGCGAGACAAGGATTTGTTCGTCTCGATCAGCTCGGGCGTCAAACCCGAGGACGTGGCGGTGATCGACCGACTGGCCGCCGAGGGCCTGGGCGCCGACTACATCACGATCGACATCGCCCATGGCCACGCCGAGAGCGTGCGCCGGATGATCGCCCATATCCGGCAGAAGCTGCCCGCAGCCTTCGTGATCGCCGGCAACGTCGGCACGCCCGAGGGCGTGATCGACCTCGAGAACTGGGGCGCCGACGCGACCAAGGTCGGCATCGGTCCCGGCAAGGTCTGCATCACACGGCTGAAGACGGGTTTTGGCACCGGCGGCTGGCAACTCAGCGCGCTGAAATGGTGTGCGCGCGTGGCGAGCAAACCGATCGTTGCTGATGGCGGCATACGCCACCACGGCGACATCGCCAAGAGCGTTCGATTTGGCGCCGCCATGGTGATGGTGGGCTCGCTGTTCGCCGGCCACGAGGAATCGCCGGGCGCGACGATCGAGGTCGATGGCAAGCTCTACAAGGAGTACTACGGCTCGGCCAGCGACTTCAACAAGGGCGAGTACAAGCATGTCGAAGGCAAGCGCATCCTCGAACCCGTCAAAGGCAAACTCGCCGACACGCTGCGCGAGATGCGCGAGGACCTGCAGAGCTCGATCAGCTATGCCGGCGGCCGGGTGCTGGCCGACCTGAAGCGCGTCAACTACGTGGTGCTGGGCGGCGAAAATGCCGGCGAGCATCTGTTGATGTGAGGCCAAAACGCCGGCCTGGCACTCAGTGCTTTCCCGAAGTCGGCTCGATTTTTCGGGTTTTCCCCGCCAAGCGTCCGTACATTAGGCAACACAAGCCTTGTCGCCTTTGAAACGGCAACTGGGTAAATCGTCAGTTTTCACAGTTAAACGGAGGTGTCGTGACGGCTCTTCTCAATCTTTCTCGAATGATCGACAGGCTCAGCGAATGGGTCGGTCGTTGGGTCGCCTGGCTGGTGCTCGCCGCGGTGCTGATCAGCGCGGCCAATGCCATCACGCGCAAGGCCTTCAATTACAGCTCGAATGCTTTTCTTGAAATCCAGTGGTACCTGTTTGCCGCGGTGTTCATGCTGGCCGCGGGCTACACGCTGCTGCGACAGGAGCATGTCAAGATCGACGTGGTCTCGGCGCGCTTGTCCAAGCGAGCCCAGATCTGGATCGACATCATCGGGCTGTGCTTTTTCCTGCTGCCCTTCGTCTACATGATCATCAAGCTGGCGATGCCGCTGGTGATCAATGCCATCGAGACCGGTGAAGTGTCGTCCAACGCCGGCGGATTGATCCGTTGGCCGGTGTTCGCGCTGCTACCTCTCGGCATGCTGCTGCTTGGCATACAAGCGATCTCGGAACTGATCAAGCGCATCGCGTTTTTGCAGGGGCTGATCCCAGACCCGAGCAAGAAGCAAGGTGCCAAGACACCCGAACAGGAACTTGCGGAGTTCTTGCAGCAAAAAGAAGTCGCTGCGCGTGACGCCGCGCTGCTGGGAGCGAAGAAATGACCGAATTCCTGACAGCCAATATGGCGCCGATCATGTTCGCGTCGCTGATCCTGTTCCTGATGTTCGGCTACGCGGTGACCTTCTCGCTCGCCGCCTGCGGGCTGTTCTTCGGCTTCGTCGGCATCGAACTCGGCATGATCCAGCCGGCTTTTTTGCAAAGCCTGCCGCTGCGCATGTTCGGCATCATGCAGAACGACACGCTGCTCGCGATCCCGTTCTTTACCTTCATGGGCCTGATTCTGGAGCGATCGGGCATGGCCGAAGACTTGCTCGACACCATCGGCCAGCTGTTCGGCCCGATCCGCGGCGGCTTGGCCTTCGCGGTGATCCTGGTCGGCGCGATGCTGGCCGCTACCACCGGCGTGGTCGCCGCGTCAGTGATCTCGATGGGCTTGATCTCGCTGCCCATCATGCTGCGCTACGGCTACGACAGGCGGGTCGCCAGCGGCGTGATCGCTGCGTCGGGCACCTTGGCCCAGATCATCCCGCCATCGCTGGTGCTGATCGTGTTGGCCGACCAGTTGGGCAAGAGCGTGGGCGACCTGTACAAGGGCGCTTTCATCCCTGGCTTTGTGCTGACCGGTCTGTACCTCGGCTACATCGTGCTGATCAGCTTCATACGGCCGCAATGGGTGCCGGCGCTGCCTGCCGAGGCGCGGACGATCCGCGAAGGCGACGGCAGCTCGGGCCTGCGCTCGCTGACTGTGCTGGTCGTGCTATCGGTGATCGCCGCGGTCGGGTTTGCCAAATGGCGCCCTGAAACGACGCCGCTGGACGAGTTGATCGTCACCTCGATGTGTGTCGGCGTGGGCGTCGCCTTCTTCGCTTCGTTGGTCAACAAGCTGACCGGCCTGGGCCTGCTGTCGAACATGGCTGAGCGCGTCACCTTCGTGCTGATCCCGCCGCTGGCACTGATCTTTCTGGTGCTGGGCACGATCTTTCTAGGCATTGCGACGCCGACCGAGGGTGGCGCGATGGGCTCGGTCGGCGCACTCGCGATGGCGCTGGCGCGCGGACGGATCGACTTGAAGCTGATGCGCCAGGCGATGGACTCGACGATGAAGCTGTCCTGCTTCGTGCTGTTCATCCTGATCGGCGCGACGGTGTTCAGCCTGGCATTCCAGGGTGTCGACGGACCGAAGTGGGTCGAGCACCTGCTCTCGGGTTTGCCGGGTGGCCAACTCGGTTTCCTGATCGTCGTGAACATCCTGGTGTTCGTGCTGGCCTTCTTCCTGGACTTCTTCGAACTCGCTTTCATCATCATCCCGCTGATCGCGCCGGTGGCCGAGAAGCTGGGCATCGACCTGGTCTGGTTCGGCGTGTTGCTGGCCGTGAACATGCAGACCTCGTTCATGCACCCGCCGTTCGGCTTTGCGCTGTTCTACCTGCGCAGCGTCGCGCCGAATGAGGACTACACCGACAAGCTGACCAAGAAACCGATCAAGAAGGTCACGATTGAGCAGATTTACTGGGGCGCCGTGCCTTTCGTGGTGATCCAGGTGGTGATGGTCGGTCTGATCATCGCCTTCCCGGGCCTAGTATCGACCGGCTCGGCCAAGGAGGCGACTATCGATGCCGACAAGGTCTTCAGGGAAATGCAGGCCGCGCCCAGGGCTTCGTCCAAGTTAGACGCTGGCTCGCCGGCGGCCACTGCATCGGGCGCCGCGCCGGCTGCCGAAGAAAAAGAAGACCCGATGAAGGGTCTGATGGAGTCGCTGAAAAACGATCAAGCCAAGAAACCCTGATGGGTCCTGGCGACAGGCCAAGAAAAAACCCCGCCAAGGCGGGGTTTTTTTGTGCCAGTCAGCAAATCTGGCGGGCGGCTTACAGCTTTTGCGCCTGCATGAAGTCGTCCATCGTGGCCTCGGAGAAACGGAACCACAGGTTGGCTTCTCGGCGGTAATTGGCGTAGTCGGTGTAGATCTTCTTCCAGGCCGGGTTGGAGTTGCTCAAGTCGCTATAGACCTGCTCGGCCGACTTGAACGCCGCCGCCATCACGTCCTTGGGGAACTGGTGCAGCTTGGCGCCCTGGCTGACCAAGGTCTTGAGTGCGGCCGGGTTCTTGTAGTCGTACTTGGCCTGCATGTCGATGTGCGCGTAGGACGCTGCCGACTCGATGATCGCCTTGTACTCGCCGGACAAGCCGTCATAGGCTTTTTGGTTGACATAGAGCGAGAGCTGAGGACCGACTTCCCAGAAACCGGGGTAATAGTAGTGCTGTGCCACCTTGTTGAAGCCCAGCTTCAGGTCGTCGTAAGGGCCGACCCATTCGGCAGCGTCGATCGTGCCTTTCTCGAGCGCCTGGTAGATTTCGCCGCCCGGGATGTTCTGCGCCACCACGCCCAGGGGCTCGAGCACCTTGCCGCCAAAGCCGCCGATGCGGAACTTCAAGCCCTTGAGGTCAGCCAGCGAATTGATTTCCTTGCGGAACCAGCCGCCCATCTGAACGCCGGTGTTGCCCATCGGGAAATTGACGATGCCGACCTTGGCATAGAACTCGCGCGTCAGCTTCAAACCATTGCCTTCGTACATCCAGGCCGACATCTGGCGGCTGTTCAGGCCGAACGGTACCGCGCAGTCCAGCGCGTAAGTCGGGTCCTTGCCGAAAAAGTAGTAAGGCGCAGTGCCGGCCATCTCGACCGTGCCGTTCGACACGCCGTCGAGAACGCCAAATGCCGGCATCAACTCGCCCGCAGCGTGGGTGCTGATGACGAACTTGCCACCGGTCATGTCACTGACCTTCTTGGCGAAAACGTCGGCGACGCCGAACAAGGTGTCTAGCGATTTAGGAAAACTCGAGGCCAGACGCCAGCGCAGCGTGGACTGCGCATGCACGATGGCCGGGGCGGCCCCGGCGGCCAACACACCGGCGATGCCGGCGCTGCGGACAAATGAACGACGTTCCATGCGGATCTCCTTGACAGGTTTACGAACTAGAACATTGCATTCTATATTTCAAGTACCTTTGGCAATCCAGTGAAAGCCCGAACATCGGCAGTCCCGGCTGACCTTGTCAGCTGCCCGCGACCTTCATGCGCTCGAACAACATCGAGCCCACCGTCTTGCCGCCCATCGTGTAGGCGTCGGCACCGACCGCGACGATCTGCTTGAACATCTCGCCCAGGTTGCCGGCGATCGTCACCTCGTGAACCGGATGGACGATGCGACCGCCCTCGACCCAATAGCCCGCGGCACCGCGCGAGTAGTCGCCAGTGACGTAGTTCACGCCCTGCCCCATCAACTCGGTGACGAACAGGCCACGGCCCAGCTTGCGCAGCATCTCGTCGAGATGGTCGCCTGGCCGGGTCAGGCGGCTGCTGAGCTTGAGGTTCTGCGAGCCCCCCGCGTGCCCGGTGGTCTTCAGCCCGAGCTTGCGTGCCGAGTAGGTCGACAAGAAGTAGTGCTGCACAACCCCGGCGTCGAGGTTGCGCCTCGCACAGGTGCGAACCCCCTCGTCATCGAAGGCTGCGCTGCCCTTGCCTTTGCGGACCAAGGGGTCCTCGTCGATGTCGATGTGCTCGGACATCACCCGCTGCCCGATGCTGTCGAGCAAGAACGTGGCGCGGCGGTACAGCGCGCCACCGCTGGTGGCCTGCACATAAGCGCCGAGCATGCCGGCGGCCAGCGTGTTCTCGAACAGCACCGGCACCTCGCAGGTCGGCACTTGCCGGCCTTTCAGGCGCGACAGCGCGCGCTCGGCGGCGTAGCGGCCGACGGCTTCGGGCGAGGCCAGGTCCATCGCGTCGCGCTGTGAGCTGTACCAGGCGTCGCGCTGCATGTTCGCCCCCTTGCCGGCGATCGGCGCGACCGAGATCGAATGGCGCGAGCTGGCATAGCCGCCACGGAAACCCCGGCTGTTGCCGGCCCAGAAATGCGCTTGCTGGGCCGAGGTGCCGCCACCCTCGCTGTTGCTGATGCGGCGGTCGGTGGCGAAGGCAGCGTCTTCGCAGCGCCGCGCCAGTGCTGCCGCATCGTCGGCGTCCAGCGCCCAAGGGTGGAACAGGTCAAGATCAATCGCGACCACCTCGGGCGTTGCGAGGTCCTGCGCGTCGGGCAGACCGGCGGCCGGGTCTTCAGCCGTGAAGCGGGCGATGTCGAAGGCCGCGCGCACCGTCTGGTCGAGCGCCGCGCGAGAAAAGTCACTGGTGCTGGCATTGCCGCGGCGCTGGCCAGCGTAGACCGTGATGCCGACCGATTTGTCTCGGTTGCGTTCGACGTTCTCGATCTCGCCCTTGCGAACCGACACCGACAGGCCGGCGCCCTCGCTGACCTCGGCCGCGGCGTCGGTCGCGCCCAGCGCTTTGGCAATTGCCAGCGTGTCGTCGATGATTTGCTGGAACTGCGCGCGGTCGAAGGCAAAACCCTGGGAAATGGTGGAACCGGACATGAGGGGTTGCTCTGGCGTGGGTGGGCGACAATGATAGCCATCCAATGCCACCAAGACGGCCCATGCGTCCAAGCCCCGAAGACCCCTCGGTGATCGAGTACCAGCCCGAACGCCCCAGCAAGACCAAGCTCAAGCAGCAAGCCCATCTGCTGCAGACACTGGGCGAGGAACTGGTCGAGTTGCCGGCCAAGCGGTTGGCCGACACACCGATGCCCGAGATCCTGCGCGACGCCATCGAGCAATACCACCGTACCCGCAGCTTCGAGGGCAAGCGCCGCCAACTGCAGTACATCGGCAAGCAGATGCGCTTTGCCGACCCGGCACCGCTGCGCGAGGCGGTCGACAGCTTCAAGCTGGGGTCGGCCAAGCAGACGCTGCTGCTGCACGAGGTCGAGCTCTGGCGCGACCAACTCGTGGCCGATGACGAGGCTGCCACCCGCTGGGCCCAGACCTACCCCGGGAGCGACTTGCAACAACTGCGCAGCCTGATGCGCGCCGCACGCAAGGACGCTGCTGCGGCGCCCGAGCAGCGCAACGGCCGTGGCTACCGAGAGTTGTTCCAATTCATCAAGCCCTGGCTGAAGCCGGAGATCGACCCGGGCGCGAGCGACGAGGGCCATGACGATGACTGACGCAGCCAGTTCGGGTGAGCCCTTGCATGACCGGGTGAAGATCGGCCTGGTCTCGGTCAGCGACCGGGCCTCGGCCGGTGTCTACGAGGATCTGGGGCTGCCGGCGCTGCGCGACTGGCTGTCACGTGCGCTGAAGAACCCGATCGACTGGGAAACCAGGTTGATCCCCGACGAGCAAGACCGCATCAGCGCCGCGCTGTGCGAGTTGGTCGACCAGGCCGCTTGCGACCTGGTGCTGACCACCGGGGGCACCGGTCCGTCACCGCGCGACGTCACGCCCGAGGCCACGCTGGCGGTGGCCGACAAGGTGATGCCGGGCTTTGGCGAGCAGATGCGCAGCATCAGCCTGCGCTTTGTCGCCACCGCGATCCTGTCGCGCCAGGTGGCGGTGATCCGTGGCAAAACGCTGATCATCAACCTGCCGGGCCAGCCGAAGTCGATCGCCGAGACGCTGCAAGGACTGCCGCAGGCCGAGCCGCCTGCGCCAGGCATCTTCGCCGCCGTGCCTTATTGCATCGATTTGATCGGCGGGCCTTACCTCGAGACCGACGCCAGCCTGTGCAAGGCTTTCAGGCCCAAGAGCGCGCAGCGCCCGACTCGCGCCTGAAGTCCACCGCCCGCCGGTTCACTTGACCAGTCGGTTCAAGCCTTCGGCGTCGAAATTCTCGGTGATGCGCGCATCCTGCGGCACGCAGTGATCGCCCGGCAGTTCGCGCGCGCCAGACGACAGTTTCTCGATCGCTTGCCACAGCAGCGCAATCTGATGCTCCTGGCCCGCGGCGCTGTCGATCAGGCCTTTCATCGCCTGCGACACCGGGTCGTCGCCCTGGGTCACGCCATAGGCTGAAAAGCCCATCTTGGCAGCCACCTCCTCGCGCGCCGTGTCGGCCGCGGCTTGGATGACGCGTGCCGGGTTGCCCACCGCCGTGGCGCCGGCCGGCACCGCCTTCATCACGACGGCGCCCGAGCCAATGCGGGCACCTTCGCCGACCAGGAAACCACCCAGCACCTGCGCATTGGCGCCGACGATCACGCCTTTGCCCAGCGTCGGATGGCGCTTGGTGCCGCGGCCCAGCAAGGTGCCACCCAGCGTCACGCCCTGGTAAATCGTGCAGTCGTCGCCGATCTCGGCGGTCTCGCCGATCACCACGCCCATGCCGTGGTCGATGAACACCCGACGACCCAGCGTGGCACCAGGATGGATCTCGATGCCGGTGAAAAAACGCCCCAGATGCGACAGGAATCGACCGGCCCATTTGAACCCATGCCGCCAGGCCGCGTTGGCCCAGCGGTGCCAGATCACCGCATGCAAGCCGGGATAACAGGTGAGCACCTCCCACATCGAACGCGCAGCGGGGTCGCGCTCGCGGATGCAAGCGATGTCTTCACGAAGGAGGCTGAGCATGATGGGCTCCAGAGCAAGGCCTTGAAGTGTAGGCCGGCGTCAATAGACCCGGCTGGCGCCGGGCATGGAACGATCAACCACACTTCCCCACCGCTCTTGCGATGCCGCGCAGGATGTGCAGTTCTTCGCGAGTCGGTTGAGCACGGTTGATCAGTTGCTGCAGCCGCGGCATCAGGCGCTTGGGAGCGGCCGGGTCGAGAAAACCGATCGCTTCGAGCACCTGTTGCCAATGGGCGAGCGCACCGGCCACCTCGGCACCATCTGCGGGCACCGGCTCGGCAGTGCGCGCCAGCACCGCGTGTCCGCCCAGCGCAACACGCCAGTCGTAGGCGATCAGCTGCACCGCCTGGGCCAGGTTGAGCGAGCCGTAATCGGGGTGGGTGGGAATGCTCAGGCAGACATGGCAGCGCCAGACGTCCTCGTTGAGCATGCCGTAGCGTTCACTGCCAAAAACAAAAGCAACTCGCTGCACCCCGCCAAGGACCTGGGCTGCCAATGCTGGCAGGTGATCGCGCGGCGCCGCAGTAGGCGGGCCGAAGTCGCGCGGTGTCATCGCGGTGGCGCAAGCGTGGCTGACACCATCCAGTGCCTCGACCAGGCTGTCGACGATGCGCGCGCGCACGAGGATGTCAGCCGCACCGCTGGCCATCGCCACCGTGTCCTCCTGACTCAACACGTCGGCAAAGCGCGGGCGCACCAGCACCAGATCGGAAAAACCCATCACCTTCATCGCCCGCGCGGTGGCACCCACATTGCCGGGGTGGCTGGGGTTGAGCAGCACAAAGCGGGTGCGGTCGTTGTCAGGCAGTGGGGTGTTGGCGGTCACAAGGGTAAACTCCTGGTCTTGGCCCTGTCGATTGTCCTCGCAGCGATCCTCGCAGCGGTCCTCGCAGCATCGGGGCCGGCAGCACCCGCGCTCTTTCTCCCCGTCAGCCCCTGATCTGCGCCCTGCGCTCCGGCGCCAGCACGATCCACCCAGGACGACCCATGTCGCAATCGTTACACCCCATGCTCAACACCGCCATCAAGGCAGCGCGCGCTGCCGGGGCGATCATCAACCGGGGCTCGCAGGACCTGGACCTGCTCAAGGTCACCAGCAAGGGGCCGAACGATTTCGTCACCGAAGTCGACCAGGCGGCAGAGGCCGTGATCATTGAGACCCTGCTCACCGCCTACCCGGGCCACGGCATCCTGGCCGAAGAATCCGGCCGCGAGCATGGCTCCAAGGACAGCGAGTTCACTTGGATCATCGACCCTCTGGACGGCACCACCAATTTCCTGCACGGCTTGCCGGTCTACGCCGTGTCGATCGCGCTGGCCTTCCGCGGTGTGGTGCAACAGGCGGTGGTCTACGACCCGAGCCGCAACGACTTGTTCTACGCATCACGCGGACGCGGTGCGTTTCTCAACGACAAGCGGCTGCGGGTGTCCAAACGCACGCGGCTCGCCGACTCGCTGATCGGCACCGGCTTCCCGTTCCGTCGCGGCGACAACCTGCAGCGCTACATGAAGATGTTCGAAGCCGTGACGCTGGCCTGTGCCGGCTTGCGCAGGCCAGGCGCTGCCGCGCTCGACCTGTGTTATGTCGCAGCAGGCTGGTATGACGGCTTCTTCGAGACCGGCCTGCAGCCCTGGGACATGGCCGCTGGCACGCTGATGATCACCGAAGCCGGCGGCCTGGTGGGCAACTTCACCGGCGAGTCCGATTTCCTGTACCAGCGCGAGCTGGTGGCCGGCAACCCCAAGGTCTATGGCCAGTTGGTGACGCTGCTCGCGCCGTTTACCCGGGTGATCAAGGGCGATGAGGCGAGCGACAGCCTCGCCGCGCTGGTGGCCGAAGGTGGCGTGGCCTCAGACAGCGTGATCGCGACGCTTGCGGCCGGCATCGCCGAGCCCGCGCAGACCCCAGCGGTCGACGAGTCGGCGCCGGTGGTCGAACGCGAGCGCAAGCCTGTACGTATCCGCAAGATCGAGGGCGGCCCGCCACCTGCTGGCGCCGGATTCGACGACCGCAGGCCGCCACGCGGTGGCCCACGACCCGAAGGCCGAGGTGATTTCCGAGGCAGCGGTGGGTCAGGACCGGGCGAGCGCCGAGGCCCTGCACCAGGTCAATTCAAACCTCGCCGCAAGCCCGGTGATGCACCGTTCTGAGACTGGCCCTAGAAATCCAGAATAGCCGTCGGCGCCAAGCCATTGAGCCAGAACTGCTCGACGCCAGGCCGAATCACCAGCACCGGCTGCAAGCTGGCGGGCAAGCTGAGCTGAACGCGGCCGATCGTTCGCTTGCTGATGGCTTGCGTGCGCAGTTCCAGCACCGTGTCATGCTCGCGCGTCGTGGCGGGCGCCAGCACGCGCAAGATCTGCTCGCGCAAGCGTTCCTGCCACTGCGCCGCGCTGGGCCAATTCCAGCCGCTGAAGGTCAGATCGACGCCCTCGGGGCCGCTCAGACGAATGCCGGCCTCCACCGAAGCCAAGGCTTGCCGCAACTCGGCCTGAAATTCAGGCAGCGGTTTGTTGCAGTAGAGCGTCAGGAAAGCTTGCCGGCTGAGCTGCGGCGCCAGCCACTGGTGCAGGCTTTGGATCGGGTCGAGTGCCAGCACAAGACTCAAGCGTCTAGGCTCCAGCCGCTCTAAAGTTAAATTAGCATCGTGCGCCGACGCAGCCAGGGTCAGCAGCGCGCAGGCGAGACCAGCAGCCCAGGTCTTCGCCTGGTCTAGAAATCCAGACACCGAACCGGGGAAGAGACGCGCCATCAACCAGCGCAAGGCTTGGTGCCCAAGGACTCACATCTGATCGAGCCTTCGCTCGTCACGGTGGGACCGTCCCGCCCATGTATTTGTTGTTGTTGAACCCTGTTCGCACATTGAAATAGGGAACGCTGTTGATCTTGCCGATGTAGGCGCCCTTCATCAGCACATGCAGCGTGTAGCCTGTGGCCGATCCGGCGAGCGGGTAATTGGGCACCAGGTGCGCGTGGTAGTGGTATCCGATGCCGTCGTGGGCATGCCCGCCAAAACTATCGAGCGCCGTCCCAGAACCCAACATCGCGGTGTCGGTGCCGGCGCGATAGACCCCGAACAACGCAACCCCGTCGTAGCCGAAACCGATCAACGGCGGGTGGCTCTTGCCGACATAGTCGCTGTCGTTGTAGAGCCTGACACCGTTGCCGCTCTGTGAACCGTCGGCATGGCAATGCGGGCCGCCACCACCTTGGCCGACATGGCAACCGCTGGCGGTCAGTTCGCCGACCGCTTGCGAAGGGATCAAGGTGTTGTTGAAGACCGGGAACATCACTGAGCCGTCGATCAGCAAACCGTTGTCGGCGATGCTCGCATAGCTGTAGACGTTGGCCGATGAGATATTCCCGCCAACATCGCTCAACAAGGTCGCCGTGAACTTATTCTCAGTCACCGAGGTCACCACACCGTAATCCTTCATCGGAATTCTGGTGATGTAGTTTTCGAGGTTCGAGTAGCGCGTGACCTTCTGCACTTGGTAACCCCCGCCCTGACCATCCCCAGGCGGCCTGGGGATGTCTAGCAAGCCGTGCGGCGATGCCGTATTGCCGTAATTCACGACGATCATGAAGGGGTGGTAACTGCCGCTCGCGTCTTGCTCATTCGTGAAGTAGACATAAGGCACCAGATTTTGTCCCGGCGCACCGTCGGCAATCGCATCGCTGACCAAGGTGGTCGCCAGCGCAGCGTCTCTGAACACCGTGTAGACAGCAGTGTCGTAACGAAGCTTCTCGCCCTTGGATTCGACCGCTGTCTTGATTTTTGCCAGCATCGCGTCGGCATTGGCCTTGGTCGTCGCATCGCTGCCCGCGGTCAACACCTGGCCACGGTAAGTCGAATTGACGCCCCGATAGATCGAGCCGTTGACACCCTCGGTGGCAGCGGTCGTGGTCTTGCTCTTGAAAGCCGCCGCAGCGTTGCTGACGGGCACTGTCAACAGCGGATTCATGTCGACCGGCACGCTGAAATCGATCGGCGAATTGTAGAAATAGAACTTGCTGGCCGCAGCAGCGCCTGCGATCAGACTGTAAAACCCAGAACCAGCATTGACGTAGTAGTTTGCGGCAGCGAATGAGCTGTCTTCGGTGTAGCTCGCTGCAAAGCTCACTGCATCGTAGCTGTATTTGTATCGCTTGCGCGCTTGCAGCAATTTGGTGGCGCCGTCGTAAGAGAACACAACGTAACCGTAGGTCTGCGCCGCTTTGCCGAAGTTGTTGCGGAACTTCAATCGGTTGCCATCTGCCGCATCGGCATCGATTGAGTTGTTCGGATGCAGATGCGAATCAAGCCTGAAATAGCCGGAAGTATCCGTCGCCACCTGCACCAGTTTGGACAGATAGGTGTTGTAGGTCGAACCGGCGGCAATCGCTGCTGACTCCAGCGCAAAACCAGTGGAAGCGCTGTAGGACGCACCGATAGCGAGATAGTTCGCGCTAGCGGTCGCGCTAGCCGAATCGGAGATCAGGTACCTGCCTCGGTGCAACATCGTGTTGACCGACACCAGATTGGCGGCTTGATAGCTTGATTTCAAGACCGAGGCAAACGGTGACGGCGCGTAATAGAGGGTTTGAGCGGCTCTATGCCGTTTCATGTGGAACGATAGGCGCGCATTTATGACGTTAGGTAGCTGCGCGAGCTGTCGCGCGGACGAAGGGAGAGGCCGGCAGATGTGTCAGCTTGCCCAACCTCAAGTAGGCAATGGCGATGAAGGAG
>JBILYN010000170.1:0-9878 GCA_044377715.1 Aquabacterium sp.
CAGCTACATCCCGACGCCTGAGCGCGCGATCGATGGCGCGTTCCTGATGCCGGTTGAAGACGTGTTCTCGATCTCTGGCCGTGGCACAGTGGTGACGGGCCGGATCGAGCGCGGCATCATCAAGGTTGGCGAGGAAATCGAGATCGTCGGTATCGCCAACACGCAGAAGACCACCTGCACTGGCGTTGAAATGTTCCGCAAACTGCTGGACCAGGGCATGGCCGGTGACAACGTCGGTATCTTGCTGCGCGGCACCAAGCGCGAAGACGTGCAGCGCGGCCAAGTGCTGTGCAAGCCGGGCAGTGTCAAGCCGCATACGCACTTCACGGCCGAGATCTACGTGTTGAGCAAGGAAGAGGGCGGTCGCCACACGCCGTTCTTCAACAACTATCGTCCACAGTTCTACTTCCGCACGACGGACGTGACGGGCGCGGTGGAGTTGCCGGCTGACAAGGAAATGGTGATGCCTGGCGACAACGTCAGCATCACGGTCAAGCTGATCGCGCCGATCGCGATGGAAGAAGGTCTGCGTTTCGCGATCCGCGAAGGCGGCCGCACCGTCGGCGCCGGCGTCGTCGCCAAGATCATCGCTTAGTATCGAGTTGTAATGGGTTCGAGCTGCAGGGGCATAGCTCAATTGGCAGAGCGTCGGTCTCCAAAACCGAAGGTTGGGGGTTCGATTCCCTCTGCCCCTGCCAAGCACGAACCACACTGAGCGCGACTGGCAACAAAGTCGCGACAGATTCCAGGCCCGACCAGGCTAGGCCCGCAGGCTGACGACAGCCCGGCGGGCTTTGCTGCTGTTGGGTGCACCCGGTGCAAACCGGCACTTTGGGCCGCGGCGCAGAGGGCGTAAGAGACGAAATAAATGGCCACCAATACTGAAGTCGAGACGGTTTCTACAGGCGCGGACAAAGCCAAGCTGGCTGCGGCCGCAGTCTTGCTCGTGGCAGCCGTGACGGTGTACTACCTGCTGGGCAAGCAGGACCTGTGGCTGCGCGTGCTGGCGTTGCTGTTGCTGTTGGTTGGCGCCGTGGCCATGTTCTTCACGTCGGAGTCGGGTCGGCAGCTGATTGCCTTCGGGCGCGACTCGGTCCGCGAGACCCGCAAAGTCGTCTGGCCCGCGCGCAAGGAAGCGATGCAGATGACAGGTTACGTGTTTGCATTCGCCATCGCGATGGCGCTGTTCCTGTTCCTGACTGACAAGACGCTGGAATGGGTGCTGTATGACCTGGTTCTCGGCTGGAAGCGCTAAGAGGAAGATGCAATGAGCGAATTGATTCCCGAAACTGCTGCAGTGCCCGAAGCGCCAGTGGCCACTGGCTTGCCGCTGCGCTGGTATGTGGTCCACGCCTACTCGGGCATGGAAAAGGCCGTCGAGCGCAACATCCGCGAGCGCATCGAGCGTGCCGGCATGCACGACAAGTTCGGTCGCATCTTGGTGCCCACCGAAGAAGTCATTGAACTCAAGAACGGCAAGAAGTCGGTCACCGAGCGCCGTTTCTTCCCGGGCTATGTGCTGGTCGAGATGTCGATGGACGACGAGTCCTGGCATTTGGTCAAGCACACCAGCAAGGTCACTGGTTTTGTCGGCGGTGCGAAGAACCGGCCGGCGCCGATTTCCGAAGCCGAGGTGATGAAGATCGTCAACCAGATGCAGGAGGGTCTGGAGAAGCCGCGGCCCAAGGTCGAATGGCAGGTCGGCGAGTTGGTGCGGGTCAAGGAAGGCCCATTCACCGATTTCAATGGCGCGGTCGAAGACGTCAATTACGAGAAGTCCAAGGTCAAGGTCTCGGTCACGATTTTCGGGCGCGCCACGGGCGTCGAACTGGATTTCGCACAGGTCGAGAAGATCTGATCAGAAGTTGTTTGTCTCAGTGCGCTGTCACAGCCCCGGCGCGCTGCAAGTATCAAAGGGTTGAAGTGCGGGGAGCTGCGTGAGCCTCAGGCTCACAGGCGTTTGCACCCGATAAGGAGCCATCATGGCAAAGAAAATCGTCGGCTTTATCAAGCTGCAAGTACCAGCGGGCAAGGCCAATCCTTCGCCCCCGATCGGCCCGGCGCTCGGTCAGCGCGGTCTGAACATCATGGAGTTCTGCAAGGCGTTCAACGCCCAGACCCAGGGCATCGAACCTGGTCTGAAGCTGCCCGTGGTGATCACCGCCTATGCCGACAAGTCCTTCACGTTCATCCTGAAGTCGCCGCCAGCCAGCGTGCTGCTGAAGAAAGCTGTCAAGATCGACAAGGGCTCTGGCCGCCCGCACCTGGAGAAGGTCGGCAAGATCACGCGCGCCCAGCTCGAAGAGATCGCCAAGATCAAGATCAAGGATCTGACCGGCGCCGACATGGATGCCGCCGTTCGCACGATCGCAGGTTCCGCCCGTTCGATGGGCATCACGGTCGAAGGGGTCTGACATGTCCAAGCTCACCAAGCGCCAAAAAGCCGCTGTCGGCAAAGTCGACTCGCTCAAGCTCTACACCTTTGACGATGCGATCGCGATCGTTAAGGACTGTGCCCTCGCGAAGTTCGATGAATCCATCGACGTGGCGGTGCAACTCGGCATCGATGCCAAGAAGTCTGACCAGGTCGTTCGCGGCGCTGTTGTGCTGCCCAATGGCACTGGCAAGACCAAGCGTGTGGCCGTCTTTGCCCAAGGCGCCAAGGCCGATGAAGCCCGCGCCGCCGGCGCCGACATCGTCGGCATGGATGACCTGGCTGCCGACATCAAGGCCGGCAAGATGGACTTCGATGTCGTGATCGCTTCACCTGACACGATGCGGGTCGTCGGCACCTTGGGCCAGATCCTGGGGCCGCGCGGCCTGATGCCCAATCCGAAGGTCGGTACCGTCACCCCTGACGTCGCCACTGCGGTGCGCAACGCCAAGGCGGGTCAGGTTCAGTTCCGTGTTGACAAGGGTGGCATCATCCACGGCACCATCGGTCGCCGCTCGTTCGACAGCGACAAGCTCAAGGGCAATCTCGCGGCCTTGCTGGACGCGCTGAGCAAGGCCAAGCCGGCCTCGAGCAAAGGCGTTTACCTGCGCAAGCTGGCAGTGTCCTCGACCATGGGTGTGGGTGTTCGCGTCGACATGCAGTCGATGACCGCCGGCACCTGACGCATCATGGCCTCTCGCGCCGGTCTAGCGCGAAGGGCCTCGAGTTTGGTGGGCCGTCTCGGTGCAAACCGGTGGCGGGCCATCCAAGACCGCTGGCGAGGCTTGACGGCCCCTTAATCTATCCGCTGTCGTTGAGAGACGATGTTGGATTTGCCAGCGCAGATGGCGGTCCCGCCTGAAGGAATCGGTGTTCGAGGTGCAAGCCTCGGGTGTCCTGATGCCAGATGGTTTGGTCGCTGCAACCCCGGTGCGCCGGAGGGCGGATGTGGACAAGTTCCACAGGCGTCCAAAGGCGCGATTTTGTGAGGAGCAGACCTTTGAGTCTCAATCGCAACGAGAAGGCAGCCGTGGTCGCGGACGTGGCGGCGCAAGCCGCCAAGTCCCAGACCCTCGCGTTGGCCGAGTACCGTGGCCTCACCGTTGAACACCTGGACAAGCTGCGTCGTGACGCGCGTGAGAAGGGCGTGTATCTTCATGTATTGAAGAACTCGCTCGCTCGCCGCGCTGTGGTCGGTACCCAGTTCGAGGTGGCATCGGAGAGCATGGCAGGTCCGCTGATCTATGGTTTTTCAGCAGACGCTGTCGCCGCGGCCAAGGTCATCGCTGACTTTGCCAAAAGCAACGACAAGTTGGTCATCATCGGCGGCGCTTACGCCGGCAAGGCGCTGGACGCCAATGGGGTGAAAGCCCTGGCAGCCATCCCGAGCCGAGAAGTGCTGATCTCCCAGGTCGCCGGCCTGCTCAAGTCGCCTATCCAGCGATTTGCAGCGGTGCTGTCAGCACTGGTAGAAAAGAACGCCCCTGCGGCCCAAGCGGTTGTTGAAGCGGCCCCTGCCGCTGAAGCGCCAGCTGCCGCCTGATTGATCACAAGTACCACGATCCAAACCAACTCCTGAATCGAGAAAACCCAATGGCATTCGATAAAGACGCATTCCTGACCGCCATGGACAGCATGTCCGTGATGGAACTCAACGACCTGGTCAAGGCCATCGAAGAGAAGTTCGGCGTGTCCGCCGCTTCCATGGCGGCTCCGGCCGCCGGTGGTGGCGGTGGCGCAGCCGCCGTGGTTGAAGAGCAGACCGAATTCAACGTCATGCTGCTTGAGGCTGGTGCCCAAAAAGTGCAGGTCATCAAGGCCGTGCGCGAACTCACAGGCCTGGGCCTCAAAGAGGCCAAGGACTTGGTCGATGGCGCTCCGAAGGCTGTCAAGGAAGCGATTTCCAAGGCAGATGCCGACGCAGCGCTCAAGAAGCTCCTCGAAGCCGGTGCCAAGGCCGAGATCAAGTAATCCTGCGTCATCGCAGGGCTGGCAAGCACCTTCGGGGCCTGCCAGCCTTTTGCAATTCAGGGCTTAGGCCCTGGAGACCACTTGAGAGCGCCATTCGGGGTATCCTGATGGGCTTTCTCAAGTGTTCTCTGAACCGACTGCAGAGAACCAGTTTGGTCGGACTTCGGTGCAATGCCGGAGTTGTCCGCCAGCGGCTGGTAGTGGCCAGCCACCAAGCTTCGGGCCGTCCCCCTCACTTCGATGAGATGACGTGCGCCCGGTGCCAGTCGCCGCCGAGACGTCAACCCGGGCCCTGGTTGATGTCATCGAAACGGAGTATCTATGGCGCAAGCAACCCCCTACAGCTATACCGAGCGCAAGCGAATTCGCAAGAGTTTCGGCAAGCGCGCGAACGTCTTGAACGTTCCTTACCTCCTGACCATGCAGCGCGAGGCCTATGTGGCCTTCTTGCAAAAGGAATTGCCGCCGTCCAAACGCAAGCCTGAGGGCTTGCAGGCGGCTTTCCTCTCGGCCTTCCCGATCGTGTCGCACAACAACATGGTCGAGATGAAGTTCATCGAGTACAACATCGCCAAGCCGCCGTTCGACGTGCGGGAATGCCAGCAGCGGGGCCTGACCTTCGCTGCGGCCGTGCGCGCCAAGCTGCAGATGATCATCTATGACCGTGAGTCATCGCCGGCCAAGGTGGTCAAGGAGATCAAGGAGCAAGAGGTCTACATGGGCGAAGTGCCGCTGATGACCGACTACGGCTCGTTCATTGTCAACGGCACCGAGCGCGTGATCGTCTCGCAGTTGCACCGCTCGCCGGGCGTGTTCTTCGAACACGACAAAGGCAAGACCCACAGCTCGGGCAAGCTGTTGTTCTCGGCCCGGATCATTCCCTACCGTGGTTCATGGCTGGACTTCGAGTTCGACCCCAAGGACATCCTGTACTTCCGGGTCGACCGCCGCCGCAAGATGCCGGTGACGATCCTGCTCAAGGCCATCGGCCTGAACAACGAAGCGATCCTGGCCAACTTCTTCGAGTTCGACAGCTTCCGCTTGATGGACGCCGGCGCCCAGATGGAATTCGTGCCCGATCGCCTGAAGGGCGAGGTCGCACGTTTCGACATCACCGACAAGGACGGCAAGGTCGTTGTCGAGAAGGACAAGCGCATCACCGCGCGCCACGTGCGTGCGCTCGAGACCCACGGCACGCAGTTCGTCGCGGTGCCCGAGGACTATGTCGTTGGCCGCATCATCGCTCGCAACATGGTCGACGCTGACACCGGCGAGATCATCGCCAAGGCCAACGAAGAGCTGACCGATCTGCTGCTCAAGAAGTTGCGCGCTGCGGGTGTCAAGGACATCCAGTGCCTGTTCACCAACGAACTCGACCAAGGCGCTTACATCAGCCAGACGCTGGCTGCTGATGAGACCGCCGACGAACTCGCCGCCCGGGTCGCGATTTACCGCATGATGCGCCCCGGTGAGCCGCCTACCGAAGATGCGGTGCAAGCACTGTTCGGCCGCCTGTTCTACAACGAAGACACCTACGACCTGTCGCGCGTCGGCCGCATGAAGTTCAACGCCCGGGTCGGGCGTGACGCGCCCGAAGGTGCGATGACACTCAACAACGAGGACATCCTCGACGTCGTCAAGATCCTGGTCGAGTTGCGCAACGGCCGCGGCGAGGTCGACGACATCGACCACCTGGGCAACCGGCGTGTTCGTTGCGTCGGTGAGTTGGCTGAAAACCAGTACCGCAGTGGCTTGGCCCGGATCGAGAAGGCCGTCAAGGAGCGCCTCGGCCAGGCCGAGACCGATGCGCTGATGCCGCATGACCTGATCAACTCCAAGCCGATCTCTGCGGCGCTCAAGGAGTTTTTCGGCGCTTCGCAGCTGTCGCAGTTCATGGACCAGACCAACCCGCTGTCCGAGATCACGCACAAGCGGCGTGTCTCGGCCCTCGGCCCGGGCGGTCTGACGCGAGAACGCGCTGGCTTCGAGGTGCGCGACGTGCACCCGACCCACTATGGCCGGGTCTGCCCGATCGAGACCCCAGAAGGCCCGAACATCGGCCTGATCAACTCTTTGGCGTTGTACGCCCGCCTGAACGAATACGGCTTCCTCGAGACCCCTTACCGCCGGGTCAACGAGAGCAAGGTGACCGACCAGATCGACTACCTGTCGGCGATCGAGGAAGGCAAGTACGTCATCGCGCAGGCCAACGCTTCGCTCAGCACTGACGGCACCTTGACCGACGAGCTGGTCTCGGCGCGTGAAGCCGGCGAGTCCGTGCTGACGCAACCCGAGCGCATCCAGTACATGGACGTGGCGCCGGCGCAGATCGTCTCGGTGGCGGCTTCGCTCGTGCCCTTCCTGGAGCACGACGACGCGAACCGCGCGCTGATGGGCGCCAACATGCAGCGCCAGGCCGTCCCAGTGCTGCGCCCGGAAAAGGCGCTGGTTGGCACCGGTGTCGAGCGCGTTGCCGCGATCGACTCGGGCACTGTGGTCACTTCGCGCCGTGGCGGCATCGTCGACTACGTCGACACCAACCGCATCGTGATCCGGGTCAATGACGCGGAAACCGTGGCGGGTGAAGTCGGCGTCGACATCTACAACCTGATCAAGTACCAACGCTCCAACCAGAACACCAACATCCACCAACGCGCGATCGTGCGCCGCGGTGACCAGGTGGCGGCTGGCGACGTGGTGGCCGACGGCGCCTCCACCGACCTGGGTGAGCTGGCCTTGGGCCAGAACATGCTCGTCGCGTTCATGCCCTGGAACGGCTACAACTTCGAAGACTCGATCCTGATCTCCGAACGCGTCGTGGCCGAAGACCGCTACACCTCGATCCACATTGAGGAACTGGTGGTGATGGCCCGTGATACCAAGCTGGGTTCTGAAGAGATCACCCGCGACATTCCGAACTTGAGCGAGCAGCAACTGGCCCGCCTGGACGAGTCAGGCATCGTCTACGTCGGTGCTGAAGTCACACCGGGGGACGTGCTCGTCGGCAAGGTCACGCCCAAGGGCGAGACCACGCTGACGCCGGAGGAGAAACTTCTCCGCGCGATCTTCGGCGAGAAGGCGTCCGACGTGAAAGACACCTCACTGCGCGTCGACCAGGGCACCAACGGCACGGTCATCGACGTGCAGGTGTTCACCCGTGAAGGCATTCAGCGCGACAAGCGTGCCCAGCAGATCATCGACGATGAGCTCAAGCGCTTCCGCCTCGACTTGAACGACCAGCTGCGCATCGTCGAATCCGATGCTTTCGACCGGATCGAAAAACTGCTGGCCGGCAGGACGGCCAACGGTGGTCCGCAGAAGATCGCCAAGGGAACGGTGATCGACAAGGCTTACTTGGCCTCGATCGAGAAATACCACTGGTTCGACATCCGGCCTGCCGAGGACGAGGTGGCGAACCAGCTCGAGTCGATCAAAAACTCGCTCGAGCAGACACGCCACAGTTTCGACCTGGCTTTTGAAGAAAAGCGCAAGAAGCTCACGCAAGGTGACGAGTTGCCCGCGGGCGTGCTCAAGATGGTCAAGGTCTACCTTGCCGTCAAGCGTCGGCTGCAGCCTGGCGACAAGATGGCCGGCCGCCACGGCAACAAGGGCGTGGTGTCCAAGATCGTTCCGGTCGAGGACATGCCTTACATGGCTGACGGTACCCCCGCAGACATCGTGCTCAACCCGTTGGGCGTACCGTCGCGCATGAACGTCGGTCAGGTGCTTGAAGTGCACTTGGGCTGGGCTGGCAAGGGCATCGGTCAGCGCATCGGCGACATGTTGCAAGGCGAGGCCAGGGTGGCCGAGTTGCGCAAGTTCTTCGACGAGTTGTACAACCAATCGGGCGGCAAGACCGAGAACCTCGACGCGTTGAGCGACGACGAGATCATCGAGATGGCCGGCGAACTCAAGAAGGGTGTGCCCTTTGCCACACCGGTGTTCGACGGTGCCAAGGAGTCCGAAATCCGTGCAATGCTCAAGCTGGCGTACCCTGACGACATCGCCGCCAAGAAGGGACTGACCGCGACGCGCACCCAGGCCCAACTCTGCGATGGCCGCACTGGCGAGCCCTTTGAGCGGCCCACTACCGTGGGTTACATGCACGTGCTCAAGCTCCACCACTTGGTCGACGACAAGATGCACGCACGCTCGACCGGCCCGTACAGCCTGGTCACCCAGCAGCCGCTGGGCGGCAAGGCTCAGTTCGGCGGCCAGCGTTTCGGCGAGATGGAGGTCTGGGCGCTGGAAGCCTACGGTGCCGCCTACATCCTGCAGGAAATGCTGACGGTCAAGTCTGACGATGTGAACGGACGCACCAAGGTCTACGAGAGCATCGTCAAGGGTGAACATGCGATCGAAGCCGGCATGCCGGAATCGTTCAATGTCCTGGTCAAGGAGATTCGCTCCTTGGGCATCGACATGGAACTTGAGCGCAACTGAAACAGGCACAGGAGAGAAATATGAAAGGTTTACTGGACCTGTTCCGGCAATTCACGCCCGACGAACATTTCGACGCGATCAAGATCGGCATTGCATCGCCGGAAAAGATTCGCTCTTGGTCGTTCGGTGAGGTGAAAAAGCCAGAGACCATCAACTACCGGACTTTCAAGCCCGAGCGTGATGGCCTGTTCTGCGCCAAGATCTTTGGCCCGATCAAGGACTACGAGTGCTTGTGCGGCAAGTACAAGCGCCTGAAGCACCGTGGCGTGATCTGCGAGAAGTGCGGCGTCGAAGTGACGCAGACCAAGGTGCGGCGCGACCGCATGGGTCACATCGACCTGGCAGCGCCCTGCGCCCACATCTGGTTCTTGAAGAGCTTGCCGTCACGCCTGGGCCTGGTGCTCGACATGACGCTGCGCGACATCGAGCGCGTGCTGTACTTTGAAGCCTATGTGGTGGTCGATTCGGGCATGACGCCGCTGAAGAAATTCAGCATCATGACCGAGGAAGACTACGACGCCAAGCGCACCGAATTCGGTGACGAGTTCGTCGCGTTGATGGGTGCTGAAGGCGTGCAAAAGTTGCTCGCCGACATGGACCTCGACGTCGAGATCGAGCGCTTGCGTGGCGACATGACCGGCAGCGAGCTCAAGGTCAAGAAGAACAGTAAGCGCCTGAAGGTGATGGAAGCCTTCAAGAAGAGCGGCATGAAGCCCGAGTGGATGGTCATGACCGTCCTGCCGGTGCTGCCGCCCGACCTGCGCCCGCTGGTTCCGCTGGACGGTGGACGCTTCGCGACCTCCGACCTGAACGACCTGTACCGCCGCGTCATCAACCGCAACAACCGCCTCGCACGCCTGCTCGAACTGAAAGCGCCCGAGATCATCGTGCGCAACGAAAAGCGCATGCTGCAAGAAGCGGTCGATTCGCTGCTGGACAACGGCCGTCGCGGCAAAGCGATGACCGGCGCCAACAAGCGCGCGCTGAAGTCCTTGGCCGACATGATCAAGGGCAAGGGCGGCCGCTTCCG
>JBILYN010000206.1:0-8137 GCA_044377715.1 Aquabacterium sp.
CGCGTCGACTACTCTGGCCGTTCGGTCATCGTGGTCGGCCCGACTCTCAAGCTGCACCAGTGCGGCCTGCCCAAGCTGATGGCCTTGGAACTGTTCAAGCCCTTCATCTTCTCGCGTCTGGAGGCGATGGGCATCGCCACCACGATCAAGGCGGCGAAGAAGGAAGTCGAGAGCGGTACGCCAGTGGTCTGGGACATTCTTGAGGAAGTCATCAAGGAGCACCCGGTTCTGCTGAACCGCGCGCCGACGCTGCACCGCCTGGGCATCCAGGCGTTCGAGCCGGTGCTGATCGAAGGCAAGGCGATCCAGTTGCACCCGCTGGTCTGCTCGGCCTTCAACGCCGACTTCGACGGCGACCAGATGGCTGTCCACATCCCGCTGTCGATCGAAGCGCAGATGGAAGCCCGCACGCTGATGCTGGCCTCCAACAACGTGCTGTTCCCGGCCTCGGGTGAGCCGTCGATCGTGCCTTCGCAAGACGTGGTGCTGGGCCTGTACTACGCCACCCGCGAGCGCATCAACGGCAAGGGCGAAGGCATGATCTTCTCCGACATCGTGGAAGTGCAGCGTGCGCTGGACAACCACGTCGTCGAGATCACTGCCAAGATCGCGGTGCGCTTGACCGAGTGGGTCAAGGACGGCGACGGCTTCAAGCCCGAGACCAAGCTGGTCGACACGACGGTGGGCCGTGCGCTGCTGAGTGAAATCCTGCCGATGGGGTTGCCTTTCACCAACATCAACAAGGCGCTGAAGAAGAAGGAGATCTCACGTCTGATCAACACCTCCTTCCGCAAGTGCGGCTTGAAGGAAACCGTGGTGTTGGCCGACAAGCTGCTGCAGGCCGGTTTCCGGCTGGCCACGCGCGCTGGCATTTCGATCGCGATCGACGACATGCTGGTGCCGCCGCAGAAGCAGGGCCTGATCGAGCGTGCCGAGAAAGAAGTCAAGGAAATCGAGCAGCAGTATGTCTCGGGCCTGGTGACTTCGGGCGAGCGCTACAACAAGGTGGTCGACATCTGGGGCAAGACCGGCGACGAAGTCGGCAAGGTCATGATGGCGCAGTTGTCCAAGCAGAAAACCATCGATCGCCATGGCAAGGAAGTCGACCAGGAGTCGTTCAACTCGATCTACATGATGGCTGACTCGGGTGCACGCGGTTCCGCCGCTCAGATCCGACAGCTCGCTGGCATGCGCGGCCTGATGGCCAAGCCTGACGGCTCGATCATCGAGACCCCGATCACGGCGAATTTCCGTGAAGGCCTGAACGTTCTGCAGTACTTCATCTCGACCCACGGCGCTCGAAAAGGCTTGGCCGACACGGCGTTGAAGACGGCCAACTCAGGCTATCTGACGCGTCGCCTGGTCGACGTGACGCAGGACTTGGTGGTCACTGAAGTCGATTGCGGCACCGAGAACGGCTTCAACACCCGGGCCTTGGTCGAAGGCGGTGAAGTGATCGAGTCGCTGCGCGACCGTATCCTGGGTCGCGTCGCCGCGGTCGAAGTGATGCACCCGGAGACGCAGGAGCTGTTGCTGCCCGCCGGCACCATGCTCGATGAAGATGCTCTGGACATCCTGGAGGCGGCTGGCGCCGACGAGGTCAAGGTCCGCACCCCGCTGACCTGCGCCACCCGCTTCGGCATCTGCGCTCGCTGCTATGGCCGCGACCTGGGCCGTGGCGGTCTGGTCAACACTGGTGAGGCCGTGGGCGTGATTGCCGCACAGTCGATCGGCGAGCCTGGCACCCAGCTGACGATGCGCACCTTCCACATCGGTGGTGCAGCATCACGGGCAGCCGTGGCCAACAGCGTCGAAGCCAAGTCGGACGGCATCATCGGCTTCAACCCGACGATGCGCTACGTGACCAACGGCAAGGGCGAGTTGGTGGTGATCTCGCGTTCTGGCGAAATCATCATCTCGGACCAGCATGGTCGTGAGCGCGAGCGCCACAAAGTGCCTTATGGCGCCACGCTCAACATCAGGTCCGACCAGCAGCTCAAGGCCGGCATCGTGTTGGCCAATTGGGACCCGCTCACCCGCCCGATCATCACCGAGTTCGCAGGCAAGGCACGTTTCGAGAACGTCGAAGAAGGCGTGACGGTGGCCAAGCAACTCGACGAGGTGACCGGCCTGTCAACGCTGGTCGTCATCGACAGCAAGCGCCGCGGCGTGGCCAAGGTGATCCGTCCTCAGGTCAAGCTGCTCGATGCGCTGGGCCACGAGGTCAAGATCCCCGGCACCGACCACTCGGTGACCATCGGATTTCCGGTGGGTTCGCTGATCCAGGTGCGCGATGGCCTGGACCTGGCTCCTGGCGAGGTGTTGGCGCGGATCCCGGTCGAAGGCCAGAAGACACGCGACATCACCGGCGGCTTGCCGCGGGTGGCTGAGCTGTTCGAGGCCAGGTCGCCCAAGGATGTCGGCATCCTGGCCGAACAGACTGGCACGATCTCCTTCGGCAAGGAAACCAAGGGCAAGGTGCGACTGGAGATCACCGACCCGGACGGCATGAAGCACGAAGAGCTGGTGCCCAAGGAGAAGAACATCCTGGTGCACGAAGGCCAGGTGGTCAACAAGGGCGAGCTGATCGTCGACGGTTCGGCCGATCCGCAAGACATCCTGCGCCTGCTCGGCGTCGAGGAACTTGCGCGCTACATCGTCGACGAGGTTCAGGACGTCTACCGTCTGCAGGGTGTGAAGATCAACGACAAGCACATCGAGGTGATCGTTCGCCAGATGCTGCGTCGCGTGCAGATCTCCAACTCTGGCGACAGCAGCTACATCCTGGGCGAGCAGGTTGAACGCTCGGAACTTTTCGACACCAACGACCGACTGCGTGGCGAAGGCAAGTTGCCGGCAACCTATGTCGACGTGTTGCTGGGCATCACCAAGGCCTCGTTGTCGACCGACTCGTTCATCTCGGCGGCGTCCTTCCAAGAAACCACCCGGGTGTTGACCGAAGCGGCGATCATGGGCAAGCGCGACGAGCTCCGTGGCTTGAAGGAGAACGTCATCGTCGGCCGTTTGATCCCGGCCGGTACAGGCATGGCTTACCACCAGGCCCGCAAGGTCAAGGAAGAGATGGACGACACCGAGCGTCGTGCTATTGCCTTGCAGGAAGCCGAGGAACTGGCTGCTGTGCAGATGGCTGCGGTCGACGCAGCACCTGAATCAGGCGCCGGCGTCGCGGAGTGATGTCTGGGCGGTTGCCGAGAGCAACCGCTTCATCGACCCCAGGCGGCTCAGGCCGCCTTTTTCACGCCCGCGTCTCAGCGGCGGTATCGCTGATCCCTGGCCAAAGTGCGGGTGTTGTGATGCGGATGCCACGCGCAAGCGCTGGTCTGGCCAGTTCAAGCAGCGCGCGATCGCGGCTGAACAACCAAGCCGCGGCCGTTGACCAGGCCAAGTCGATGAACATCTGATCGTCAGGATCTGCACAGGCAGGCGCAGGATCATCCACGATCGGTGGCTCGGGCATCAGGCAGCAATACTTGCGCGCGCGTGTCAGCGTGGCCGCGGGATCGGTGCAGTGTTTGGCGATCAAGGGTCGCAGCAGCACCTCCGCCAGTTCGGCGAGCATGGCCTGCGTCGCCACCCAGCGCAGCTGTCCTGAGACCAGGCATTGGCCCAAGTTGCGCGAGCGCGCATCGTCGAAAACCAGCCAGTCCAACACCACATTGGTGTCGAGAACGGCCAACACAGGCAAATTTTCCAAAGCAACACCAGAGCTAAATCGATTTCGTTGGGGGCAACACTTGCCCGAAGAGGCAGTGTTGCATATAATCGAAGGCTTTTCGGCATTTCATGCGCTCGCATCGCTCGGGCGCCCAACAGTCAAGATGCTTGCATCTGGCGTCGTGTCCTGCGCAGTGGCGGGTCCCGGCGCCGTTTGCGCTTAGGACTCTGGGCACTCGTCAAGCGGCCTGCCGGAATGCGTGACTTCAAACGGGAACAAGTTACTTATGCCAACCATCAACCAGCTCGTACGCCACGGCCGTGAGGTCGAAGTCGTCAAGAGCAAATCGCCTGCGATGCAGAACTGCCCGCAGCGGCGCGGTGTCTGCACTCGCGTCTACACCACTACCCCCAAGAAGCCGAACTCGGCGCTGCGGAAAGTCGCCAAAGTGCGCCTGACCAATGGCTTCGAGATCATCTCCTACATCGGCGGTGAGGGTCACAACCTGCAAGAGCACAGCGTCGTGCTGGTGCGCGGCGGGCGGGTCAAGGACTTGCCTGGCGTTCGCTACCACATCGTGCGCGGCTCGCTGGACTTGCAAGGTGTCAAAGACCGTCGCCAGTCGCGGTCGAAGTACGGCGCCAAGCGGCCCAAGAAGGCCTGATCGCCTTCGGGTCCGTGTTGATCTGATCAACCGGCCCCGAGAAAAGGCCCCAACCCGGGTCTGACAAACGTTTGTCACGACTGGCTGTGAGGCCGGTGCAGTGACTGTTGCGGCAAACCCCGACCAATGGCCGAGGTGCCGAGTAAGTGAGAGATCTGTTGCGTGATCTCTCGGGTGCGGGCGGCACAGCCCCTGGCACCAACTGAAGCTTCATAAGGAATCGTCATGCCACGTCGTCGCGAAGTACCCAAACGCGAAATCCTGCCTGATCCGAAGTTTGGATCGGTTGATCTGTCCAAGTTCATGAACGTCGTCATGGAATCGGGCAAGAAAGCCGTCGCAGAGCGCATCATCTACGGTGCGCTCGAGCAAGTTGAAAAGAAGGCTGGCAAGGACCCGCTGGAGATCTTCATGGTCGCCATCAACAACGTCAAGCCGATGGTCGAAGTCAAGTCACGCCGCGTCGGCGGTGCGAACTACCAAGTTCCCGTGGAAGTTCGCCCCGTTCGCCGGATGGCGCTGGCCATGCGCTGGCTGAAGGAATCAGCCCGCAAACGCGGCGAGAAGTCGATGGCCGCCCGCTTGGCCAATGAGTTGCTCGAGGCCAGCGAAGGCCGCGGCGGTGCGATGAAGAAGCGTGACGAAGTCCACCGCATGGCCGAGGCCAACAAGGCGTTCTCGCACTTCCGCTTCTAAGACCTTTCCCTCAAGCCTTTCCGGCCGCCCCATCCGGGTTATTACTGACCCGAGGGCGGCTCCTGTATTTGGAGTGACACCATGGCCCGCCAGACCCCCATCGAGCGCTACCGCAACATTGGCATTTCCGCGCACATCGACGCCGGCAAGACCACGACAACCGAGCGCATCCTGTTCTACACCGGTGTGAACCACAAGATCGGGGAAGTGCACGATGGCGCCGCCACGATGGACTGGATGGAACAGGAGCAAGAGCGCGGCATCACCATCACCTCGGCGGCCACCACCTGCTTCTGGAAGGGCATGGAGCTGGCCTACCCGGAGCACCGCATCAACATCATCGACACCCCCGGGCACGTCGACTTCACGATTGAAGTCGAGCGCTCGATGCGCGTCCTCGACGGTGCCTGCATGGTGTACTGCGCTGTGGGTGGCGTGCAGCCGCAGTCGGAGACAGTCTGGCGCCAAGCCAACAAGTACAAAGTACCGCGCCTTGCGTTCGTCAACAAGATGGATCGCACGGGCGCCAACTTCTTCAAGGTCGTCGACCAGATGAAGGTCCGCCTGAAGGCGAATCCGGTGCCTATCGTGATCCCGATCGGCGCCGAGGATCAGTTCACCGGCGTGATCGACCTGATCAAGATGAAGGCGATCATCTGGGACGAGGCTTCGCAGGGCATGAAGTTCGACTACCGCGATATCCCGGCCGACTTGCTCGAAGAAGCCAAGAAGTGGCGCGAGAACATGCTCGAGGCCGCAGCCGAATCGTCTGAAGAACTGATGAACAAGTACCTCGAGTCGGGCGACCTGACCGAGGAGGAGATCAAGGCCGGCATCCGCTCGCGCACCATCGCGGCCGAGATCCAACCGATGTTTTGCGGTTCAGCCTTCAAGAACAAGGGCGTGCAGCGCATGCTCGACGGCGTGGTTGACTTCATGCCGTCGCCGGCTGACATTCCGCCAGTGCCTGGCACCGACGACGACGACAAACCGGTCGTGCGCCATCGCACTGACGAAGAGAAGTTCTCTGCGCTGGCCTTCAAGCTGATGACCGACCCCTACGTCGGCCAACTGACTTTCGTCCGGGTCTATTCGGGCGTGCTGAAGTCCGGCGACTCGGTCTACAACCCGATCCGCGGCAAGAAAGAACGTATCGGCCGGATCCTGCAGATGCACGCCAACCAGCGTGAAGAAATCAAGGAAATTCTGGCCGGCGACATCGCTGCATGCGTGGGCCTGAAAGACGTGACCACGGGCGAAACCCTGTGCGACCCGACGTCGATCATCACGCTCGAGAAGATGATCTTCCCGGAGCCGGTGATTTCGCAGGCCGTCGAGCCCAAGACCAAGGCCGACCAGGAGAAGATGGGCATCGCGCTGGGCCGTCTGGCCGCAGAGGATCCGTCATTCCGCGTCAAGACCGACGAAGAATCGGGCCAGACCATCATCTCGGGCATGGGCGAGCTGCACCTGGAAATCATTGTCGACCGCATGAAGCGCGAGTTCGGTGTCGAGGCCAACGTCGGCAAGCCGCAGGTGGCTTACCGCGAAACCATTCGCAAGACGGTGACCGACGTCGAAGGCAAGTTCGTGCGTCAGTCGGGCGGCAAGGGCCAATACGGCCACGTCGTTTTCAAGGTCGAGCCGCAGGAGCCCGGCAAGGGCTTCGAGTTCGTCGATGCCATCAAGGGTGGTGTGGTGCCGCGCGAATTCATCCCTGCGGTGCAGAAGGGTGTGATCGACTCGCTGCCCAATGGCGTGCTGGCCGGTTTCCCGGTTGTCGACGTCAAGGTCACGCTGACCTTCGGCTCCTACCACGAAGTGGATTCGAACGAAAACGCCTTCAAGATGGCCGCATCGCTGGGCTTCAAGGACGGCTGCCGCAAGGCTTCGCCGGTGATCTTGGAGCCGATGATGGCGGTTGAAGTCGAGACGCCTGAAGACTACGCTGGTTCGGTGATGGGTGACTTGTCGTCACGTCGCGGCATGGTGCAGGGTATGGACGACATGCCTGGTGGTGGCAAGGTCATCAAGGCCGAGGTGCCGCTGTCAGAAATGTTTGGCTACTCGACCACGCTGCGATCGATGTCGCAGGGCCGTGCAACCTACACGATGGAATTCAAGCACTACAGCGAAGCGCCCAAGAACGTGGCTGACGCGATCATCACGTCCAGGGCGAAATAGGCCCACCCCCGCAGCGCCTGCGGCGGCCGCTGGGTTGCTGCGGGGCAGAATTTGAGATGGTCTTCGGCGCCACACCTGCTGTGGTTGGTCAGCTGCCCGTGGCAGACCAGTGCCGGAAACCTTAAACACACACGGGCAACAGCTCTTTTTGGAGAGAAGCAATGGCAAAGAGTAAATTCGAACGCACCAAGCCCCACGTCAACGTGGGCACGATCGGTCACGTCGACCACGGCAAGACCACGCTGACGGCGGCCATCACCAAGGTGCTGGCGCAGAAGTTTGGCGGCGAGTTCAAGGCCTACGACCAGATCGATGCCGCGCCGGAAGAAAAAGCCCGGGGCATCACGATCAACACGGCGCACGTCGAGTACGAGACTGCGAACCGCCACTACGCCCACGTCGACTGCCCAGGGCACGCCGACTATGTGAAGAACATGATCACGGGTGCGGCGCAGATGGACGGCGCGATTTTGGTGTGTTCGGCCGCTGACGGCCCGATGCCCCAGACGCGTGAGCACATCCTGTTGGCGCGCCAGGTTGGCGTGCCTTACATCATCGTGTTCCTGAACAAGTGCGACATGGTCGACGACGCCGAGCTGCTCGAGCTGGTCGAGATGGAAGTGCGCGAGCTGCTCGACAAGTACGATTTCCCGGGCGACGACACCCCGATCATCCACGGCAGCGCCAAGCTCGCGCTCGAAGGCGACACCGGTGTGATGGGTGAGCAAGCCATCATGAAGCTGGCCGATGCACTCGACAGCTACATCCCGACGCCTGAGCGCGCGATCGATGGCGCGTTCCTGATGCCGGTTGAAGACGTGTTCTCGATCTCTGGCCGTGGCACAGTGGTGACGGGCCGGATCGAGCGCGGCATCATCAAGGTCGGTGAGGAAATCGAGATCGTCGGTATTGCCAAC
>JBILYN010000062.1:0-18024 GCA_044377715.1 Aquabacterium sp.
TGCATCAGCTCGGTCTCGATGCGCTGCGGTGCACGCAGACCTTGCACCATCGCCACCGTGACCGGAAAGAAGCACAGGTACATCGCGATCGTCGCCTTGGGCGCAACGCCCTCGAAACCCAGGCTGCCCAGGATCACCAGCACGATCGGCGCGATCGCCAGCACCGGCACCGTCTGAGACGCCACGATCCACGGCAGCAGCGCGCGGTCCAGGGTTCTCGAGTGCACGATCGCCGCGGCCAGCACGATGCCCAACAGCGTGCCCAGCACGAATCCGACCAGGGTCGACTGCGCCGTGACGGCAGCGTGGTAGAGCAGGTTGCGCGGCGAGTCCAGCGGCCAGTCGACCAGGCTGCTGTAAAGATCGGCCACCACCTGGTGCGGCGAGGGCAGCACCGGACGCTGCATGTTGAGCGTGCCGGCGATCAGCTCGCCGGTGGTGTAAGCACCGTTCGGTGCAAGCACGCGCTCGATCGCACCGGCCGCATTGAGCCCGACCGCAGCGCAGTACCACAGCAGAAGAACAGCCAACAGCACGCTCGCCACAGGCAGCAGACGCTGCGACAGCAGCTCAGGCTTCATCACCACCGTGCCGGTCATCAGCGTGGCCTTGGGCCAGCCCGACGCGCACCTCGTGCGCCAGCGCCATGAACTCGGGCGTGTCGCGCAGCCCCAGGTGGCGCTCGTCGGGCAGGGTCGAGTCGATGACCTTGAGGATGCGCCCTGGTCGCGGCGACATCACGACAATGCGGGTCGACAGGTAGACAGCCTCAGCGATCGAATGGGTGACGAAGACCACCGTGCGCCGCTCGCGCTGCCAGAGCTGCTGCAGTTGCTCGTTCAAGCCGTCGCGGGTGATCTCGTCGAGCGCGCCGAAGGGCTCGTCCATCATCAGAATTCTGGGCTCGAAACCCAGCGCGCGGGCGATCGACACCCGCTGCTGCATGCCACCCGAGAGCTGCCAAGGGTATTTGCGCTCGAAACCGGCCAGCCCGACGCGCGTGAGCTGTTCGCGTGCCACTGCTTGCGCCTCCGCTTTGGACCGGCCCTGGATCTGCAGCGGCAGCATCACGTTGGCCAGCACGGTGCGCCAGGGAAACAGCGCCGGCGACTGGAACACGTAGCCGTAGGCACGGGCCAGCCGCGCCTGTTTCGGACTCAGGCCGTTGACCAGTACCTCGCCGGCGCTGATCGGTTCCAGGTCGGCGATCACCCGCAGCAAGGTGGTCTTGCCGCAGCCCGAGGGGCCGATCAGCGAGACAAACTCACCAGGCGCGATGCGAAGGTCGACCTCGCTGAGCGCGTGCACCGGCAGGTCGTTACGGTGGCCGGAAGGGTAGACCACGCTGGCGCGACGCACGAGCACGGCCGCCTGGGCGGCTGCATTGGTGACGGGCGAGGCAGGAGCGTTCAAGAGAGCTGCACGGGTTGGGCGAAGACCTGACCAATTGGTCAAGTTATTGTCACCGAGCAAGCCAGATTTGTGCCAGGGATTGAGGCCAACCCGGCCTCGGGGTCAACCCTAGGCCGTGTCGGTAGAAGGGTAGAGGGGCAGGGGGGGTAGAGAGCACAGAGGGTGCAGCGCGCACCAGCGCGAATCAGCCGCGCCCTGGCTTGGCCGCGCGCTGCCTAGAATCGCGCCCCATGCACATCCACATCCTTGGCATCTGCGGCACCTTCATGGGCGGGTTGGCCGCGATTGCGCGCGAGGCCGGCCACCGCGTCACGGGCTGCGACGCCAATGTCTATCCACCGATGAGCGACCAGCTGCGGTCGCTGGGCATCGAGTTGATCGAAGGCTTTGGCGCAGACCAGATGGCGCTCGCACCCGACCAGTGGGTGATCGGCAATGTGGTCAGCCGCGGCAACCCATTGGTCGAGGCCATCCTCGACGCCGGTGCGCCCTACACCAGCGGACCGCAGTGGCTGGCCGAACAGGTGCTGTCCACACGCCATGTGCTGGCGGTGGCCGGCACCCATGGCAAGACGGGCACCAGCGCGATGCTGGCCTGGGTGCTCGAACAGGCCGGTCTGCAACCGGGTTTTCTGATCGGCGGCGTGCCACTGAATTTCGGCATCTCGGCGCGGCTGGGCAGCGACAGCGGCAAGCACCGCCCCTGCTTCGTGATCGAAGCCGACGAGTACGACACCGCTTTCTTCGACAAACGCAGCAAGTTCGTGCACTACCGCCCGCGCACCGCGATCCTGAACAACCTCGAATTCGACCACGCCGACATCTTTGCCGACCTGGGCGCGATCGAGACCCAGTTCCACCACCTGGTGCGCACCGTGCCGGCCAGCGGGCGCTTGATCGTCAACAGCCGCGAAGCCGCGCTAGACCGGGTGCTGGCCCGAGGCTGCTGGAGCGAGTTGCAGCGCTTCGGCGCTCGCAAGGAAGAGCCTGGTGCGCTGCGCGCGCGCGGCGAGCCCCATGCCTTTGACGTGTTGCGCGGCAGCCTGAAAGTCGGCCGGGTCGAATGGCAACTGCAAGGTGAGCACAACCAGCTCAACGCGCTGGCGGCCATCGCCGCTGCCGAACATGTCGGTGTCGCGCCCGATGTGGCCGCTGCAGCGCTGGCGAGTTTCCAAAACGTCAGGCGCCGGCTCGAGCTCCGCGGTGAGGCCGGCGGCGTGAAGGTCTACGACGACTTTGCCCACCATCCCACCGCGATGCGCACCACCATCAACGGCCTGCGCCGCAAAGCCGGCCTGGCGCGCATCCTGGCAGTGTTCGAGCCACGCACCAACACAATGAAGCGCGGGTCGATGTCAGCCTTGCTGCCCTGGGCGCTGGAAGAAGCCGACCTGGCGTTCTGCCTGCAGGGCAACTACGGCTGGAACGCCGCTGATGCGCTGGCGCCGCTGGGCGCGCAGGCCTCGGTGGCCGACAGCGTTGACAAACTGGTGGCGGCCATCGTTCGGGCCGTGCGCCCGGGCGACCAGGTGCTGGTGATGAGCAACGGCGCTTTCGGCGGCATCCACGCCAAACTGCTGGCAGCGCTGGCGAATTGACCCGGCACTGCCGGGTCGCCCGCTTTCTATCTCAACCGGAGACACCAGATGGACCGCAGATCCCTGTTCGAAACCACCGCCACGCTGGGCCTGGGCGCGCTGGCCGGTTGCGCCCTGCCTGGCGTGGCCCAGACCAGCGCGAAGACGCCGTTCACGGTGCCCGCGACCTTGATCCCGATCGTCGGCAGCGAGCAGTCGTTCCCTGTGCGGCGCATCTACTGCATCGGCCGCAACTACGCCGCCCATGCCCGCGAGATGGGCTCGGACCCGAGCCGCGAACCACCTTTCTTCTTCCAAAAGCCCACAGACGCGATCCAGAACGTCGCCGCAGGCACAGTCGCCGACCACCCCTACCCAACCTTGACCAAGAACTACCACTACGAGGTGGAACTGGTCGCCGCGCTGCACCTGGGTGGCCGCAACATCCCCATCGCGAGCGCGCTCGACCATGTCTACGGCTATGCGCTGGGTCTGGACATGACGCGGCGCGACCTGCAGCGAGCGCTAGGCGACGAGAAGAAGCCCTGGGAGATCGGCAAGAGTTTCGACCACTCGGCGCCTATCGGCCCGTTGCACCGCGCCAGCCAGACCGGCCCGTTCACACAGGGCGCGATCTGGCTCAAGGTCAACGGACAGACCAAGCAAAGCGCCAACCTCAAGCAGATGATCTGGAGTGTGGCCGAACAGATCAGCAAACTGTCCCAGGCCTTCGAGTTGATGCCCGGTGACATCATCTACTCGGGCACGCCCGAGAACGTCGGCCCAGTGGTGCGTGGTGATGTGATCGACTGCCACATCGACGGCCTGCCCAACTTGGGCATCAAGATCGTCTGAGCGCTCGGATGAGCGCATTTCTCTAACGCCGCAAAGGCAAGTAGAGGTAGGTAAAGGTCTGGATCGGCTTTGCAAGATTCGGGTGCGCTTGTCCTATCGCATAGCGAACCCAGCCATCGCGCACCTCGATCACTTTCGCAGGCGGGTAGCTTGGCTTGGATCCAGGCCCATCATGGCGGCGGCCGAATTTGAAGTCCCACAGCTCACCAGCCTGTGGTGTCGCGGTGGGCTCGGTGGTCGGTCTTCGACGAGTCGACATGGGCAGCTCTTCGTGAATGGTTCAACGGCAAGTGACGATCTTCGGTACGGTGATATGACGTTCCAAAAGATGGTTAGCAAATTGGGCCTACCGTCAAAATAGATCGTCTTGATCAACAGTCAAAAGGATAGGTCAGTCACTACCCAAAGCCCCCAGAAGACCCTGCCGATGCTCAAGAAAACCGATGCAATTAAGGCTTGTCGACAAAAATTTTTCTGGCTGTTCTTGCACTGAAGGCTGACCGCTGTTGAACCGGCTCTGGCCATCAAGCGATGGCTGCAGGACAGGGATTCAGGGTGGGTTCGGCCAGCGGACGGCCGCACAGAGGGCCGCCGATTTGAAGCTCAGACTGGAAGCTCAGCCAGAGCGCCGCAGCGGCTCGATGGACTGGCGCAAGAACGCTGGGCTCAGACCAGATGCATGTGAAGGCACAACTGGTAACCCACGCCCCAGACCGACTTGATGGCCGGCTCTGCGTCCACGTCCTGCACCGCCTTGAATTTCTTGCGCAAGCGCGCGACCAACTCCTCCAGCGTGTGCTTGCTCATCAGCTCGTCGGAATCGTCGGGCACGTACAAGTCGCACAGCGCGCCAGATTCCATCGTGTTGTCCTTGGCTTGAACCAGGGCCACCAGCAAGGTCTTTTCCCGACCAGTGAGTCTGATCTTCTGCGGCGGATGCGGTCCTTGCAGCGTTCTGTCGCGCAAATTCAGCGCCCAGTCTTGCCCATTGATCGCCGGCTTGACCCTGCGGCCCAGGCTCAACAGCACAGCCACCAGTTCGTCGGGGGCCACCGGCTTGGTCAGATAGACGTCCGCGCCACCTTGCCGGTAGCCGGTGAGCCGGTCGTGCAAAGCCACCCTGGCGGTCATCAGCACGATGCCAGCACCAGGGATGGCCTCGCGCAGCCTGCGCGACAGGTTCAAACCGCTTTCGCCTGGCAAGTTCCAGTCGATCACGAACAAGTCCAGCGCGATGCGCGCCGCCAGATCATCGTAAGCAGCAGCACTGCTGACCGCATGGACGACGAAATCGTGTGCCATCAGGTGCTCGGCAATTTCCTCCCGGAGAAGACGGTCGTCTTCAACCAGCGCGACGGCCAGGGGCGCCGCGGGACGGCCTGCAGCAGCCCAGACCGGAGACCTCACCATCGAGGGTCGGGCGACAGGGCGCGAGTCTTCTCTGCGGTCGAATCGCCGTGAGCCGGCAGGGATAGCGACGCAGCGGGCAAGCTCTCAACCGCCGCGTGCGTACATGTAAGTGAAGGTGGCCAGTGGCTTTTTCAGATCGGGGTGGCTCTTGCCAATGGCATACCGAACCCAACCCTCGGCCACATCAAGCACCGTGGCTGGAGGGTAACTTTGGCTGGATCCAAAAGGCCCGCCCTTGCGGTTGAACTTGAACTCCCACTGCTCGCCAGCCTGCGGAATGCTGGGTGCGCTTGGGGTCTTCTTGGTTGCCATGGAAAATCCTTGCGTCAATGTTGACCGATAGACGGATAGACCGGTAGACCGGATGCCGAACGCTGCGTGCCTTGCCGCACAGCACCGCTCTTTTCGGGCGACCATCGCTGTGCAATACGAACAGTTGAGAGCTTAGAGGCAGGGCCCCGCCAGACCCGCAGACAGGCCGGCAATAGCTCTCAATAACCCGCGCAATTCAGGCTTGGACGCAGAAATATTCCCGGCCTTGCTGGGCTGAACGCTGGGCCGCAGCCAGCCGAACCGGCAGGATGGGCGGGTTCAGCTCAGGATGATGCGCAGGCACAGTTGGTAGCCCACACCCCAGACCGACTTGATCGCCGCCTCGGCCGTCGGCTCCTGCACCGCCTTCAACTTCTTGCGCAAGCGGGCGACCAGCTCTTCGAGCGTGCGCTTGCTCATCAGGTCGTCGGAATCGTCACTGCCGTAAAGATCGCACAGGGCGCCGGATTCCAGCGTGTTGTCCTTGGCTTGGACCAAGGCCAACAGCAAGATCTTCTCCCTGCCCGTGAGCCTGATCTTTTGCTGCGGCTGCGGCCCTTGCAGCGTTCGGTCGCGCAGATCCAGCGACCAGGCCTGCCCGCTTTCGGCAGGCTTGACCCTGCGGCCCAAACTCAACAGCACAGCCACCAACTCATCGGGCGCCACCGGCTTGGTCAGGTAGACGTCCGCACCGCCCTGCCGGTAGCCGGTGAGCCGGTCGTGCAGCGCCACCCTCGCGGTCATCAGCACAATGCCGGCACCAGGCATCGCCTCGCGCACCCTGCGCGACAGACTCAGCCCACTCTCGCCCGGCAGGTTCCAGTCGATGACGAACAAATCCAGCGCTACGCGCGACGCAAGATCGTCGAATCCAGCGGCGCTGCTGACCGCATGGACGACGAATTCGTGGGCCGTCAGGTGCTCGACGACCTCCTCTCTGAGCAGGCGATCGTCTTCGACCAGCGCCACCACCAGCGGCGCCTCGGCAGCTCTGAGCTTGTTGCGGGGCGTGGCCTTCAGCATGGAACACTCGCCTCGAAACTGACGACGCCGTCGTCGAACCGATACTGCAGCGTGGCACCGATCTTGCTCGCAGCCGACCGGGCAATGTGCAGCCCCATGCCGGTGCCGGGTTGGTCTGATACCGCATGGTGACGGTAGTAGCGCTCGAACAGTCGCGCTTCATCAGGCTCTGTGCCGGCGCTCACCCGGTTGGCGACCACAATGCGAATCACAGCGAGTGACGCATCGACCCTGCTCACCGGGACCTCCGCCGGCGCGACGCAAGCCACCGTCAGGATGACCCACTGGTCGACCGAATACTTGCAGGCATTGCTGAGCAGATTCTCGATCAGCGTGGTCAGCATCAGCCGGTCTGAGCGCAGCATCAGGCCGGGCTCGATGTCGAGTTTGAAGCGGTGGGTCGAGGCATAGGGGCGGACCAATTCGTCCATCAAAGCTTGCAAGTCCATCGCTTCTGGCGCCGCCGAGACCGTAAAGTCATCCATCTTGTGCGCCTGAGCCACTTGGAGAATCATCGCATCCATCCGACTCACAGAGCTTTCGATGTGGCTGGCTCTGAGCACGAAATTGTGCTCATCGTTGCCCTTTGCAGGCCCGGGCTGCAGGAACAGTCGGCTGAGCGATGCGAGGGCGAACCGTATCGTGCTGAGCGGCGTCTTGAGTTCATGGGTCAACATGTCGATCATCGCGCCGCGCTCTCGGTGGGTCTCAGCCTCGGCGCGAAGTCGTGCTCGCTCGGTTTCAATCTTCAGGTATTCATCGGACTTGATGGCAACTCGCCGGTTGTTTTCGGCCAGCATCAGCCAGATGATGAACAAGCCGATAGGCGCGCCGTTCAGGCGCCAGTCAAGCGCGCCAAACTCGATGGGCACAATGACATCTCCCCCCCATATGACTCGGCAACCGAGGATCAAAAGCATCAGGTACATCATGCAGCCGAACAGCAACGCGTTTCGCAACGCGCTGGGCGGTCGGGGCGTCATCATCAGCCGCTGCAACACGATGAATGGCGTCGCCATCTGCAGGCAGAAGTTCAGCTGCAAAGCAAGCCGGGCCTGGTCTGTGGTCAGCAACAGCAGGGCAAGCGCTAGCAGCGCCATCGAGCCGACAAAAAGCCTCTTGTGGAGGGCCGAGTTTTCATACCTTGCCAGCACCAGCCAGCCCATCGTCGATATCGAAGCGGTACGTAAAATGATCAAGGAATTGATCACAATATCCGTCATTGCAGGACTGACCGCAGGCATTGCCAGGATGCCAGAGCCCACTGCCGCCAGCGCGGCGACGATCAGTTGATGCACGCCGTAGGCCTGCAGCGTAACGGCAGGTTCGAGCTTGAGCAGCATCAGTCCGACCACCCACAGGGTCAGGGACACCGCCAGTGAAAAGGCGATGATGGCTGCACGCTCGGCAGTTACCGAGGCCAGTGCAGAGGCTGGAATCAATTTCGCGTTCAAGAACGGAAACCCAGTGGTCTCGACCTTGAGGTAGACCGTGGTCGTATCGTTGCCACGTGGATCGACCGCGAAGCAATACTGGTCGCTCGGGCACAAGACCCTGTTTCTGGGCTGCCGGTCGCCGGCGATCTTGGCTGTCCAACGGCCTTCGACCTGCTCGTAAAAGTGCAGGGTGTCGAGTTGGTAGGGCCCAACAACCAGAACCAGTGGCTGGCCTGCGTCCGGCTCGGTCACACCTGACGCCAGCTTGCGCAGCGTCAGGCGCAGCCAGGTCACGGGCGCATCAAAACCGAGCCCCATCGTTGCCGATGCCGGAACGAAGTGGGCCTCGGCAACAGTGTCTATCGTCAGGCTCTGGCCAAGGTCCTTGTAGGCGGCGGTCTCGATGGCGTAGCCTCCAACCTGGGTACCTGCTTGCGCCAGCACAGGCGCGAACAGCATCAACAACAGGCACAGCAGGCGCCTCAACATGGCACGCTGACTTCGAAGTTGACGACGTTGTCAGCGATGCTGTAGCGAAGCGTGGCACCGATCTTGCTCGCAGCCGACCGGGCAATGTGCAGCCCCATGCCGGTGCCGGGTTGGTCTGACACCGCCGAATGACGGTAATAGCGCTCGAACAGCCGCGCCTCATCGGGCTCGGTGTCGGCAGCCACCCGGTTGGCCACCGCGATTCGAACCACAGCCGCACCCTGTGCTGGCTTGTCGCGGCGCACCGACAGGCTGACCCACTGGTCGAGCGAGTACTTGCAGGCGTTGCTGATCAGGTTCTCGACCAGGGTCGTCAGCATCAGCCGATCTGATCGCAGCAGCAGGTCGGGCTCGATGTCGAGTTCGACATGATGGGTCAAGGCATAAGGCCGAACCAGGTCTTCGAACAGCGATTGCAGCGCCATCTCCTCCGGCACGGCAGACACCACCATGTGCTCGACCTTGTGCGCTTGTGCCACCTGCAAGATCATCGCGTCCATCCGGCTCACCGAGCTCTCGATGTGGCCGGCCCTGAGCATGAAATTCTGGCGGTCTGTGTCGCTCGCGCCGCCCTGCTTCTGGAACAAGCGACTGGCCGATGCGAGGGCGAACCTGATCGTGCTGAGCGGCGTCTTGAGCTCATGGGTCAGCATGTCAATCATCGCGCCGCGCTCGCTGTGCCGCTCGGCATCGGCGCGAAGTCGATCTTGTGATTTTTCAATCGCCAGGTAAGCGTCGGCCCGGGCCAGGTTTCGAAGTTTGTGCTCGATCAGCAGGATCCAAACGGCAAAGATGCCGATCGGTGTGCCATTCAAGCGCCAGTCGAGCAGCCCGAAATCGACCGTCCCGCCTGGCGTAAAACCAAGCACAACTCGATAACCCGCGACCAGCAGAACGATGTAGAGCCCGGCCCCGATCAGCAAGGTATTGCGCAGAAGCCTCGGCAACTGGCCCGCCGTGATCAAGCCTTGCACCAACACGATCGCCGCCACGGCCTGCATGACGAAGTTGATCTGCATCGATAGATGGATCTGACCGGCCAGCAGCGCCAACAGGCCCGAGCCATAGGCCACCATCAGGCCGATGAACAGTCGCCGGTAGGACAACGAGGGCCGATAAGGTGCCAACACCAGCCAAAAGACCAGCGAGAGCGACGCGTTTCTGAAATTGAGCACTAGTACCGTCGCCCAGTCCAGCAACTCAAGATTTGATTCTGCAACCGATATGGCGCCAGTGCCGAGCAAAAAGAGACAGGTGACGATCACTTGATGGCTGCAGTAAATTTTCAACAGCGCTGTTCGCTCCAACACCAGCAGCATCAGGCCGACCACCAACAGCACCACGCCCGCGACCAAGGCCCCCGTCAGGTAGTACGTGCGTTTGACAACCACTGCGAGCAGGTCCGTCGGCGGCACAAAATGGGCAGTGATAAATGGAAAACCGGTGGTCTGGATCCGCAGGTAGAAGACGGTCTCGTCCTGGTCGCGAGGGTTGACCGCGAAACAATACAGGTCGTCGATGCAGGGAGTCTTGATCCTGGGCCGCAGGTCACCGACGTGCTCGACCACCCACCGACCGTCGACCCGCTGGTAGAAGTCCACCTTGTCCAGCGCGTGCGGGCCTAGGCGCAGCATCAGCGGCTGAGCGAGGTCGACCGCCCGATCGTTGGGGCGCAAGGTCAGGCGCACCCAGGTGACGGGCGCATCAAAACCCAGGCCGAAACGGCCTGATACCGGGCTGAAGCTGACGCCGGAAGCGGTGTCGATCGTCAGGTCCTGTCGAAGGTCCTTGTAGGCGGCGACCTCGACGTCGTAGCCCGCGACCTGCTCGCCCGCCTGCGCCCATCCCGGCACCAGCAACAGCAGCATCAACCACAAGCAATGTACTAGTTTGAACAATATCGCTCAATTTACGTTGTTTGCATCAGCATCATCGTACTACCGTCCAAAGCCCGACAATCGAAGCCCATGCACCTGCTCTACCTGCACGGATTCCGCTCGTCACCGAACTCGTTCAAGGCCAGGCAACTCAAGGCCTGGCTCGACACGCACCGGCCCGATGTGGTCTGGTGGTGCCCGCAATTGCCGCCGTCGCCGCGCCAGGCCTGCGCGCTGGTCGAACAAGGCACCGCCGACTGGCCCAGCGATGCAATGGCGGTGGTCGGCAGCTCGCTGGGCGGTTTCTACGCCACCGCGGTGGCCGAGGCCAGAGGCTGCCGGGCCATGCTGCTGAACCCAGCCACCGACCCCGCGCGCGACCTGGCGCGGTATGTCGGCGAGCTGACCCAATTCCACGCGCCTGAGGAGCGCTTCTTGTTCCGCGCCGAATACCTGGCCGAGTTGCGTGAATTGACCGCCCGCACCATCACCCATCCCGGCCGCTACGGCGCGCTGATCGCCAAAGGCGACGAATTGCTCGACTGGCGAGAGATGACCGGCCGCTACCCCGGCTTGCCCGCCGCCAACCTGCGCCTGCTCGAAGGCAGCGACCATGCGATCTCGGATTTCGACGATCACCTCTTGTTCATCCTCCAATTCCTGAAACTATGCGACTGAAAAACAAGGTTTCCATCATCACCGGCGCCGCCCAGGGCATAGGCCTGGCCACCGCGCTGAAATTTGCCGAAGAGGGCGCCACCGTCGTCGTCTGCGACCTGCGCGCCGAGGGCGTGGACGCGGCGGTGGCTGCAGTCAACGCGCGCAGCGCCGCTCTACACGGTTCAGCAGGCGCGCAGGCACTGGGCTTCGCGCTCGACGTCACCGACCGCGAAGCGCTAGACGCGATGGTGGCGGCCGTCACGCAGCGACTCGGCCGGATCGACGTGCTGGTCAACAACGCCGGCATCACCAAGGACGCGCGGCTGCAGAAGATGACGGTCGCGCAGTTCGACGCGGTCATCGACGTCAACCTGCGCGGCGTGTTCCATGCGACTCAGGCCGTGCTCGAGCCGATGCTGGCCCAGGGATCGGGCGTGATCCTCAACGCCAGCAGCGTGGTCGGGATCTACGGCAATTTCGGCCAGACCAACTACGCCGCGTCCAAGTTCGGCGTGATCGGCTTCACCAAGACCTGGAGCCGAGAGCTCGGGCCCAAGGGCATCCGTGTCAACGCGGTCGCACCGGGCTTCGTCGAGACACAGATCCTCGCCACGGTGCCCGACAAAGTGCTGCAGAACATGCGCGACCAGGTGCCGCTGCGCCGATTGGGGCGACCTGAAGAGATCGCCAACGTCTACGCCTTCCTAGCCAGCGACGAAGCGAGCTACATCAACGGCGCGGTGATCGAGGTCTCGGGCGGCATGACGGTGTGATGCTGCGCCAAGCTGTCAAAGCCATGAAAGGGCTACGATGAACGACGACGCCAAACGCGCCTGGCTGGCCGGTGCACTGCAGCACATCACGGCCGATGCGCGCCGCTCGGCCGACACCCATCTGATCCCGCTGGCGCTGGCCGAAGCGCCAGGCGTGACGGTCTACCTGAAGGACGAATCGACCCACCCCTCGGGCAGCCTGAAGCACAGGCTGGCGCGCTCGCTGTTCCTGTACGGGCTTTGCAACGGCCTGATCGGCCCCGATACGACCATCGTCGAGGCCTCGTCGGGGTCGACCGCGATCAGCGAGGCCTATTTCGCCCGCTTGCTGCAACTGCCGTTCATCGCGGTGGTGCCGCGCGGCACGGCACGCCGCAAGCTCGAGGAGATCGCGTTCTACGGCGGCCAGTGCCACGAGGTGGACAGCCCGCAGGTCTACGCCGAGGCCGAGGCGCTGGCCGCGGCGCGCGGCGGCCACTACATGGACCAGTTCACCCATGCCGAGCGCGCCACCGACTGGCGTGGCAACAACAACATCGCCGAGAGCCTGTTCGCGCAGCTGCAACTCGAACCGCACCCGCTGCCCCGCTGGATCATCGTCGGCGCGGGCACCGGCGGCACCTCGGCCACCATCGGGCGCTACATCCGTTACCGGCGCGACGCGCTCGCCACCACCCGGCTGGCGGTGGTCGACCCCCCCGCGTCAGTGTTCTTCGACGCCTTCGTGCAGCGCCGCAGCGACCTGCGCTCGACCGAGCGCAGCCGCATCGAGGGCATAGGCCGGCCCCGGGTCGAGCCCAGCTTCGTGCCGACGGTGATAGACAGGATGTTGCGGGTGCCCGATGCGATGAGTTTTGCCGCCGCGCTGGACTTGTCGGCCCGGCTGGGGCGGCGCGTCGGACCGTCGACCGGCACCAACTTCGTCGGCGTGCTGCACCTGGCGCGCGAGATGGCCGAGCGCGGCGAATCCGGCAGCATCGTCAGCCTGATCTGCGATTCGGGTGAACGCTATACCGACACGGTGTTTGCACCGGATTGGCTGGCGGCGCAGCGGCTGGACAACGGCGCGGTGGTGGACGACAGCAGGCGCTAGAGCGTGGTCAGATGCCGGGCAGCGAAGCCTGCAACTCGGGGTCTAGCCCATCGAAGATCTCATCGGCCGGCAGTGTGCAGCCGATGCTGGTCAGCTCGACCTGGGTTGCCCCCGTCAGGTCGTGCAGTGTGAACAGGCCATCGGCACCACGCCTGAACAACTGCAACTCGCGGCTGTCAGGGTCGACCAGCAGGTACTCGCGCAGGCTGGCCAGCCTGCGGTACCAAGTGAACTTCTGTCCTCTGTCGTAGGACTGGGTCGACGGCGACAACACCTCGACCACCACCGTGGGCGCGCTGAAGATTCGATCGGTGCGCAGGTCGGCTGGGTCGCAGGTGACAAAGACATCAGGGTAGAGCAGCACGTCTTCGGCCGCCTGCAGCTTCATGGTCTCGTTGAAGGCCCGGCAGGGACTGCCCCGAAGCTGGCTTTTCAACGCTGCTGCGACATTAAGCGACACCAGCCCGTGCACCCGCCGCGCACCGACCATCGCGAACACCTCGCCGCGGACGAACTCATGCCGCTCGGACTGGGTTTCCTCCCAGGCCAGGAAATCGGCAAGGCTCAAGATCGGCGGTGCCTGTCCCATGCTATCGATCTTAGCGCCGGGCCGGCAGCGGCGACAATCCTCGCCATATGTCCTCCTATGCCTTGTTCGACGATGCCGGTAAGTTCCTCGCCGGCCGCCTGATGTCGGAAGCCGACTCCTCGGTACAGATCGAGCTTGAGTCCGGCAAGCGTGTCAAAGTGAAGTCCGCCAACGTGCTGCTGCGCTTTGCCAAACCCGAACCTGCGGTGCTGATCGCCGCGGCCCAGGCCGCGGCCGCCGAGATCGACCTGGAGATGGCCTGGGAGTTCGCGCCCGAAGGCGAGTTCAGCTTCGGCGACCTGGCGCGCGACTACTTCTCAGCCCAGGCCGGGCCCGAACAACAGGCCGCCGTGCTGTTCAAGCTGTTCGATGCGCCGCATTACTTTCGCCGCGCCGGCAAAGGCCTGTTCAAAAAAGCGCCCGAAGAGACCGTCAAAGCTGCGCTGCTGGGGATAGAGCGCAAAGCCGCGCAAGCCCTGCAGATCGAGGACTGGGCCGCTGAGCTGGCGGCTGGCCGCTGCCCGGAGCCGGTGCGAGAACAGCTCTACCGCATCCTGTTCAAGCCCGACAAGAATGGCCCCGAGTACAAGGCGGTGGTCGAGGCGGCCAAGCGCGCCCAGCGCGCGCCGCTGGACCTGCTGCAGACCGCGGGCGCGATCGCATCGCCCTACCAGTTTCACTGGAAGCGCTTTCTGTTCGAGCAGTTCGCCAAGGGCACGGGTTTCCCGGTGCTGGCCGCACCGGCGGTCAAGGACGAGTTGCCGCTGGCACCGGTGCAAGCGTTCTCGATCGACGACTCGCAGACCACCGAGATCGACGATGCGCTGTCGGTCAACGGCCTGGAGACCGGCACCGTGGTCTTTGGCGTGCACATCGCCGCGCCGGCGCTGGCCTTCGGGCCCGATTCGCCGATCGACAAGCTCGCCCGCGAGCGCCTGTCCACGGTCTACATGCCGGGCTACAAGATCACGATGCTGCCCGACGAGGTGGTGCAGGGCTACACCCTGACCGAAGGCCGAGACTGCCCGGCGGTCAGCCTGTACGTCAGCTACGACGAAGCGACGCTGGCAGTGCTCAGCACCGAGACCCGGATCGAGCGCGTGCCGATCGCCGCCAACCTGCGCCACGACCAGCTCGACGAGGTCATCACGGTGGCCGCGCTGACCAGCGAGGCCGTGGCCGAGTACCGCTTCGCGCCCGAACTGGCCTTCGCCTTCAGGTTGGCCAAGCACCTCAAAGCGCAGCGCGAAGTGGTTCGCGGCAAGCCCGAGAACTTCAACCGGCCGGATTACAACTTCCGCCTGGACCGCGACGGTGCCGACAGCGTGGGTGAACCGCGCGGCGACGAGACCGTTCGCATCAGCGAGCGCAAGCGCGGCGCGCCGCTGGACTTGATCGTCAGCGAGGCGATGATCCTGGCCAACAGCCACTGGGGTGGCTTCATCGCCGAAGTCGGCGTGCCCGGCATCTACCGCAGCCAAGCCAGCATGGCGCCGGGCGTGAAGGTTCGCATGGGCACCAAGCCGGCGCCACATGCCGGCATGGGTGTGCCGCAGTACAGCTGGGCGACGTCGCCGCTGCGCCGCTATGTCGACCTGGTCAACCAGTGGCAGATCATCGCCGCCACGCGCCACGGCCGCACCGCCGCGCTGGTCGCGCCGTTCAAACCCAGGGACGCAACACTGTTCTCGGTGATCTCGCTGTTCGACGCCGCTTACATGGCCTACAACGACTTCCAGCGCGACATTGAGCGCTTCTGGACATTGCGTTGGCTGCAGCAAAACGAGGTCACCGAGCTCGACGCCGCGGTGCTGAAAGACGGCCTGGTGCGCGCCGACACGCTGCCACTGGTGTTCAAGGCGATGGGCTGCGAGCCTTTGCCGCGCAACACCCGCGTGCGGGTGCGCATCACCGGCATGGACTTGCTCACGCTAGACCTGCACGCCAGTTTGCTGGCCCGGCTCGATGACATGTCGAGCCAGGGCGCCGCCGCCGTCGACGACAGTGCCGATGATGACGATGCCCAGGCCGCTGCACCGTTGGCGCTGGCCTTCGACCTCGGCGACACCGCACCGGCGCCCGCCGAGGATGCCGCGGGGCTCGCCGAGCCGGGCGCCGCCTGAGCCAACGCATGGCCTGGCGCGGGCCGACCAGCTTGCAGTGGGCCATCGGCCTGTCGCTGGCAGCGCATGCGCTGCTGCTGGGCTTTCGCTGGATCGATCCGGCCGGCTTCGACCGGGTGTTCAGGGACACACCGCTGGAGGTGATCTTGGTCAACGCCCGCTCGAGCGAGGCGCCAGTCCAAGCCCAAGCCGTCGCCCAAGCCGCGTTGGCCGGCGGCGGCGAACAGGCTGGCGGGCGCGCCACGTCACCGTTGCCAGCCGCCGCTAGAGCCGAACTCGGCCGGTCCAATGACGAAGCGCACCGAAAGGTCGACCAGCTGAAAGACCAGCAGCAGCAACTGCTTGCGCAAATCAGACGCGAGATGGCGCTGCTGCCGCCGCCCGACCCGAACCGCAACCCAGGCAAGCCCGCCGAGCGCGACCTGGAGGAGCGCAGGCGATTGCTGCTCAAGGTGCTGGCCGAGATCGAAAAGCGCATCAACGACGAAAACGCCAGACCACGCAAACGCTACATCAGCCCGGCCACCCGCGAAGCGGTGTACGCGGTGTACTACGACCGGCTGCGGCGCCGCATCGAGGATAGAGGCACCCGAGAGTTTCCCGAGCACCAGGGTTACAAGCTGTATGGCGAGCTGACGATGAACATCACCGTCGACGCTGGTGGACGGGTGTTGGTGGCCGAAGTGGTGAGCGGATCGGGCAATGCCGAGCTCGACCGCAGGGCGCGGCAGATCGTGCTGGCGGCGGCGCCGTTTGGCGGTTTCAGCGCGCCGATGCGGCGTCAGGCCGACCAGATCGTGGTCACCTCACGCTTTCGCTTCACCCGGGACGACGGGCTCGAGACCACGCTGAGCACCAGCCCCGCACTGAGACAATCCAACTCGCCATGAATTCGCTGCCCTCTCCCTCAGTTGCGGCCGACGGCGCCGCACCCGACCGCTACGCGGTGCTGGGCCACCCGGTCGCGCACAGCCAGTCGCCGTTCATCCATGCAGAGTTCGCTCGCCAAACCGGCCAACTCATGCACTACGACCGGATCGACTGCCCGCCCGACGGCTTCGAGGCCAGGCTGAGGGCTTTCATCGCCAGTGCCGACCCGCAGTCCGGGCTAGGGCCGGTGCGTGGCTGCAACATCACCGTGCCGTTCAAGTTCCAGGTCCTGCCGCTGGCCCGCGAAGTCAGCGAACGCGCGACGCTGGCCCAGGCGGCCAACGTGCTGTGCTTCGACGCCCAGGGCTGGTCTGCAGACAACACCGATGGCATCGGCCTGGTTCGCGACATCGAGCAACACGCTGGCCAGCGCTTGGCGGGCCGGCGCGCACTGCTGATCGGCGCCGGCGGTGCGGCTGCCGGCGTGCTCGGCCCGCTGATCGCTGCCGGCTGCGCCAGCATCACGGTGGCCAACCGCACGCTGGCCAAGGCCTTGGTGCTGGTCGAGCGCCACCAGGCCTGGGCCGAGCGCCACGGCGCGCTGCTGGTCGCCAGTGGCTTGGAAGACTGCGGCGAGGCCTTCGACCTGGTGCTCAACAGCAGTGCCAGCAGCCTGGGTGGCAGCCCGGTGCCGGTGCATGCGCGCGTGCTCAAGCCCGGCGCGCTGGCGCTGGACCTGATGTATGGCCCGGCAGCCCAAGCGTTTCTGGACTGGGCAGCGGCCCACGGCGCGATCGGGCGCGACGGCCTGGGCATGCTGGTCGAACAAGCGGCCGAGGCCTTTGCGCTGTGGCGCGGTGTGATGCCAGAGACCTCGCCGGTGCTGCGCAAGCTGCGCGAGCGGCTGGCCCTGAAGGTCTGAGCGCTTGAGAAGGCGTCCAGTGACCCCGCGGGGCCCGCCAGGCTGGCGTCGCCATCTGCTGCGCCTGGGCGCCCTGCTGCTGCTGTGCGGGGCCTCGCTGCAGCTGTACTTCGTCGCCAGGATCGGTTTGATGGCCGTGCTGGCGCCGCAATCGACCAGCTTTCAGCGCAGCGAAGCCTGGCGCTTGCTGGTCGAGAAGCACCGCATCGACTGGCGCCAGGACTGGGTCGGCGACGCGCGCATCGCCGCCACCCTCAAGCGCGCCGTGGTCGCCAGCGAGGACGCCGGTTTCGTCGACCACCTGGGCGTCGAATGGGATGCGCTGGAAAAAGCCTGGGAGAAAAACCAACGTGCCGAGGCCACAGCGGCGCGCCGCAACGCCCAACTCGGCCAACGCCAGGGCGTCGCCTCGGCAGCGCCCAAGGCCGAGCCCAAGCTGGTGGGTGGCTCGACGATCAGCCAGCAACTCGCCAAAAACCTGTTTCTCTCGGGCGAGCGCACGGCGCTGCGCAAGGCCCAGGAGTTCGTGCTGACCCTGACGCTGGAAGCGCTGTTGAGCAAGCGCCGGATCCTGGAGATCTACCTCAACCACGTCGAATGGG
>JBILYN010000277.1:0-5999 GCA_044377715.1 Aquabacterium sp.
GCAGCCGTCTCGGGCGCAGACCTGGTGCTGGTCGCCGTGCCAGTGTCGGCGACCGAAGCCTGCCTGACCGCGATCCGCCCAGGCCTGCCGGGCGGCGCGCTGCTGATGGACGTCGGTTCGACCAAGTGCGATGTGGTCGACACCGCGCGCCATGCGCTCGGTGTGCAGTTCGGGCAGTTCGTGCCGGCGCACCCGATTGCCGGTAGCGAGCAAGCTGGGGTCGCCCATGCAGACGCTAGCTTATATGAAGGCCGCCAGGTGATCCTCACACCACTGGCCCAAACGCGTGACGACCTGGTGCGTAAAGCGGCCGCAGTCTGGACCGCGATCGGTGCCAAAGTGCGGCAGATGAGCCCAGAGCGGCACGACGCGGCTTTCGCCGCTGTCAGCCACCTGCCCCACCTGCTGGCATTCGCCTGCTTCTCGTCAGTCGCCGACCAGCCCGATGGCCAAGACCATCTGTCGCTGGCCGGGCCTGGCTTCCGTGATTTCACCCGCATCGCCGCCAGCGATCCGGCCGTCTGGCGCGACATCTTGCTGGCCAACCGGGAACAAGTGCTGCAGCAAAACCAGCGCTTTCGCTTGACGCTGGACGCGCTCGAACAGGCCATGCTGGCCGGTGATGCGCAGGCCTTGGAAGACATGATCCGCAAGGCTTCAAGCGCCCGCAGCGCTTGGCAGATCGGCGGCGCGGCACGCTGATCCTCAGCCGCCGGTCCGGGCCGGCGCAGCTTTCCATCGAAAGACCATGTACAAGACTTCTTTTCTGGATCTGCCGCCGCTGCGCAGCGCGACCGGCAGCGTCCGCTTGCCGGGCTCCAAGAGCATTTCAAACCGCGTGCTGTTGTTGGCGGGTTTGAGCGCAGGCACGACGATCGTTCGCGACCTGCTCGACAGCGATGACACCCGGGTGATGCTCGACGCGTTGCGCCAACTCGGCTGCACGCTGCAACCACAGCAAGACGGCGCCATGGCGGTCACAGGCCTGGGCGGACAGCTGCAAATGCACGAGGCATCGCTGTTCCTGGGCAATGCCGGAACAGCGATGCGGCCGCTGGCCGCCGCGCTGGCGGTGCTCGCTGCGCTGCAAGGCGGGCGCTTTGAGTTGAGCGGCGTGCCGCGCATGCACGAGCGGCCGATTGCCGACCTGGTCGACGCACTGCGCCAGCTGGGGTGCAGTGTTGATTACCTCGGCAGCACGGGCTACCCACCGCTGCTGCTGCGCGGCGAGGCGGGCGGCAAGCTGCAGACCCAGACCGAGATCCGGGTGCGGGGCGACGTCTCGAGCCAGTTCCTGACCGCGCTGCTGCTCGCCCTGCCTCTGGCCAGCACCAGTGCTGCGGTGGTGATCGCGGTCGAAGGCGAACTGATCAGTAAGCCCTATGTCGACATCACGCTCAAGCTGCTGGCGCGCTTCGGCATCGACGTGGATCGGCAAGGCTACCAACGATTCACGATCGCCCAGGGCAGCGCCTACCGATCGCCGGGCGTGATCCATGTCGAGGCCGACGCTTCGTCAGCTTCGTATTTCATCGCGCTGGGAGCGATCGCCGCCACCGAAGCGCCACTGGTGATCGAAGGCCTGGGGCTGGACTCCATACAGGGCGACATCCGCTTCGTCGAGGCCGCACGGGCGATGGGCGCGGTCGTGCATGGCGAGCCAGGACGGTTGACGGTTGGCCGCGGCGCCTGGCCGCTGCGATCGATCGACCTGGACTGCAACCACATCCCCGATGCGGCGATGACGCTGGCGGTGATGGCCTTGTACGCCGAGGGCACGACTCGGCTGACCAACATCGCGAGTTGGCGGGTCAAGGAGACCGACCGTATCGAGGCCATGGCCAACGAGCTGAGCAAGCTGGGCGCAACCGTGACCCAGGGCGCCGATTTTCTCGAGGTCACCGCGCCCAGTGCGTGGCGAGCGACGAGCATCCACACCTACGATGACCACCGCATCGCGATGTGCCTGTCGCTGGCCGCTTTCAACCCGCTGGTGGCGAAGCGCGGCGTGGCGGTGCGAATCCTCGACCCGCATTGCGTGGCCAAGACCTTTCCGGATTACTTCGAAGCCTTGTTCTCGGTCGCGCAAGCCGAGGCCGAGGACATCCCGGTGATCACGATCGACGGTCCGACAGCGTCAGGCAAGGGCACGTTGGCGGCGGCGGTGGCGGCAAGCCTGGGCTGGCAACAGCTTGACTCGGGACTGCTATACCGCGCCACTGCGCTCGCAGCCCAGCGGCTGGGCTTGGCGACCGACGACGAAGCGGGGTTGGCCCATGTCGCGTCCGGTCTGGACCTGCGCTTCGACGGCGAACGCGTGCTGCTGAACGGCAGCGACGTGGCCGACGAACTGCGACTCGAAGCCGTCGGCAGCCTGGCCTCCAAGATCTCGGCGCTGGCCGCAGTTCGCACCGCACTGGAGGCGCTGCAGCTGGGTTTTCGACGCCTGCCCGGCCTGGTGGCCGACGGCCGCGACATGGGCACGGTGATCTTCCCAGCCGCCCCGCTCAAGGTGTTTCTCACCGCCAGCCCCTCGATGCGCGCCGAACGCCGGCACAAGCAATTGATTTCAAAGGGAATTTCTGCTAATCTCGCAGACCTTCGCGCGGATCTGGAGGCGCGTGATGAGCGGGACAAAAACCGCTTGATCGCGCCCTTGAGGCCCGCGCAAGACGCGCTGCTGCTCGACAACTCGGGCCTGACGATCGAGCAATCGGTCGCCAAGGTCCTGGACTGGTGGGCACAGCGCGGGCCGTTCCAAGGCCTTGACCGGCACTGAGACAGCTGCAACAAGCCCGCCCAGCCGATGCTGGCGCCACAAGCAAGACCTGGCACCAAGCAAAGACGGGGCGACATCACCTTTAAAACCGCAACCCCGGTTGCATTCACCCCGTCGGCCACTTCTCACTTGGTTTTCGCCGGCACCAAGGACCCGCTTCAATGTCAAAAATTTCACACCAGACCCAAGCCCGCATCCAGGCTCGTCCCGCGACCCCTGCCTACAGCGGCATGGAGAACTTCGCATCGCTGTTTGAAGAATCGCTGGCCAAGAGCGATCTGCGCACTGGCGAGGTCATCTCGGCCGAAGTCGTCCGCATCGAGTTCAACCACGTCGTGGTCAACGCCGGACTCAAGAGCGAAGCCTATGTGCCAATCGCCGAGTTCAAGAACGACCAAGGCGAGCTCGAGGTCGAAGTCGGTGACTTTGTCTCGGTCGCGATCGACGCGATCGAAAACGGCTACGGCGACACCATCCTGTCGCGCGACAAGGCCAAGCGCCTGGCGTCATGGCTGTCACTGGAAGTGGCACTGGACAGCGGCGATTTCGTCACCGGCACGGTCTCCGGCAAGGTCAAGGGCGGCCTCACGGTGCTCGTCAACGGCATCCGCGCCTTCCTGCCGGGTTCGCTGATCGACACCCGCCCGGTGAAAGACTTGAGCCCGTACGAAGGCAAGACCCTCGAATTCAAGGTCATCAAGCTCGACCGCAAGCGCAACAACGTGGTGCTGAGCCGCCGCGCTGTTGTCGAAGCCAGCATGGGCGAAGAGCGCGCCAAGCTGCTCGAGACCCTGACCGAAGGCGCGATCGTCCACGGCGTGGTCAAGAACATCACCGAATACGGTGCGTTCGTGGACCTGGGTGGCATCGACGGTCTGTTGCACATCACCGACATGGCCTGGCGCCGTGTCCGCCACCCGAGCGAGGTGGTCACGGTTGGCCAGGAACTGTCGGCCAAGGTGCTGAAGTTCGACGCCGAGAAAAACCGCGTCTCGCTGGGCATCAAGCAGTTGGGTGACGATCCGTGGCACGGCGTGTCGCGCCGCTACCCGAGCAACACCCGGCTGTTCGGCAAGGTCACCAACATCGCCGACTACGGCGCGTTCGTCGAGATCGAACCCGGCATCGAAGGCCTGGTGCACGTCTCCGAGATGGACTGGACCAACAAGAACGTCGCCCCTGCCAAGATCGTCGCACTGGGCGACGAGGTCGAGGTCATGGTGCTCGAGATCGACGAAGACAAGCGCCGCATCAGCCTGGGCATGAAGCAGTGCAAGGCCAATCCTTGGGAAGAGTTCAGCGGCACCGTGCACCGCGGCGACAAGGTCAAGGGCCCGATCAAGTCGATCACCGACTTCGGCGTGTTCGTTGGCCTGGCCTCGGGCATTGACGGTCTGGTGCACCTGTCTGACCTGTCTTGGCACGAAACCGGCGAAGCCGCCGTGCGCAACTTCAAGAAGGGCCAGGAAGTCGAAGCCCTGGTGTTGGCGATCGACGTTGAACGTGAGCGCATCAGCCTGGGCATCAAGCAGCTCGATGGTGACCCGTTTGCCAACTACACCTCGATCAACGACCGGGGTGCACTGGTCATCGGCAAGGTCAAGACGGTCGATCCGCGCGGCGCTGAAATCCAGCTCAACGACGATGTCACCGGCTATCTGCGCGCTTCAGAACTGAGCCGCGACCGTGTCGAAGACGCGCGCAACCTGCTCAAGGAAGGCGATGAAGTCAGCGTGATGATCATCAACGTCGACCGCAAGGCACGCTCGATCCAGCTTTCGCTCAAGGCCAAGGACGCCGCCGACCAGCAAGAGCAGATGACGCGCTTGTCGCAGACCAGCGAGCGTGAGAACGCCGGCACCACCAGCCTGGGTGCGCTGCTGCGCGCCAAGCTGGACAACCGCGAATAAGGTCTTCGCTGCACGGAGGCTGTGCCAAGCCCGACCGGTGAAATATCCGAATCGGGTCTGGCGCTGTGTTCAACGGCTCGCTCTGTCGCCTCTGGCGACCTGTGAGCTGCCAGGGTCAAAGCCCACCGATGAGCAACAGACATGACACGAAGTGACCTGGTGAACCAACTGGCTGAGCGCTTCGGGCAGTTAACGCAGCGCGACAGCGAGTTCGCCGTCAAGACCATGCTCGATGCGATGAGCGACGCCCTCGGGCGCGGCCATCGCATCGAGATCCGTGGCTTTGGCAGCTTTTCGATCAACCGCCGTCCGCCTCGGCTCGGGCGCAACCCGCGCAGTGGTGAAAAAGTCATGATCCCCGAGAAGCTGGTGCCGCATTTCAAACCGGGCAAGGCCTTGCGCGAATCGGTGGACAAGAACTTGCCCGCGAGCAACGAAGCACCCGGTCTCTGAGACCCGGCAAAGCACCAACACAGGCCCCGCTCGGGGCCTGTTTTCATGGTGGACAGCGGGATCGCAGTTGACCCGGCCAACCTGGCCGGCGCTGCTCCGTAGAATGGCGGCTCCATGCGAATGATCCTCTGGGCCCTGCGAGGCTTCATCTTTTTCACCTTGTTTGCCTTCGCGCTCAACAACGAGCAGCCGGCGGTGGTGCACTGGTTCTTCGGTGCGCAGTGGAAGGCACCGATGGTGATCGTGGTGTTGGTGGCATTTGCCGGCGGCGCGTCCTTCGGCGTGCTGGCCATGGTGCCCAGCTGGTGGCGTCACAGACGCGTCGCGCGGCGCCATGCGCCGCCGCCAACAGCGCCCAAAAGCAAGGACAACCTGCCAATAGCAAGTTCTGATGTCAGCCCTGAGCACCCGCCCAGGGAGGGACTGTGACCAGCGATCTGCATCCACGGGGGCCCAGTGGAGCTTGACGGCCCCTGGCTGCTGATCAGCCTGCTGGTGGCACTGCCTGCGACATTCTTGCTGGGCTGGCTGGCATCGCGCATCGACTTGCGCCAATGGCGGCGCGCCGACCGGCAAGCGCCCAAAGCCTATTTCAAAGGTCTGAACCTGCTGCTCAACGAGCAGACCGACAAGGCCATAGACGCTTTCATCGAGGCCGTGCAACACGACCCCGACACCAGCGAGCTGCATTTCGCGCTGGGCAATCTGTTCCGCCGCCGAGGCGAGTTTGAGCGCGCGGTGCGGGTGCACCAGCACCTGCTGCAACGCGCAGACTTGAGCGCTGGCGACCGCGAGCGGGCACAGCATGCGCTGGCCCAGGACTTCATGAAGGCCGGGCTGTTCGACCGCGCCGAGGC
>JBILYN010000278.1:0-5981 GCA_044377715.1 Aquabacterium sp.
GTGCCAAGGCCAGTCGTGCGGGCCTGTTGATCGCGATGCTGGGCCTGGGCTGCGCGGTACAGGCGCAGACGGCGCCGGGCATCAGTGCCGAGCAGCTGCGGCAAATCGACCAGCTCAATCTGTCGCGTGAGCGAATTGCCAACCCGCTGCCCACGACGCCGAGGGTCGACCTGCGCATCCTGGCGCCGGAAAAATCGCCGGTTCCCAAAGCGGTCGACGAACTGGAGTTCACGGTCGCTGGGCTGGAGGTCGAAGGCGCCACGCATTTTTCGAAAGCTGAAATCGATGGGCTGTTCGCGCCGCTGCTGAACCGCAAGCTAGGTCTGACGGCGCTACGCGATGCCGCCAGCGCATTGGAGCAGAAGTACCGCGAACAAGGCTTCTTTCTGGTGCGCGTCTTCTTGCCGCCCCAGCAGGTCAAGGACGGCATTTTCAAGATCAACGTGATCGAGGGCCGGGTGTCGCAGGTGTTTGTCGAAGGTCCGGACGAGGCGATGAACGAGCGCGTGGCGAGCTTCGCCCGTCACTTGTCGGCGATCCGTCCGCTAGATCTGGCTGGCCTGGAGCGGGTGTTGCTCATCATCAATGATCTGCCTGGGGTATCGGCCGCTGCCGTGCTGCGCCCTGGCGCGGAACTCGGCACATCGGACCTGCTGCTGTCCGTCAGCCCAGTCGGCGGATCGCAGCTGCTCACGGGCAACAACACCGGATCCCAAAGCACCGGTCCCTATTCGCTGAATTACAACCTCACGCTGCAGCAGCCCTTGAAGACCCCTGGGCAACTCAACCTCAGCCTCACCGGTTCCGGCGTGGCATCGAACGGCCTGTCGGGTATCCGCAGTGTCGTCACCCGCTATGCCCAGGCGCTGGGAAGCCGCGGTCTGATGTTCAGCCTGGGCGGGACACTGAGCCAGTCAAAACCGGGTGGCACGCTCGAGAGCCTGCAGATCCAGAGCAACTCGGTCGGGCTGGCGCCTCGTTTGCGCTATGCGATGCAGCGTTCGCGCGCCAGCTCAGTCTATCTGGACGCCGGGCTGGCCCTCAACGACAGCAAGACCACGCTGGCGGGCGCCGTGCTGACGCACGATCGCTCCAGCGTGCTCGACCTGGCGGGCGCTTGGGCTTTGAACGGGTGGATGGATGGCACGCAGAGTGTCAGTTTGGGCTTCGTGCGCGGCGTCCACGCGCTGCAGTCCATGGAGGGTCAGCCGCCCTCGACGCCGGGTTTCAACCCTCGATTCCACAAGGTCGTCCTCGGTCTGCAGCGTAGCCAGGCCTTGCCTTACCAGTTCAGTCTGGTCTTCACCGCCAGCGGCCAGTACAGCAAGGACAGGCTGTTGGCCGGCGAACGCCTGGTGTTTGGTGGCAGTGGCATTGGCCGGGGTTTTCCGTCGGCCACCATCTCCGGTGATCAGGGCTTCGGTGGCAGCCTGGAATTGAGTCGCCCGTTGAGCTTGGGTTTGGATCCAAGCATCGGCAACCTGCAGGTCTATCTGTCGACCGACAGCGCGAGCGTGCGCAGCAATCCCGCAGCGAACATCGAGGCGACGTCGGCGCACCTCAGCTCTCAAGCGCTGGGCTTTCGCTTCACGGTCTTGACCGATACCCAGGTGGACCTGCGCTTGGCCCGCGCCAACCAGGCGCTCGTCAGCGACGACCCTGGCCGCCGCAGGAGACTGCTGATCGAAGTCATCAAGCGCTTTTGACAGTGTGAGCTAGCGGCGCTGGCGCCGCTAGGCCTGCGGCTGAGCCCGATGGCCATGGGGCCAAGTGGTACCATGAATCGAACTTTCGGCACAATTTGCTGTCGTCCGTTTGATGAACCAGATCACCGTCTGCAAGCTGCGCCAGTTGCTGCACCTCCGGCAGCTGTTCGCGGCGACCTCACCCACTTCGAGCCGGTGTTGATCCCCTGAGGGATGTCTGTCGGCCACACCTTGTCCAGAGTCGCGCCATGATTCGATCGCTGTACCGAGCCTGTTGCACCGCCGTGCTGGCGCTGTTGTTCAGCCTGCCGTTCTGCTTGCCTGCCGCCGCCCAGGAGTACCCGAGCAAGGCCTTGCGCGTGGTCGTGCCCTGGCCTGCCGGCGGTCTGGTCGACGTCGCGGCGCGCCTGGTCGGCGTCAGGCTGCAAGCCGCGCTCGGCCAAGCGGTGGTGATCGACAACAAGGTTGGCGCCGGCGGCGTGATCGGCGCCGACCTGGTGGCCAAAGCGCCGGCCGATGGCCACACGCTGGTCTTCACGACCAGTGCGCTGACGATCAACGCCGCGCTGCGTGCCAAGCTGCCTTTCGATGTGGTCAAGGACTTCGAGCCGGTCGCGCTGGTAGCTTATGCGCCATCGGTGCTGGTCGTCAGCCCGACGTCTGGCCTGAACAGCGTCAAGGACTTGGTCGCGCTGGTGAAATCCAAGCCTGGCAAGGTCAGCTACGCGTCAGCCGGCGTCGGCTCTCCTGCGCACCTCTCGGGCGAGTTGTTCAAGTCGCTGCTGGGCTTGGATGCGCTGCACATTCCCTACACCGGCGCACCGGCGGCGATGAACGACCAGATCGCCGGACGCATAGACTTCCAATTCGCCAACATGACCGTCGCACTGCCGCAGATCAGGGCCGGCAAGGTGCGCGCTCTGGCGGTGACCAGCGCCAAGCGATTTGCTGCGCTGCCCGACCTGCCGACGATGGCCGAGGCCGCAGCGCCGACCTTCGAGGCGGATCAGTGGTTGGGTTTTCTGGCGCCCCACGGCACACCGCGCGCGGTGGTCGATCGCCTGGCAAGCGAGGTCAACAAGGCATTGGCAAGCGACGAGGTCCGTGCTGCGTACGCAGCCGCCGGCATGACCGCTGCTGCGCCCGGCAGCCCCGCCGCGTTCGAGGCCTTTTTGAAGACCGACCTGGTCAAGTGGGCTGGTGTGGTCAAGTCGGCCAACATCCAGCCCGAATGAGTCTGACCGCAGGCTGCGATGCGGCTTGCCAACGCTAAGCGCCGGCGTCTTCCAGCACCATCGCCGCACCCTTCTCGCCGATCATGATCGCTGCGGCGTTGGTGTTGGTCGAGGTCATCTGCGGCATCACCGAGGCGTCGATCACGCGCAGCCGGTCGACGCCCCGCACCCGCAGGCGCTCGTCGACCACCGATTGCGCGTCGCCGCCCATGCGGCAGGTGCCGCTGGGATGGAACACGGTGCCGCCGTTATGGCGCGCGAAGCGCTCGAGCTCGGCCGCTGTGCGGACTTGCTTGCCGGGCATGTACTCGTCGTCGGTGATCAGGTCGCGAAACGCCGGCTGGGCGTAGATGTCTCTGAGCATCTGCAACCCTGCCACCAGCACCTTGGCGTCGTGCGGGTCGGTGAGGTAGTTGGCGACGATGCGAGGCGGCGCCAGCGGATCGGCGGATCCGATCTGCACCGTGCCGCGCGACAGCGGCCGGCACTGCGTGGCCGATGCCGAAAAGCCTGAGAAACGGTGCAGCGGGTCGCCTGGCTTGTCCACCGACAGGGGCATCACGTTGAACAGCACGTCGGCGCGGCCGCCCTCGGCATGTTCGGTGCAAGCCAGTCCACCCACTTGCCCAGCGCCCACTGTGAGCGGCCCACGCGCCCGCAGCAGCCACTGCAAACCCATCTGCGCCAGACGCAGCGGGTTGCGGACATCGTCGTTGAGCGATTGCCGCTTTTTGAGCTTGACGATCACCCGCGCCTGGTAGTGGTCCTGCAGCTTGGCGCCGACGTCTGGGGCGTCCACCTTGGTGGCGATCCCGTGCTCGCGCAGCAGCGCCGCCGGACCGATGCCCGACAGCTGCAGCAACTGCGGCGACTGCAGCGCGCCAGCTGCGACGATCACCTCGGCGTCGGCGCGCAGCTCAAGCTCGACACCGTCCTGCACGCAGACCACGCCGACCGCTCGGCCCTGCTCGACCAACACCCGCGTGACCTGCATGCCGGTGGCCACGACCAGGTTGCTGCGCCCGCGCACCGGGGCCAGGAATGCGGTGGCCGCGTCGCAGCGCCAGTGCCCGCGCAACGTCAACTGGTAGGGGCCGACGCCGGTGGACTCCGGGCCATTGAAGTCGGTGATGCGGCGGTGTCCGGCTTGCGCGGCTGCCGCCAGCCAGGCTTCGCAGCAGGGGTGGTCGTTGCGCAGGTCAGACACGCCGAGCTCGCCGCCGGCGCCGTGGAATTCGCTCGGGCCGCCGTCGAAGCGCTCGGAGCGCTTGAAGAACGGCAGCAGGTCGGCATAGCCCCAGCCCTTGGCGCCCAGCGCGGCCCAGTCGTCGAAGTCCTGGCGCTGACCGCGGATGTAGAGCAAGCCGTTGATCGCACTCGACCCGCCTAGCACCCGCCCGCGCGGCCAGACCATCGCTCGACCACCCGTCTGAGGCTGTGGTTCGAGTGGAAACTGCCAGGAAAAACGCGGGTCATAAATGGTTCGGAAATAGCCCACTGGCAAGCGCAGCCAGAAGCTGTGGGCCGCACCGCCGGCCTCGATCAGCAGCACGCGGCAGGCGGGGTCGGCGCTGAGCCGGTTGGCCAGCACGCAGCCTGCCGAGCCCGCACCGACGATGATGTAGTCGTAGCCGATAGCGAGCTTGCTCACGCCTTCACCGTCTCCAGAAAGGGCTTGGCGTCGAAGTATTGATCGGCCTTCAGGGCGTTCTGGATGTTGGCATTGGCGACGAAGAAATCGGTCACTTGTTGCAGCCACTTGGTCACCGTACCGTCCTGGTAGCGGGTGCGCCATTCGGCGTTGCTGTAGTACTTGGAGGCCTTGAACTGCTCCTTGAACTCGGCCAGCGGCACCTGCGGGCACTGGGTTTTTTGCAGCATCTCGGCAGACTCGTCAGGGCGGCTGATGATCTGCGCGTTGGCCTCGGCCCAGCCGGCGATCAGCTTGGTGATCACCGGGCGGAAGAAGTTGATCACCGGGTCGATGAAGCTGCGCAGACCTTGGTACCAACCCAGGCAGAAACCGACCGGCACGGCCAGCGCGACCCCCAGCGTCAGGCCGAAGAAAACCCGCTGGGTGGAGATGTAGATGTCGCGCCACAGGCGGTCGCCCGCCAGCTCAATGGCCTTGGTGAACACCAGGTGCGGCGCTGGCACCAGCGCCGGGCTGACCAGGCCGCTGGCGCGAATCGCGCACCACAGGGCCAGGATCAACAGCCAGGGCGAGAGCATCAGCGCGCTGCGCCGAAGTCGGGACGGTCTGGAATGGAGGGGTTGCATCTGGGGCGCGGGATTCTTGTCTGCCTGGCGCAGCTTGCGCCACTCTTGATCCGATCGTACTATAGATAATATGTTTATACATGATGACAAATCAACCCGATCCATTCAGTCGCGGCGACGTCGCCCCATCCCAAGCCTGCCTGAGGACATCCAAAGATGAAGCCCTTGCCACCGCTGCAGCCGCTGCGCCCGGCCCGCGTCGAGGCCTTCGTGTTGCGCTGCCCGATTGCCGAGCCCGTGCGCACCTCTTTCGGCACGATGGTCGACCGACCTGCTGTCTTCGTTCGGATCGAGGACGACGAGGGCGCTGTTGGCTGGGGCGAGATCTGGTGCAACTTCCCCGCCTGCGGCGCTGAACACCGCGCCCGCTTGCTTGAGACGGTGATGGCGCCGCTGCTCGTCGGTCGCAGCTTTGCAAGCCCGCGCGAGGCCTTCGACGACTTGACGGCCCGCACCGCCGTGCTGGCGATCCAGTGCGCCGAGCCCGGGCCGATGGCCCAGACCATTGCCGGCATAGACCTAGCACTCTGGGACTTGTGCGCCCGTCGCGCCGGTCTGCCGCTGTGGCGCTTGCTCGGCGGCGAGCAAGACCAGGTCGGTGTCTACGCCAGCGGCATCAGCCCGGACCGGCCACAAGAATTGGTGGCCGCGCAGCTCGCGCTCGGCCACCGCGCTTTCAAGCTCAAGATCGGCTTTGGCATCGAGCGCGACCTGGCCAACTTGGCCGCGCTGCGCGAGATGATCGGCGACGACCTGGCAC
>JBILYN010000279.1:0-5967 GCA_044377715.1 Aquabacterium sp.
GGCTTGATCGGCCGCTGGTAGAGGCCATGAATGCACCGCGTGACAAGAGCTACGACGATTCGCTGACCGCCGCGCTGACCGACCCCGACGAGGCCGCCGCCGGCATTGATGCCGTGACAGTCACAACCAAGCCAGACATCTTCGAGCGGCTAATTGGCGAGGCTTACCAAGTAATTGCCGCGCTGGCCATCGACTGCGGCAGGTTCGATGACCCGCACGTCATCAATGCACTGGACAACCTTGTAGCGCTGCGTATCGTTCACGATGACGTGCTGCCTTTCCCGAGCAAGGGCGCACCGGGATAGTCTCGAATTCCGCGCCGATGACGCTCGCCCAGCACTAGCGCGACCGCAACATGCCCTGGACCCGCAGGCGCGTTATTCGATGAAATGCCGACTTCCAGCCTGTTGGAAACCCCGCCAGCGCTGTTGACCGCTGACCGGCCAGCGACTTTGGGCACCATGCTGCGCGCGCTGAGCTGGCGTGCTGATTTGTTAGTCATGACCCGCCCGGCCGCACTGGCTGCAGGTGCCAAGGTGAAGGCGTGAGGCTGGGCTGAGTCGGTGGGAGGCGACTGGCCAGGGGCTTTCGTGAACTTCGTCGCGAACGGCGAGCTTAGTGGCCAGTCGGTGGTGGCCGGCCTGACCCGATACTGATTTCCGCCCCAGCTAGGCCCGGCTGCAAACCGGGTTGAACCGCCAGCCCCCCGCTGGCCTGCTGGGGCTCTTTTTTCGGGGTGAGCATCGGGGGGATGCCTTGAACAACGACATAACGACGGCTGAAGTCAGCCCGTCCGAAGAAGCTGACTGGCTGCAATGCCTGCTGAACTCACTGATGGCCGCGCACAGGCCGGAAGACACCAAGCGCTTTGGGGTGGGTCGATACACCTTGGACGAAGTCTCGCTTCTGCTGGCACTGAGTCTCAGCGAAACAGGAGCATTCAGCTCGCAACTACGCGACCACATGTGGGCAGCAGTTGAACGGTCTGAACTTCGCTTGCGCGACGAAGTGACTGGCCTTTTCGTTGGAGAGAAGCATCAACGCAACGGCTGGGGAGTTGTCACTCGGCAGGACGTGAACGCTTGGCTTGAAGTCAATGAAGTGGGGTATCGATGGGATGACCCGTCTGCATCGACGTGTGGCAGTGAAACCCCCGAAACGAACCGGACCGCAGAGGCCGAATCAGCGCCCGCTGCCATGCTTGCACCAGAGCCGACCGCACCAGCCGAGCCGGTGCACGCCGCAGACACTTCGAGCAAACCAGCGAAGGAGCACGAGCCGCCGCCGCTGAAAACGCCTGAAATCGCGGATGCCTTCGACGGCCTCGATGGGAATACAGCGACCCAATGGCGCCAGCGACTGAGCGACGTGAACAACCATTCATGGTTGCTGCCCGCCCGTGCTGTGAAAGCGACGGCACCGAAATCTGCAACATGGTATCCGTTGGTTCTTGCCACTCTGCTGCAGAAGCGCGGGGAGAGCAGCGACAGTCTGAATCGCGCATTCTCAAGTGCACCTAAGCTAAAGCCATGGCTGCATCTCTGGCGAGAGCATATGCGGGAGCGCAACGCGTTTGGGCAGTAGTCGACGATGACGAAAAGCGGCCTATACCGTCAACCAATACCGTCAATTGATACCGGCAGTCGCTGCCACCACCTATAGAGCGACGCCACGGTATACCGAGTTCATACCGGCAAACGTTGCCGGTTTTTAGAGTTCACACCAATCCCGGCGCCGCTGGGTGAAAGTGCAGACTCATGCAAAACGCAACGCAACACAGCGGCGCTTCTGCGCCAGCTGATTACCCGAGCGCATCAACGCTTGCAGGTTGGGAGACGAAAGCGCCGGCCACCGCGCCCGCTGACTTTGTCCCACTCCATCTTGAGATCAGAACGCACGTTTCGACTGCGGTGATGTGTCGCCATATCGGCAGACAACCTCAAACCGCCAGAGGTTGGGCGTCGGCTGAGACCTATCCCGAAGGACTGAAGCCCATTCGCCTCATGGGAAGACTGGCATGGCCGGTGGCTGGCATCAAAGCCGCGTTGGGAGTCGGCTAATGAATCGCGCTCACCACGATCTTGTTGACCCGGCACCGCTGGGAACCGCTGCTCCGCCGGTTGGCCTGAGTCCACCCCAAAAAGTTGAAGCCCAACGGCTGGCAGGCGCGGCAGGCCTCGAAGGAAAAACACAATACGACACTGGTGATTCTGACGCAATCTCGCCCAGCGCGCAACTGATTCAGGCTGCCGACACCCAGCGCTTTGCCCGACTGCGCGCCAACTTTGTAACGGCCGGCTGGACGCTGGTCCAGTGCGAAACGGCGGTGGCCGGCACAGCACCGTTCCTTGCATCTCGCTGGGGCCATGTTCGAGAGCTGCCGTCGTTCGCTGCTATCGAGGCGTTTGCGCGCCAGATCGGAGCAGCGCTGTGGTCCGCCGCACCTACCCCAAGCGCACCGAGAACCGCCTGCTGTACGACTGCTGCCGCTGTGGCCCAGGCCGGCCATCAGGATCATGTCTGACGTGCAGGCGCTGGTCGGGATTCCACAGCAAGGTGATAGCCCACCGCATAGCGTGGGGAGCAAAGTCATGAGGATCAATCGCATGACAGGTTTGCGGGGTCGAGCATGACCAGAGATTCCACCGATGTTCTCTGCCCGGCGATCCGCCGCCAACCGCCGGAAGGCATCTACCGTCGAGTCAGTGTCCGCATGTACGGTGATGCGAAGTACATGCGCCTGTCGCCGCTCCTGGCCTCAGGGCAGGCTCTCTGGGTATACCTGCTCACCGGGCCGCACACCGGACCGATACCCGGCGTGTTCGTGGCCGGCCGGGCCGCCATTGCTGAGTCCCTGGGTTGGAAGTCTGAAGCCTTTGAGAAAGCCTTGGCCGAAGTCCTGGCGGAAGGGCTTGTTGAATTCGACGCCAAGACCAGGCTTTGGCTCATTCCCAAGGCCATCCACCACAACACGCCGCCGAACCCGAACGTCGTCAAATCGTGGCGCAACCACTGGATACAACTGCCCGAGTGCGATCTTCGCGACCGCATCGGCAAGCACTTGCATGAGTCGCTGACAGAGGTGAGCGAGTCCTTCGCAAAGGCATTCAAAGAGGCTTGCGGAAAGCCTTTCGAGAAGGCTTCGCCAAACCATATGGCGAAACAGGAAGCAGGAGGCAGGAAGCAGGAGCAGGAGCAGAACCAACTGACGCCTACGGCGTCGTCGTCGGTTGCACCGACCCCAAAAGCGCCACCGATACCTTCATGCCCCTACGACACGATCTTGGCGATTTACAACGAGGTGCTGTCGGCCTTGCCTGCCGCGAAGACTAAGGCTGAGAGCCGCAAGAAGACGATGGACAAACGATGGAAGTGGATCTTCACTGATCTCAAGACCGATGGCACGCACCGCGCCACCACAGAGTCCGACGCCTTGGCATGGATGCGTAGCTACTTTGAGCGGGCTCAGAAGAACGACTTCTTGATGGGTCGGACGTCCCGCAGCGCTGAGCATACGAACTGGCGTTGTGACCTCGACTTCCTGCTGTCCGACAAGGGCTTGGTCCAGGTGATCGAAAAAACCGTGGAGTCCACAGCATGAACGTCATGACAGAACCCGAGTACTTGCTCGAACCCGCAATGAGTATCGCGCTGCCGTGGTCAAAAGAGGCTGAGCAATCGGTCCTTGGCGGCCTCATGCTCGACAACTTCGCTTTTAATCGCGTTGCCGACCTTTTGCAAGAGCGTAGCTTCTGGCACACCTCCCATCGCACAATCTGGGTGGCCATCGCCAGCCTGGTCGCCGCCAACAAGCCGGCCGATGTGATCACCGTCTTCGCGGCCATGAATGCCGCCAAGCAGGCCGAAACTTGCGGTGGGATGGCCTACCTCAACGACCTGGTGCAAAGCACGCCCAGCGCGGCCAACATCCGCCACTATGCCCAGATCGTGGTTGAGAGGGCTGGCCAGCGTGCTGTGATTGAGACCGCCGACCTAGCCTTGGCCATCGCCAGAGAAACCGCATCGGTGGGCGACAAGCTCGACCGAATCTCGTCAGCGTACGCCGGCATCCAGCGTGATCAGATGCGTAAGGGGCCGCGTCGGTTATCGGATCTGATGTCGGGCGCGATCGACCGCTACACCGACCTCGCGAACGGCAAAGCCACACCGGGATGGGCGACCGGCATCGCGCCGCTGGATCACATCCTGGCGGGCGGCCTGCGCCCCGGCAAGGTCTACGGCCTCGCGGCCAGACCCAGCATCGGCAAGTCCAGTGCGGCCCGCGCAATCGGGCTGCACCTTGCTCAGGCGGGTCACACTGTCCTGTTGCTTTCCCAGGAGATGCCCGCCGATGAGATCGCCGACTGCGCGATCAGCCAACTGGGAGCCATCGACAACATGCACCTGGCCACGGGAAAGTTCGCGAAGGATGACTGGACCCGACTGACCGATGCAGTAAAAGCCGCAGCTACGCTGCCCTTCCACATCGATGACGAGGGCGGTCTGACCATCGGTGGTATCCGAGGCAAAGCCCGCATGGTCAAGGGCTTGAAGGTGCTGCTGCTGGACTACCTGCAACTGAGCGCCAGCACGCTCAAAGGGTCCAGCACGAACGACCAAGTGGCCGAGATCACCAAGGGCTTGAAACAGCTCGCGTTGCAACTCGACATCGCGGTGGTGCTTCTGTCCCAGCTCAACCGCGAGGTGGAGAAGCGCCAGGACAGAGAACCCCAGTTGTCGGACCTGCGCGATTCAGGGGCTATCGAGCAGGACATCGATGTTGCGATCTTCCTCTGGACAGCGAAAGAAGCTGACGACGGCGGCAGCCGACTGGTGGGCTGGAAGGTGGCCAAGCATCGCGGCGGCCCCAAAGGCAAGTTCGCAATGCGATTCGATCCGGCGATCTATCGCTGGACCGAGACAACCGAGTCCTTGCAACAGCAGCGATTTTCAGGATCGAAGAGCAAATTCGAGTGACATCACTACATCTACAGGAACGACCATGACTTTCAAACCCAACACGCAGAAGCTTGCAATCGCAACCAGTGCGGGCAGCTACCTCCTCGGCCCTGCTGCATTGCTGCTGTTATGCGGTTTCTGAACCGGCTGATATTCGCTGGCCCGAGCCTGGCCAAGGCGCTGGATGCGCGGCCTATTGCAGCCCGTGAAGGCGACGTTGACTGTTGAAAGCAATGGAAGGAAATCAGATGCTGACCAGGGCCAAGAAAGCCACCCAACCGGCGGGCAAGAAGTCCACGCCATCTACAGCGACACCCGAAAATCCTACGCCGACGTCGCACAGGGTGTTGATGTCACCGACAGGCCAAAGCGCGATTGGCATCGGCGCCTGGGGCAAGTTCGCTGGCCAGCCCGACCTGCCTGGGCTGGTGATCGGCCTGCACGAACAGACTGACAAAGTTCAAGGCGGCGATCTGTCGTCGGTCGAGGAGATGCTGTACGGGCAGGCCATGACGCTGCAAACCATCTTCACCAACCTGGCGCGTCGGGCGGCAGCAGACGAGGGGTTGGTGCAGTTTCAGGCGAACCTGACGCTGGCTCTCAAGGCGCAGGCTCAGTGTCGTGCCACATTGGAGGCGTTGGCCGAGATCAAACACCCGAGGTCGGTGATGTTCGCCAAGCAGGCCAATGTCACCAGCGGGCCGCAGCAAATCAACAACGGCATCCTCCCCCCGTCGGGCGCGCCCCCGCACGCGAGGGAAACCGCAGGTCATCAAAACGAACTGTCAGGATCACAACATGAGCTACTTGAGGACACCCGAGCATCGAGCACGCCAGTCCGAGCTGATCCGCTCCTGCAAGCCGTGGGAGCGGTCTACCGGGCCGACAACGGTTGACGGCAAGGCCATCGCGTCGAGGAACGCCTACAAGGGCGGGCACTTGGTGAGGCTGCGCGAGCTGACTCGCTTGGTCAACGCCGAGATTCGGGCAGCACGGGATCTGGTGAGC
>JBILYN010000280.1:0-5944 GCA_044377715.1 Aquabacterium sp.
TAGGTAGCGGTGAAGTCGCACTAGTAGAAAAGGCGATGAAGCTTTGACAGAAAGGTCAACTGGGCTTCGGATGACGGTGGTGGCGTCATCTGCTATTCCAGTAGTCGGCCTTGCCAGGAAAAATCCATCGCACCCCACCCCTGGGATCTGGCTGGTCTCCGGCATAGCGCGGAATCAAATGAACGTGAAGATGTGGGATCGTCTGACCAGCGGCCGCGCCGTCATTGATTCCGACGTTGTAGCCGTCCGGTCCGAATTCCATCTCGACTGTGGCCTTGGCTCGGTCAAGAAGGGCAAGCAGATCGATGCGTTCTTCGATGCTCAGGTCAAACAGAGAACCGACGTGGCGCTTCGAAATGATGAGTGTGTGCCCGGGCGAAACAGGGAAGCCATCCCGAATGACTATGCCGTGTTGGCTTGCATCGATCATCCGCTCCGAAGGCAGAGAACAGAAAGGGCAGGATTGTTGTGCGTTCATCACGATTGCTTTGTAGATTGGCCCAACGTTACCTCCACCCGCCAGATCCAGGCCTTCGGAAGAGGCACGAACCTGCACTCGCTGTGGGATTCCGGGATGATCAGGAACTGGCCCAGTGGGTTGGATGAGTTGATGGCCGCGATCAAGGCCGTACCTGTGGTCGCCGTCGACAGCATCGCAACGCAGGCCTGGGCGAGGAGGGCTGTTGAGGCGGGAGCACCGGCGGCTTCTATCCGGAAGGTCACACCTTGCCGACGAGCTACCAGACTCAGTGGTCGGCCACGGTCCCTGCTCAGTTGGCCGCAGCCGGTCGACGCCTCACCTTGCTGCTGGAGTCGGCGCTGACCAACAAGGGTGCGGCGAGGTAGAGTGGGGTCGGTCTGGGTTCAGAACGCCTTCCTTCGAAGGCGAGCACCACACAGATCGTGCTATTCCAGGCAGAGACCAACACATGGAGTCTCCAACAGGGCTACGGATTCAGTGCATCAAGCAGGTTTCGATCCACTGCTGAGCGATGGCTACATGGTGCAAGACCTCGTACCAGCCGCTACATGGTGGCTACATGACCCACAAAACCGAAGACCCAAGGAAAAAGGACTCAGGAGCCTGAGCACCTAAGTCCTTGATTTCTTTACTTAATTTTGGTGGGCCCTGAGTGACTCGAACACTCGACCTACGGATTAAGAGTCCGCTGCTCTACCAACTGAGCTAAGAGCCCGAAGCCATTTCAGCGCCAACCAACCTGCGACTGAAAAACCTATTCCATGCTTTTGGTGGGTCGTGCGTGACTCGAACACGCGACCAACGGATTAAAAGTCCGATGCTCTACCGACTGAGCTAACGACCCCCTATCGCATAGAGCTCAACATTCTAGCATTGCTTGGACACCTCTATCTTCGGTGCAATGCCGACCCGGCAAAGGCGCAGCGCCTCGCCGGCGGCCACCAAGCCGAAGGTCGCGGTCACCGTCACCGATGAGCCGTAACCCTGACAGTTCAGGCTGCCGTCGCTGGCACAAGACTCGCCATCGGGCATCACAACGCTTTCGCGCGAGAACACCGCGAGCACCCCGATCGGCCCCTGCCTGGGCGCACCCTGCTTGCGCAAGCGCTGACGCAACGCGGCCAGCAGCGGGTCATGGCTGGCCTCAGCCAGATCGGCCACCTCGACCCGTTGCGCATGTTGCTTGCCCCCAGCAGCGCCCACACAGACCAAGGGCGTGCCGCAGCGCAACGACCAAGCGGCCAATGCCAGCTTGGCCGCACTCTGATCGCAGGCGTCGATCAGCACGTCGACCTCGGCTGGCAACAGCGCCGGCCAGTTGTCGGGGCTGGCGAATTCCTCCACCATCAGCACTTCACAGGCCGGGTGGATGTCGGCGATGCGCCGGCGCAAGGCCTCGGCTTTGGCCAGCCCCAGGGTGCTGTCCAGGGCTTGGACCTGGCGATTGATGTTGGACTCCGCGACATGGTCCAGATCGATCAACACCAGGCGCGCCACACCGCTGCGCGCCAAGGCTTCAACAGCCCAAGAGCCCACGCCGCCCAAGCCCACCACGGCCACCCGGGCCTGGCGAATGCGCAGATAGCCAGCATCGCCGTAGAGCCGACGCAGACCTCCGAATCTCCGCTCCAAGTCGGCGTTATCAACGACAGCGCTGAGCCCGATCGAGCTCACACCGATCGCTCCACCCGCCAGACCTGCCAGCGCAGCGCCAGCACTGCGCCACCGATGATGGCCGCCAAAGCGACAAAGCTGCCCAAGGACAAGGTCGACAAGCCCGACAGTCCTTGGCCGATAGTGCAACCCACTGCGGTGATGCCGCCAACACCCATCAGCGTGGCGCCCACCAGGTGGCTGGCGGTGTCTTCGACGCCGCGAAACCCCTCCCAGCGGAAGCTGCGGTTGGCCAGCGCCATGGCCGCACTGCCCAACACCACACCAGGCACCAACACCATGCCCTGGGTCAGACGCTTGCTGCTGTCGCTGAAGAACACCAAGCCATCCAGCACATAAGCCAAGGGCGCGACAAAACTGAACGATTCCATGCGCTGCGAATTGGTCGCGAGAAAAACCGCTTCCAGCGTTTGCGGATGTTCCGCCACATAACCCATCACGCCCGAGACCCACCACAGGCCTACCACCAGCAAGCCCACGCCGACGCCCCCCAGCAAGGATTCGGCACGGCGACCCTCGCGGCGAGACAAAGCCCAGCAAATCAGCGCACCGCCGATCAAGCCACCCAGCCACAGCGCGCGCTGACCTGGTGTACCACCCAGACCCGCCGCCAGCGACGGCAAGTCTTGCCCGCCGGGCAAGCTCAGCTGGACCCGGTCCACCGTGTTGACACGCAGCACCGCGGTGATGCCGCGCAGCGTGGCCCAGGCCGACAAGCCGATCACCCCGAACACCACCAGCGACTTGAGGTTGCCGCCACCGATGCGCACCAAGGTCTTGCTGCCGCATCCCGACGCCAGCACCATGCCGAAACCGAACATCAACCCGCCCACCATCTGTGACAACCACAGCATCGAGGGCACCGCGTACAGCGTGTCGGCCGCCTTTACCCAACCCAGGCCGACCATCGTGTTGAAGCCAAGCATCGCCACACCGCTGGCCAGCGCCCACATGCGCAAGCGCATCCAATCGCCGATATTGACCACATCGGCCACCGCGCCCATCGTGCAGAAATGCGTGCGCTGCGTGATCGCGCCAAATGCCAGGCCCAGGCCTAGCGCTGCCCACAGCACTTGGTTTTGCAGCGTCAGCAGCGTCGCTTCGGTCATGTAGGCGCCTGAACCATCAGCCCTTGAGATTGACGAGCCGTTCTTTGCCGGCAGCGGCGGCCTCGCTGGCCGGATAAGCCTTGACCAGTTCTTCGATGGTCTTGCGTGCGGCGCGGTTGTCCTTCATTTCGATCTGGCAGTTGGCCAGCGCCAACAGGGCTTCAGGTGCACGCGGGTGCGCCGGCACAGCGGTGACGAACGCACGAAACACGGCAATGGCTTCTTTGTAACTGCGCTGGCCATAGAGCGCGTTGCCCAGCCAGAAACGTGCCACATCAGCGTAGCCGCCGGCAGGATAGCGCTGCACGAAGTTGCTCAGCGCCGTCACCGCCTTGTCGAAATCACCGCCACGCAGCGCCGCCATGGCTTGGTCATGCCCGCGTTTTTCGTCGGGTTCAGCCAAGAATTCCTTGCCGTCGAAAACCACCTTCTGAGGCTCGATCACGCGCAACCTGTCGTCCAGGCTTTTGGCCAGATCCTTGAACGATCGCTGCAACTCGGCGAGGTCGCGCGCCAGCTGTTCCTGCGTACCACGCAGTTTGGCGTTGTCGGCGCGCTCAAGATCGAGTTGGGTGCTGAGGTCGAGCAAGCCTCGGCGCAACTGTTGGGTCTGATCGCGAAGTTGCTCTTGCATCTGTTCCAGCTGCACGGTCTGCGCTTGCTTGACGTCGCCGAGCCTGGCCCGTCCGGCGTCCTCACTGGCTTGAATCCGAGCACGCAAGTCAAGAATCGCCTTGCGTGCCTCTTCGTCGTCGAACAAACCGGCTTGTGCGCCGCCGGTGGCCAGGCACAGCAACGCGACCTGTGTAAACGAGCGCGCCCGAATGACCAGCGTCGAGCGCTCAACAAGCATCAACGAGAAACCCACGGTCAGCGGTCCTTGATCTCAGCGCGGCGGTTCTGCGCCCAAGCAGCCTCGTCATGACCTTCTGAGACCGGGCGCTCCTTGCCAAAGCTCACGGCCTCGACCTGTGACTCCGCCGCACCGAGCAAGGTCATCGACTTGGCCACCGCATCGGCACGTTTCTGACCCAGCGCCAGGTTGTACTCGCGGCCGCCGCGCTCGTCGGTATGGCCCTCGACCACCATGCGCTTGTTGCGGGCGGCTGCCAGCTGCTTGGCATGGCCTTCGATCAGGCTGCGAAATTGGTCACTGACCACGAAACTGTCGAACTCGAAATAGACCACTCGGCCTAGCTTGCCGGCAGCGCCGTTGCCCAGGTCAACGGTGGCCACCTTGGCCTGCGGTGCGGCGGCTCCCGCGCTGCCAGCGCCCGATGCGCCGGACGCCGCACCACTGCCAGCCACACCACTGGTGACGGCGTTGGGTGTACGGGTTTCGACCGGCGTCTCGTCGAGCTTGACGGTCGAACCGCAGCCCGCCAGCAACAACGCGGCCACTGCGGCCAAGCCACTTGCGCGAAGTCCCATCATCATCATCACTCCTCGATCAATAGCGGCCGCATGGCCGCCCGGGCGCCGGCAAGCTGCCGGCAAGTCAAACAAATGCGTCGGTCCACGGTCAGCCTTGACCGTGCTGCGGTGAGTCTCATCGAACGAACGGTCCCCAGACTGGTTCGCGCACATCGATACCGGACGACAGCAGCCGGGTGCGGATCTTGCCATCGAGCGTGGTGGTCATCAACACGTCGCGGCCCTGGCTGCGGGTCGCGTAGATCAGCAAGCGGCCATTCGGCGCAAAACTCGGGCTCTCGTCATCGCGGGTGTCGGTGACCACAAGAGCCGGCTGTTTGCCGTCGAGCGCTTGCACCACGACATGCATGCCGTTGTTGCGTGTGACATAGGCCATGGTGCGTCCATCCGGGCTGATCGTCGGGCTGATGTTGTAGGCGCCCGAGAAGGTGACACGCTCGGCCGTGCCACCAGACACCGGCATGCGGTAAATCTGCGGACCGCCGCCGCGGTCACTGACGAAATACAGGCTCTGGCCGTCCGGGGCGAAGACTGCTTCGGTGTCGATCGAGTTGCTGTTGGTCAGGCGGCGCAGGCCTTCGCCCTCCAACTCGATCAAGTAGAGCTGGGCCGAGCCATCGCGCGACAGCGTGACCGCCAATCGACGACCGTCGGGTGACCAGGCCGGGGCGCTGTTGCTGCCTTTGAAGCTCGCGACCGGCCGGCGCTCGCCGCTGAGCACGTCCTGCACCATCACGACAGCCTTGCCGTTCTCGAACGACACATAAGCCAGCTTGCGACCGTCGGGCGACCAGGCCGGTGAGATGATGGGCTGCGGGCTGGCCAAGGCCACCTGGCCGCCTTCTCCGTCGGCATCGGTGATGCGCAAGGTGTAGCGGTTGGCAGCGCGGGTGACATAGGCAATGCGTGTGGCATTGACGCCTCGCTCACCGGTCAGCCGCTCGTGGATGGCATCTGACATCCGGTGCGCAGCCAGCCGCAACTCAGCAGCGGTCACGGCCAGAGCTTGCGCGATCAGCTCCTCGCCCTTGACAACATCCCAAAGTCTGTAACGTACATCGAAGCGGCCGTCGGCCAAGCGCGACACCGAGCCCGCAACCAGCGCATCGGCGCCCCGAACGCGCCAGTCGGTGAACTTGGGCTGGCTGCGCTCGTCCAGCACACCGTCCGAGTCCACCAGACGGAACGCGCCACTGCGCTCCAAATCAGCACGGACAATCGCCGACACCGCTTGGCCGCTGCGGTC
>JBILYN010000281.1:0-5937 GCA_044377715.1 Aquabacterium sp.
TGGCTGGCCGTGCTCACGATTCGACGGCCATCTTCCCGACGCCGCCCCGTACTCACCGCCGCCAGTCGACCTACAAATGCTTCTTGTAGAACGCCCACTGCATCCGCGCCAGCCCGCCCGTCACGATGACGATCAGCCCGGCGCATAACTCCCAGGCCACAGGCCCCGGCCAGACCAACAGCGCCAACCCGCCCAGCCCCAGCGCCACCAACTGCAGGTACTTCGCACGGTGGTACAGGCTGGCTGACTCCCGTCCACCGCAGGACCTTCTAATCGCACGCTCTGTCAGGCCGTCGGCCGTGCCCACCGCGTACAAGAGCAGCAGCAAAGGCATGAAGCGCATCAGCGTTGCGAAACGCACGCCCAGCAACTGCGTGCCGACCATCGCGGTCTCGATGGCCTCGCGATGGGCCAGGTAGCTGCGACGGACCACCGTGTCAGGGATCGACAAGGCTGACGCATCGGCGAAGCGCAGCCCCATGTCGTGGATGCCGGTAGCCTCGAACACCAAGCCATACAGCAGATTCGCCGGACCGGTGATCTCGCCAGCCCCCCGACCCTGCCGCGCCGCCAGCGAGATGCCGTGCCCGAGATCGGCGGCCAGCAGACTGCGCAAGCGCTCCGCGCCATCGGGCCAGACCCGCGACACGTACACCCAGTCGATGCTCCAGCCGACCAGCAGGATCACCACCAACCCCAGCCCCAGTGAAAACGCCAGCTTCAGCGGGCCCAGCAGCACCGCAGCCATTTGACCCTCGTGGAAGGACGTGTTCTTACTCGCCACGGCGGGGCTCCACGTCCGCAGCCTGATCGGGGTCTTCCTGCGGCCGATGCCATGGGCCGTCCAGCCGGTTGCGCAGCGCCCGCCCTATCGCCGACAGGCCCTCGGGCATCAGCGGGTCGTGTTCGGCGCTGGGCAGCGGCATCCGGATCTTGTGCAAGCGGCCACCATGGATCAATGCAAAAGCCTGGCCCTTTGGCAACTGCACCAGGTCGGTCGGCTCGAGCATGCGCACGCTCTCCGGGGCGATGCGGTCTTCGTTGCGGCTGGCAAAGTCGGTGAATTCGCCTGGGTCGTTGGTATCCGAGACCGACGACGACTGAACAGTCGACACCACATGGACCTCGGGCAACTGGTCGGTCAGCAGTTCGGCTGTCGCCACCTCCTTGACCCGCAACATGATCAGCGTGTTGAAGTTGCCCGCGATCTGGCCGGCCTTGGCGGGCGAGCCGATGCGCGCTTCCACGTCCGACCAGGTCTGCGTGTACGCCGTCACCTGAAAACCCGCCCCGCCGGCCTTGTTCAGCAGCGGGATGAACTCGTCGCCGATCAACTCGTTGAACTCGTCAGCGTGGATCGCGATTCGGCGCGGTCGGATCTCGCCCGGCAGTCCGCGCCCTGGGCCGAACTTGTAGAGGCTGCCCGCCACGCTGGTGAGATCGGCGAACATGGAATTGCCCACCGCGCCCGCCACCTCGTAGTCAGACAGCGCATCGAGCCCGACATAGGCGATGCCGCCCAGGTTGATCACCGAGGTCCAGTCGAACACCGGCCGCCAGTCAGTCGGATCATCGAGCGCCGGTGACAACAGCGCTGCCGTGCGGCCGGTGGTGAGCTTTTCCATCAAGGGCAATAGAGATGCCACCAGCTTGTCGAAATGGCTCTTCTCGTAGTTCAGCGTCGACGCCAGCGCATGGGCGATAGGGTCGTAGAGCTTGCGGCGGCGGGCGTACTCGACCAGGCTGACCGCACGCGCACCGCGCGACTGCAGCCCCTTGTCCAGGCTCTTCTTGTCGATCGCCATGGCCTGCAATGCCTCGCGCCAACCGGCCGCTGCCGGCTCCTGGTCGAACCAGTGCTCGAAATAGTCGACCAGCAGTGGCTCGACATCGGAGGCGTAGCGATTGATCTCCTGGTAGTCGGGCTTGCGGCCCAAGGCCACCAGCGCGCGTGCCATCACGTTGACGAAGCGCCAGACGAACTCCTTGAAGGCGGCAGACTGCCCCGCCCTCCGAGGGCAACTGGCCGGCAATGCGCGTGGCCACCTCTGTGATGCGCGAGAAACTGCCCACCGGGTTGTAGCGCGCCGAGACCTCCGGGTGTCCCAGGTGAAACATGAAGAACTCGTCTGCGCGCCCTGCCCGCTGGCTTTCAGCGAAGACGCGGCGCAGCAGGTCGATGTCGCCCTTGGGGTCAAACACGATCACCACCTCACCACGACGGATGTCCTGGGTGATCAGCAGTTCGGCCAGGCGCGTCTTGCCCACCCGCGTCGTGCCCAGCACCAGCGTGTGACCAACCCGTTCGGCGAGGTCCATCCAGATGTCGGCTTCATCCGGCTCGACACCGTGGATCGCCGGATCGCCGCCCAGGCCAACGGGTGCGGCCACCTGCGGACGCAATCTCGAGAACAGGCTAGCGAGCAAGCCTTGCCGTAACAAAGGTTGGTTCTCTGGCTGACGCGCTTCGAACAAGCGCTGGGTGTGACGCTGGTCCCATTGAAAACCCCGACCCAGAAACAACCGCTCGGCCGACCATGGGATCTCAGTCGCCATGACCTCATAGCGGCGCTGACGTCTCAGGTTGGCTCGATAGCGCAGGACTCGGATGCCTGCCGCAGCGCGCCAGGCCGCGTGCACCAGCAATGCGCCGGCCAACAGCCAGTGCCAGGGGCGGCTCAGCAGGAACAGGCCAGGCGCAACCAACACGACGCCGGCGCCGGTCGCAGACGCACAGGCCGAGCGCAGTTCATGCGCCGGGCGCAACCGGGCTTCGAGCGGGTAAGCCATCAGCCCGGCCCGCTCGCGCCATCCACCACGCGCACCAACGTCGAGTCGATGGCGGGCAGTCGCTGGATGAATCGCCGCGGCTCCAGGATCACGATGCCGTTGATCCGCGTACTGCCACGGTCGGACCGCTTGCGCTCGTAGCAGAGGATGTTCACGCCGCGATCGCCACGCAGGTGCCAGCCCTCGCGCAAGACCTCGCGTTGCACGCGCTTGGCCGCATCGGCAGTGGACTCTGGCCCCGCGACTTGCTGTTTGGCGAACTCCCGGAAGATGCGTGGTGAGGCGAGCAACAAGCCTTCAGCCACCCCGTGCACGAGGGCATCCGGCTTGTTCACCGACAAGCTGCCATCGAGCAGGCCCTGGTTCAGCCACACCATGAACTGGCGAGCAAGCGCCGATTCGTCAGGCAGCACATCCTCCAGGAATTCGGTCGGATCCACGGTGATGACGGTCTGGAGTGTCGTGGCACTCAGCTCGACGAGCGATGTCGCTGCCGGCACCGCCGACGCAGGGCTCAACAGTTGCGCTCGAACCGGCTGACTCCCGGGCGCCTCACTTGCCACCAACGCGCTGAGGACGCTGTCCGGTTCTGCATCGCCACTCAGGCGCGCTCGCAGTTCTGCCATCAACGCGTGATCCTCGCTGAGCCAGTCCTGGATGGCAGCCGGCACGCAGCGCTCGAAGAGCACCAAGGCGAGGGCAGCGTCGAGCGGGTCCGGCACCACCCCCGGTGGCAAAGGCTCGACGACATACCCGAGCGCGCCGCCGGACCGCATCGAACCCGCCGCCGGGTCCCATGTGTGAGAAACGCCGTCCATGACCGTCCACACCCGTATCCCATCGCTGACATGGTGCAAGTCACGCAGCAATGCCGACACAAACACCGCGTAAGTCCATCGATGCGCCTGTGCGCCAATGACCTCGGGTGCGGCACCGCGCGGCAGGATCTGGCCGCGCCGGCGGTCGAGCGCACGCAGCGATGTCACGAACGCCCGGTGCAGTTGTCCACCGGCCGGCCCAAGCTGCACCCGGCCCGACACGGGCAGCATCTGGACGAACTCGGCATGAGCTTCGATCAGAGGCTGCGCTGCCAACGCAAACACCTCTGCCGGGAAGGCCAGCTTGATGCGCAAACACCGGACCGCATTGCCGAGCTTCAGGTGATCGATCAGCGACTGCGCGCGCAGCACGGGCTGTTCGGCACCCAGACCTGAAGGCATCCCATGCGGCGCGATCGGCGAGCGTATCGGGTCGCTGATCTCGGCGCCGAAACTGGGCTCACAACGGTCGTCAAGTGGATGCATCCGGCCAGTGTTCCGCGTCTGCGGGCCATCGACGGCAGCAATCGCGGCCTCAAAAAAACCCTGATTCGGCCTTGACAACGTTCTCGCGATCCGGCGGCGACGATCGGTGCGACCCGCCGCTCCCCAGGGACCGCGGGGAGAACGCAGCTCGACTCACTTGAATAAAACGCTTTTCAAGAGGGGAATCGTGGCTTCAACGAAGCCGCGATTGGTGCTGATTCAAGCCCATTGCCTGTCTACGATGACCACGAATGCACTGCGCTGAATGTGGCGAGCGCCGGTGCCAAGTTGTGAGGAGGTCCTGATGCCCAAGTCGATATGCCGGCGTCCCCGGGCGGGGTGGTTCGTCGCGATCACGCTGATCGCGGCGCTCCCCGCACGCGCCTGCTGGGAGCAGGCCGGCGAGCGCTACGGCCTCAGTCCCGAGTTGCTCTACGCCATCGCCCGCACCGAATCCGGCCTCGATCCACAGGCCGTCGGCCGCAACCGCAACGGCTCGCGCGACATCGGCCTCATGCAGATCAACTCTGTCTGGCTGCCCCGCCTCAGGTCGCACGGCATCGCGGAGCGCGACCTGTTCGACCCCTGCACCAGCATCCACGTCGGCGCCTGGATCCTCGCCGGCAATGTCCGGCGGCTGGGCTACACCTGGGAGGCTGTCGGCGCCTACAACGCCGCGAGCCCCTCGCTGCGGCGGGCCTACGCCGAGCGGGTCTACCGCCAGGTGACCGCGATCCGAGCGCCGTCCCGAGGGTCGCGCTCCGGACACTCTATTCAACCGTTATTCACGGCGAGCGCGCAGTAGCGGTTGCGCATGCCCGCCTTCATCCCCCCAACCGCTGCACCCCCCACTGAAAGGACTTTCCCATGAACACATCCCGCCGCATCGCCGTCATCGCGCCCGTGGCCATCGTCCTGGCGCTCGGCGCCACATCGGCGTTTGCCGGTACCACTGGGACCGAGTTCCAGACCATGTACACGACGCTGCTGAACTGGGCAACCGGTTATCTCGGCAAGGCCATCGCCGTGGCCGCGTTCATCCTCGGCGCAGGCATTGGCGTGGCGCGCTCCTCGCCGGTTCCGGCCCTGGCCGGCGTGGTGTTCGCGCTGTTCATGGTCTACGTGCCGACCATCATCGACTCGATCATGACGGCGACGATCTGAGGCTTGACAGGCATCGATGGCCATGAATGACGCCTCGCTCGACATCCCGCGCCGCCTGAACGATGCGCCCCGCATGTTCTGGTGGGAGATCGACGTCGCCCTGATTTTCCTGGGGGCGGTGCTGGTCGGCGTGATCACCGGCTTCTTCATGACCGGCTGCGCCCTGGGCGTGCTGCTGGCCTGGAGCTTCGGCAAGGCCAAGTCGGGCGAGCATCCCGCGTTCGCGCTGCATCTGCTGTATTGGCATCTGCCGTCGCAGATCTCGGGGCTCAAGCGCACGCCGCCGTCTCACCAACGAGACCTGCTGGGATGAAGCTGGAATGGCTGCGCGCCGACATCTCGAGTGCCCGGCGCGCCACGACTTTTTTGGCGCTGCTGCTGACCGGCTCGCTGCTCGTCAACGTCGTGCTCGCCATCTTGAGCGTGCGCCAGTCCGGCCGCGAGCGGGTGGTGCTGGTGCCGCCGACGATCCACAAGACCTTCTGGGTCGAGTCCGAGCGGGTCAGCGCCGAGTACCTGCAGCAGATGGCGTACTTCCTGATGCAGCTCACCCTCGATGTCACGCCCCACAGCGTCGACCACCAGGCCAGCGTGCTGATGCAGTACGCCGCACCGGCGTCTTTCGGAGAGTTGCGCACGGCGATGGCCACCACCGCCGATCGCCTCAAGCGCGACGGCG
>JBILYN010000005.1:0-54018 GCA_044377715.1 Aquabacterium sp.
TCGGCCACAAGGGAGTCGGAATGGTGCAAAACATCATCGCCCCGCTCCCGGGCCACCATCCCCCTGTGGGCAGCAGCAGTTCGCTCATCACCCAGTCGGTGGCTGGCCGGCGCACCGAGCACCGTCTTGGGTGCTGCTGGCCTGATGGTGCTTCGCGACAGTCACGCCCGATGCGATGTTGGTGATGGCGGCGACAGTCGCATCAAACTCGGCAACGCCGCCGTGGTCACCACCACTTCTGGAACTTGGCTACAGGGTGGCTACACCGCCCGAAACCCTATCCGGCCTCGCCGGTGCTGTTGCATGGCATGCAAGCGAATTTCGGAATTTAAGGTGCGAGATTGGCAAAGACTGGGGGTAGGGTGTGAATTTCGGAATTTGCCGAATTACAGGGTGGTAAAGACTCAGATATGGCACAATTTCGGAATTAGAGAAATTAATCCTTCGATGTCGACTCGGAGGCTCTCATCCCGGTAATTCCGAAATGTCTTCCAACCTGCCCGTCACACCCGTGCTCCTGCGCATCACAGCCGCGAGTCCCCTTGGTCCGGTCATCCGAGGCCGTCGTCGAGCACAGTCGCTGCGCATTGATGATGCGGCCTCTCTGAGCGGCGTCTCCGTCGACCTGCTCTCTCGCCTCGAGAACGGCAAGGGCTCCGTGCGACTGGACAAACTGCTGGCGGTCTTGGACAGCCTGGGGCTCGCACTCCTGCTTGGACCCAAGGACCATCCGACGATGCAGTCCGTCTCGCGTGCCGGCGCCGAGCGTCCGGAGCAGCCATGAACCCGGCCGTCGGCTCAGCCCCCGACGCCTCAGTCGCGCCACATGCGCTCAACCTCTGGGCCGACGGCCAGAAGGTCGCGACGCTGGGCTATGAAGCCCTGAACGACCGGTGGTCGTTGGACTACGACGCAGACTGGGTCACCGCGCCCGGGGCGTTTCCGCTGTCGCCCGCGCTGCCCTTCCAGCCCTCGGCAGACGGCTATGCCGTCGGCGCCGTGAAGCGCTTCGTGGAGAACCTGCTGCCCGAGGGCCGCGCGCTCGACATCACGGCCACGACCTACCGCGTTTCCAAGTCGAATATCTACGCGCTCATCAGCGCACTCGGGACCGAGACCACCGGGGCGTTCCGGTTCTGGCGCTCGGATGAAGTGCCGCCCGTCGTCGCCGCCAAGCCGCCGCGTGAAGTGACCCGCGAAGAACTGGATAAACGAATCGCCACGCGCGACCAGATTCCGCTGGCCGTCTGGGATGGCAAGGTCCGCATGTCGATTGCGGGCGTGCAAGACAAGTTGATGGTCTACCTCGACCGCCCGCTGGGCGACGGAGGACGTCTGTTCCTGGTCGAGCCGCCCTTAGCATCAACGCACATCCTCAAACCCGACAGCGCGCGTCAGGTGACGCCCCATCTGGTCGTCAACGAGCACTTCTGCATGTCCTTGGCGCGGCGCATGAAGCTGCCCGTCGCGGAGGTCGGCATCTATCGTACACCGAGGCCGGTACTCGTCGTCCGCCGCTTCGACCGAGTTGTCGAGAAAGGTGTCGCGCATGGCGCCAACGAGCCCGCCGTACAGCGACTGCACATCATCGACGCCTGTCAAGCCTCGGACCTGCCCGAGAGCTACAAATACGAGCGGAACCTAGGGAGTAGCCAGCACGTCCGCAACGTCCGGGAAGGCGTGAGCTTCGAAATGCTGTTCGAGCGCGTCGAGCAGACCGTCAACAAGGCCGTGGCACGCATGACCCTGCTCCGGTGGTCCTTGTTCCAGTTCCTGATTGGGAACTGCGACGCGCATGGCAAGAACTTCTCGTTCTTCGTGCGTCGCGAGGGGCTCGACCCGGCCCCTTGGTACGACCTAGTCAGTGTGGTGCAGTACGCAGGCATCGACCACGAGTTAGCTATGGCCTGGGGCGATGCGTTCTCGCTGGACGAGGTAGGGGCGTTTCAGCTGGCCGACTTTGCGCAGCGATGCGGGGTCGACAGGAATCTACTTAAACGCGAAGCTGCGCGACTGGCAAAACTGGCGGTAGAACACGCGCCGGCACAGGCCTGGGCGGACGACTACATCGACGACGGTGAGCGCGCCTTCTCAGCACAACTCCGTGATTTCGTCATAGGACAGGCCACCCGACTGACCAAGCTCGCCAACGAGGCGGCCAAGATAAAGCCGGCGTTTCTGTGACGTCCTGAGCGCCCCAAGGCCGGCCGAAGCCGGCCGCCCCCCGTGGGGATCAAGCCGCAAAGCCACATTTGCTTGAGAGGCTCGCCGCAGGACGACGCATGCGTGTGATCACCCAATTCGATGGACCGCTGATCGCGTTTGGTGATGGACTGTCGATTCCCGCCTCCGGCTAGGCTTCATGGCGCGAGCCCGCGCACCCTGTCTCCGAACCGGCTCAGTCCCGTTCCGGGTGGAATTTGCCTTCACACATGGTGCGTGATAGCGCGTGCGGCCAAGGGCACGGCGCGCACGGGACAGATCGGCTTCACTTGAAACCCATCTTCTGCTTGAGCGCTTGATCAAGCCAGATCCTGGCATATATTGGCCCGGGTCGCTCCGAGCCGGCACGCAACTCTCCGCCATAGTTCTTGACCCAAGGCCACCAAGCCGTATACCGATACTCGATTGGCATCCAAATATAGGGTGCCTTGTCGATGATCTCGCGGGTCATGTCTTTGAGCATCTGCTGGCGCTTGGGTTCATCGCGTTCGGCCATCGCCGCATTCATCTTCGCGTCATAGGCAGGATCGCTGAAATTAGCTGCATTCCACGCCTCCCCGGTGATGAAGCTCTTGTTTAAGCTGCGGGTGGGGTTGGTGTGCCCACTACCCATGTAGTACCCGGGCGCATGGGACTTGGTGGTCATCGCCGACAGGAACGCGCCGTACTCCATTGGCTGGATCTGCATCTTCACGCCCACCTTCTCGAGGTAGGCCGCTATCAGCGGAACGAGCTCAAGATTGGTCGGGCTGCACGCGCATACCTGGACCTTGAACGTGAATCCGTTCGGATAACCAGCATCGGCGAGCAACTTCTTCGCTTTTTCAGGGTTATAGGTGTAGAGCTCCTTTACCGATTCGGGCATCGCCGACAACGGCTCAAAGTAACCGAGGAAGTCTGGATGCATTGGATAGGCGAAGAGTTCAGCATTGCCGCCGTAGAACTCTTTGACGACCTCGACCTTGTTGACCGCCATGTTTAGCGCACGGCGGACACGGACGTCATCAAAGGGTTTGACGTCGGTGCGCATCGCAAGAAAGTTGCCGCCGGTGGCAATCCAGCGGTGCCATTGCAGGCTCGGAACATTCCGCTTCAACTCGTCCACCGCTGACCAGCGGATGGCTTCCAAGATGTCGATCTTGGCTGTGCGCAGCGCCGCATGTTGTGAAGACTCGTCTTTGATCGTGTGATACGAGAGCTTGTCTATGAACGGCAACTTGTAGGACTGGCCGCCAACACTCTCTTTGTCCCAGTAGATCGAGTTCTTGAGATATGTGCTCGAATTGCCGCTCACATGATCGGTCAGCATGAATGGGCCCGAGCCGACATGGTTCTTCCAGCTGCTCGCGCCAGCGGTCGCAACCTCCTTTGGCTGGATCAGCGCATAGTGCCCGTAACCTGAGCGAAACTCAAACTCAGCGTTGTAACCCTTTAATGTGTACAGAACCGTGTGCTTATCGATCGCTTCGACCTTGACGATGTGATCGAAATAGCCTCTCAAGGCCTTGGGGCTCTTGACCAATTTCTCGTGACTCCACACCACGTCGTCAGCGACCAGTTCGCGCGAGGCCATGACGCCCGGCTTTTCGGGAAACATCACGCCTTTGCGCAGTTTGACCTCAACCCGGGTCGGGTTGTCAAGCCACTTCCAACTCTCGGCGAGTTCGCCGCGCATGCCGTCGTTGGGCAGCCAGGCATCGGCATAAAACTCGTACTTGCCACCTAAGCGCTTGGACTTGGATAGATCGGCCGCAAACAACATCTCGGCATAAGGTCCCTGGTCATGGTTGAGTTTCCAGTTCCAGTCGGCCGTGTCCCACGTTAATGCGGAGATCGTGAGGTGAATGGTTCCTACAGCGAGATGGCCCCCGTACTGGGGTTTGGCGGTAAGCTGCTGGGCATGGGCCACGGGGGAGAGAACCACGCTGCAGATCAGCGCGCCGCAGACCACCGCACTCCGGAAAATCGACCGAATCATATATGTCTCCTGGTTGATCGATGAACACGGTGGATTGATGAGTTTTCTCGGGATCACCGCGCTCATTAGCCAACAGGTTCAGCCAGCGCATTCTCTACCTGCATTCGAAGGTGCGCAAGTGCGTCTCGCCAATCCACAGTTCCGGCGCTCGGCTCAGAGAGCACACGGCGGGCTCAAAATACTGCCGTGTTCCGCGCGAAACGACGCGGGGGCCCTGAACCTCATCGATACCAAAGGCATGGCCAGCGGCGGAGGGTTGCCAGAGCAGATGGTTTGCCTGCCCGAATAGTCGCTCTTATTGCTAGTTATTAAGTTTTAAGGTTAGCTCTCGACACCATCAACGATCCCGCGTTGGCCGCTTCATGAAGTGCCATCGCCGACAGGTGGGCATAGCGCATGGTCAGCTTCGGATCGCTGCGGCCCAGTATGAACTGCAATTCGAACAGGCTGCGTCCATTGCCTATTATTCTGGCCGAAATACTATGCCGAAGATCGTGAATGCGCACTTGTCAAGCATCAGATCTTCAAGCCTGCGTTCGGCCTCAATCACCACCTGCGAAGAGTAGATACCGAACACAATGCCAGCGACTTCGGACAAGTCCTTTAAATGTTAGGTAAGGCCCGCTACAGGATGACCGCCCTCATGCGAGACAGCATGAACACTGGCAATGAAGGCGTGTGGTGGTGAACCGCCAAGGTGCGCAGGGATGGCATCGCAACAGAGGCAAGCTCAATTGAGCGAACCAGCTCCAACGTGTCGAACGCCGGTGTGCCGCTGCCAAGGGGGAAGGCAAAAGGGCGTTTGAAAACACTTTGCGGTTGACCAAAAAACTCGCGCCCGCGATGCTGCGGGGCTTGCGGTGCAAAATCGACGAAATGAAATGCCATGAAGCGGCCCGCCGCGAATGCCCGGAAATGGCCGAGACCGGGGTGGGTAGACAGCAGCCCCAAGTAGCAGCCGTCGGTGGTAGCCGCAGATCGGCCAACACTTGAACCCGAAGCTTGTGATCAGGCAATATGCCAAGGCATGTTTCTAATACGCTACAAGGCGTAAAAACTGGAAGGAGTGATCGATGGCGAAAAGTGAAGTTTCGGGCGTGAATGTGGTGTCTTCACCCGAGTTGGTGGCGTTCATCAACTCCACTGAGCGCAGCGATTCACAAATCCTGCGGCAGATCGAGTCGCTGTCGGTATCAGCCGATGCCAAGGCCCTGTTGGCCGATCTTCTCAAGCTGGCCACCCGCGTGGGCCAGGCGGTGATACGGGTCGGGCGCAAGATCATCGACTTCGTGTTGTCGCTGGTGCGCGCGTTTCCCCACATGGGATTTGCTGCCCTGATAGCCGTGGTGGTGACCGCGCTGATCTCCCTGGTGCCCTTCATCGGCCTAGCCTTGACATCGATACTCGGGCCGCTGGCCCTGGCGCTGGGCATCCTCGTGGGCGGCGTGGTGGACTTCCAGTCCTCTGACCTCGAGGCGCGTGTGCGTGACTTTGCCGCAGAGTTTTCCGGGCTGGCTGCATGACACAGCCACCCTCGGCACCCGGCCCGAAGGCGCTGCTGGATGACATCGAGGAGGTTGTCGCCGACCCACTGCGCTTCAAGGCGAGGCTGATGATCGGCGAGAACGCCTATGCGTCGCTGCGCACGATCAACCGCGGCCGTGAGCTTTGGGATGTGGCGGGGACAGCCGGAACAGGTGCAGCCATCGCCAGTTCGAGCGCAGTGGCATCCACGTTTTTCGCGCCAACCGGTCTGTTGGGCTTGCTGGGTATCGGGACCGCCGTCACACCCATAGGCTGGGTGGCCTTTGCAGCGCTGGCCTCGGGTGGCGCGTGCTACGGCTTGTACCGGCTACTCGGCAATGCCAAGGGCAGCCGGGTCATAGAAATCCCGAAGTTCCTGAACACGCCCCTAGACACGCTGGGCCTGGGCATGTTCGATCTGATGGCGCCAGTGGCGCTTCGGCTTGCGGCAGTGGACGGTCAAGTGGATCCGCAGGAGAGGGAGTTCCTGACCTCTCACCTGGTAGATGAGTGGGGGCTGAATCGCGAGTTCGTGACGCAAGGCATCCGGGCGATCGAACCGGAAGTGATGCACGGCAACATCGAGGCCATGGCCAAGGAACTCGCTGACTTTCTGCATGCCAACCCTGACTGCAACCACCTCGCCATTGCTGACGAGTTATCGCAGTTCTTGCGCCAGATGCTCGAGGCCAGCGGCGAACTGACGGCGCAAGAGGAAGTCACCTTGGCCTTGGTCATGACCACGCTGTCCACCGCTCCGGCGGGCGAATGGAGCAAGGCATGGCTCAAAGCCAGGTCGCATGCTGGCGACACCGCCGGACGCCTGCGGCAGTCGGCCACCAAGGCCGCTGACTGGGCGCAGCAGAACACGCCCACCGGTGAGCAGTTGCGCACCGGTACGGCGCTTGCCACCAGCAAAGCGCTGAAGTCGCTTCGTAAGGCCGTGAACTGGACCCACGACAAGTTACCCGCGCCCTCCAGTGACCCGCCCGCCACGAAACCGGGACGTGTCGCTGCCAAAAAATCCGGCGGCACGCCTGCTAAGGGCACCTGAGCGGACTCGTCCCGCAATGCGCGGGCGCACCCCGTTGGATCGGATCGGGACGTCGGCATGGCGGTGCCGGCCACGGCAGCGTTGCGGTCGCTGGCGAAGGGCTGCAACTGGCCGATTGCCGATACTCCTGACCAGGCGCTTTCTGGAAGGCCACCTCAGGTCGTCAGCCGCTTTCGGAGCTGGGACCATCGGCGTTCGTCGCGCTTGCACCCAGACGGCCACGGTGCCGAGCCGCTGAATCCAGGGTGTGCCGCAGGCTGTTCGCTGCCGCATAGGCAGCTCAGAACAATAGGCTGGGATGGGATGGACCGGAGGTCATGGTTTGACACCCTGGCGTGGCGGTGTGTCGATGCTGAAGCTGTCGGCCGAGCGGTTGATCAGAGCCTGGCGCTGCGGCCGGCGTGAACGAAGGTGAGTTCAAGACGGCGATTCTTGTAGCCGACCGGATCGAATCTTGACCGTCACGCCCGACGCGACGTTTGTGGTGCCGGCGACAGTCGCATCAAGCTCGGCAACGCTGCCGGGATCGTCGTTCCTGGGGCCGAAACCCCGCGCCGCCCCTACACAGCCCCTACATGGCGACCCGGAAAGCAAAACGGGTCAGAAGCCTAAGCCACTAACCCGTTGATTTCAAGCATGTATTTTGGTGGCCTGGGGCGGAATCGAACCACCGACACGCGGATTTTCAATCCGCTGCTCTACCAACTGAGCTACCAGGCCAACAGCCCACTATTATAACCGCAGGATCTTGCGCCATGGAGCGCTGCGCGGCCCAGTCGAGCGTCAAGACCCGCCGCGCTTGCTCCGCACCAGGTCAACGCCCAACTGCTTGAGCTTTCGGTACAAGTGGGTGCGCTCCAGTCCGGTCTTCTCGGCCACCCGCGTCATCGACCCGTTTTCCTGGGCCAGGTGAAACTCGAAGTAGCTCTTCTCGAAGGCATCGCGCGCTTCACGCAGCGGACGGTCGAGGTCGAAGCTCTGCTCAGCTTGCGGTCCGGGCGTCGCAGACGGCAAAGGCACCAGCGTGCTTGCGCTTACCAGCGCGTTGGCCTCACCGACCGGCGATGTCTCAACCCGCAAGCCGATGACCGCCACACCCGATGGGCTGGTCGAGAGCGGTGGCCTGGATGCCGGGCGCACCAGCGCCTGTTCGACCGCGCGCAACAGCTTTTGCAGCGTGATCGGCTTTTCCAAAAAGGCGGTGGCACCGTACTTGGTGGCTTCGACCGCGGTGTCGATGGTGCCGTGGCCGCTCATCATGATCACCGGCATGCTCAACAAGCCGCCGGCACCCCACTCCTTGAGCAGCGAGATGCCGTCCACATCGGGCATCCAGATGTCGAGCAGCACCAGGTCGGGCCGCATGCGTTCGCGTACGGCGCGCGCCTGCGAAGCGTTTTCGGCCAATTCGACGGTATGGCCTTCGTCGGACAGGATCTCCGACAAAAGCCCGCGGATTCCCAGCTCGTCATCAACTACAAGAATCGTTGCCATGGCTGCTCATGCCTCGTGCACGTTGGTGGTGGCCAGTGTCGGGGCGGGGTCTAGGGTCCGGGCGGGTGCCGGCATGTCGGGGCTGATGGGGTGGGTTGACGGAGCAAAACGAGAAAATGATATCGAAACCTGGGCGCCAATCACCGGACCGTCGGCGTCGCCTACGGCATCCGCCTCGGGCGCCGGGATTCGGCGGTTGACGATGCGCACGCGTGCGCCATGCTCATCAGCAATCTTCTTGACCACAGCAAGCCCCAGACCGGTGCCTTTGACCTTGGTGGTGACGTAGGGCTCAAAGGCACGCTTGAGCACCTTGTCACCAAAACCTGGGCCATTGTCGCTGACCTTTAGGCGCACGGTGCGCAGCGCGCCGCCGTCGTCGCGGGCAGCCTCGGTGATCACTTGCACCAGCCCATCGGGCCTGTCAGCCACTGCGTCGAGCGCGTTCTGCACCAGGTTGTGGATGACCTGCCGCAGCTGGGTGGCGTCGCCCTCGATCTCTGGCAGCGCGTCGGCCAGATGGGCCTGCAGCTGGCCGTGCTCCTGTGCCACGAGGTACAAGCCCAGCACCTCGACCACCAGTTCGTTGAGCTTGAGGGGCAACAACCTGGAGGCCGGCAGGCGGGCGTAATCGCGAAACTCATCGACCAACTGCTTCATCGCCTGCACCTGCGAGACGATGGTGGCCACCGAGCGGCTGAGCATCGCGCGGTCTGGCTCGGCCGCCAGCTTGGCCGTCAACTTGTGCTCAAGCCGCTCGGCCGAGAGCTGGATCGGCGTGAGCGGGTTCTTGATCTCGTGCGCCAGCCTGCGCGCCACCTCGGCCCAGGCTACCGAGCGTTGGCCTGACACCACTTCTGTGATGTCGTCGAACACCAGCAGCCTGGCCCGGTCGGGCAAGGTGGCACCGCGCAGCAACAGGTTGAGGCCCTCACCCTTGCCTAGCTGCAGTTCGAAAGCGTCCTGCCAATGGTCGCGCTCGCCGTCTTCGGGGCTGGTGCGGTGCAGCTCGCTGCGCTGCCAGACCGCCGCAGCAAAGTCGGCCAGGCCCGGCACTTCATCGAGTTTTCGCCCGCAATACGCGCTCAAGGGTTGACGCAGGATGCGGGTCGCACCGGGGTTGACCGTGTCGATCAGGCCTTGCGGGTCGAACACGATCACGCCGGCCGACAAGCTGTCTAGGATGGTCTGCAATCGGGTGCGTGCACCCTCCATCTGGGCCACCCCGCGCTGGACCTGCGAGCGCGCGTCGGCCAGCTGCTCGGTCATCTGTGCGAAGGATCGGGTCAGCCCGCCGAGCTCGTCCTTCGACGCGAAGACAGGCTTGGGCCTGAGGTCGCCGTCGGCCACCTGGCGCACGCCCTCGGCCACCAGCAACAGGGGGCGAACGATCTGGTTGCCCAGCATCACCGCCAGCAGCAACGCCCCAAACACGGCCAGCACCAGCGCCAGCGTCAGTGTGCCGATGTACATGCGGCGCAGCCCGTCACGCGCCAGTGCACGCTGCTGGTATTCACGGTAGGCTGCCTGCACTGCCAGCGCATTGGCCACCAGCGCACTGGGCACCGGCTGCACCAGCATCAGAAAACGCTCTTCCTGGGCCGAACCCAGGCTGATGTCGCTGTTGGGCACCAGGGCGATGGCGCGCACTCTCGCGCTTGACTTGGCGCCGGGCTGCGGCTCGTCATCGAGCCCCTCCAGCACGGCCAGGCTGCGTTGGCTGCGAACCTGTCGCAGCACGCTCGCGGCAGGCCGCTCCGGCACCAGGACATCGCTGCTGCCACCGGCGCTGGCCAGCACCTGCCCGTTGGCAGCGAGCAGCACCGCATCGCGCACGTCCAGCTGCGCCCGCTCACGCTCCAGCGCCAACGGGCCGATGGCCTGCCGGCTGTCGGCCAAGCGGTCAGCGGCGGTACGGGCCTTGGCTGCCAGGTCGGCCGCCGCCGCATCGAGGGTGCCGCGGCCCAGCGCCAGCCCGGCGTCTAGCGCACTGGCAACTTGTACGTCAAACCAGGTGTCGATGCTGCGGGTGACAAACTGGTAGGACACGCCATAGATCAGCAATCCCGGCACCACCCCCACCAGCGCGAACACGGCAGCCAGCCGGGCCAGCAAGCGGCTGCCGAACTTGCCGCGCCGCATCCTGGCGAGCAGCCGCAGCGCCGCCAACCCGATCACCAACATCAGCGCCACCGCCACCGCCACGTTGACCCAGAACAACCAGACGAAATGGCGTTCGGCCAGCACGCCGCTGGTCGACAGCACCAGCACGAAGGCCAGCACCAGCGAGGCGCCTAGCACCGCCACTGCCGACACCAGCAGCGCCCAGCGCGCCGACTTGCTCATGGAAAGCCTGGGCCCATCGCGTTCATTCGATGCGCAGGGTGCGGCCGATGCCGAGCTTCCAGTCGCCACCCAGGTCGATCTGCATCGGTTGCGGCAGCTGGCTGCTGTCGAGCCTGAAACTGAAATCGACGTAATAGTGCTCGCCAGACTCTAGCCTTTCACCGTCCAGCAAGCGCCAGCCGCTGACCCGGGACAGCGGCGCCAAGGCCTCGGACAACGAGGCGTAGCTCTGCGACAGCCCACCCACCTGGCTGACACGCCAACTGCCGGTCAGGGGCTGAAAAGCCACCCGCCAGCTGCGCGTGACCCTGGTGATGCGCTCATCGCGCCAGTACCAGCGGTTGCGAAACACCACCGTCTGGGCGACAAAGTACATCGGCACGCCGCGCTGCAGCGCATCTTCGATCGCCGCCCCCAAGGTCAAGCGGGTGTTGAACTCCAGCGTCAACTCGCCCTCGCGACGCTCGAGCGCGAGCGACTTGAGCTCGATGCCTTGCGCCCTGGCGCCTGCGGCCAGCAACAGTGCCAAGCACAGCCCGATCAGCCAGCAGGCCATGCCCCCCAGGCACAGACGGGGCCAGCGGCCAGAAGTGCGCAGCAGTGAGGGCAAAGCGCGGCGCATCGAGGGGCTGGGGTCAGGGTTTGTGGATCAGCGCGTGGAAAAAACCGTCGCCTGTGGGCAAGGCTGCAAGCGACCCTGGATTGTCCGGCAAGCACAGCAGATGGCCCGGCGATAGCGGGTCCAGCCGAGCACCCTGACCCGCATGGCGTTGCAAAAAAGCGTCGATCTGATGCTGGCCTTCGGCTTTGAAGATCGAGCAGGTGGCGTAGACCATGCGACCACCGGGCTTGAGCAGCGGCCACAGCGCGTCCAGCAATTGGCGCTGGACGGTGGCGAGCGCAACCAGGTCTTCGGGCCGGCGCAACCAGCGAATGTCGGGATGGCGGCGCACGATGCCGGAAGCCGTGCATGGTGCATCGAGCAAGATCGCATCGAACAGCCTGCCGTCCCACCAAGTCGCGACCTGACGGGCATCCGCCGCCTGCAGCGCCACTTGGCTGCCCGTCGCGGGCAGGTGCAGACGGGTCAGCGTGTCACGCACCCGGTCCAGGCGGCGGGCGTCGCTGTCGAGCGCGAGCAGGTCCAGATCGGCCAGCTCCAGCAATTGCGCAGTCTTGCCGCCGGGCGCAGCGCATGCGTCCAGCACGCGCGCGCCTGCCGGCAAGGCCAGCGCTTGTCCCGACACGCCCAACAACAGCGCTGCGGCTTGCTGGGCCGACAAGTCCTGCACCGAGACGTCGCCATCAGCGAATCCGGGCAACTCCAGAACCGGGCAAGGCTGGCCCAGCACCAACGCCTGGGTGCCGATCAAGGGGTCTGCCGACTGCGCCGAAGCATGGCCCAGCGCAGCCAGGCGCTGCGCATAAGCCGCCGCGCCGACACGTCGTGCGTTGACCCGCAGCGCCATCGGCGGGTGACGGTTGGCGGCGGCCAGCAGCGCCTGCCAATGGGCTGGCCAGTCCTGCCGCAGCCGCTCTATCCACCACAGCGGATGGTTGTACAGCGCCGCCGGCGCGCGCTGCGCTTGGGCCACCAGCGCGCCGCGCTCGCGCAGAAACCGCCGCAACACCGCGTTGGCGAAATTGGCAGCGGCAGGCGTTCGAGCCCGAGCCGCCGTGACGGCCTGGTCGACCAAGGTGTGCTCGGCATAGGGCGGTGGTTCATCCCCCGGCCACAGCAGCGCCAACGCGACGACCAGCAGCGACGACACCGCAGATGGCGCAGGCTTGGACGCCATCAACGCCAACACGGCCTCGGCGCCACCCAGCGATCGCAAGGCCTGGAAACTCAGCGCCTGGGTCCCACCGCGCAGTTCAGCCGGCACCCGGCCCAGCAAGTCAGTGAGCGAGCGCCCCGCCCTCACCGCTGACACCGTGTCGGCGGTCTGGCCGAGCAAGCGGTGCAAAGGGGCTGAGGCAGCGTGGACAGTCATTGATCCAGTCTATCCCTTGCAACACCAGGGCTGCGCCGCTGCCGGCACAATAGCCAGCTAACTCCAGGCCAACCGCTCGGCCTATCGATGAACCGCCATGTCGGACAACCCTAAACTGTTTCGCAGCGAGGCCGAACTCGCTGCACTGCCCACCAGCGAGCGCATCCGCTACCGGCTGATCGATGCCAATCGCCGCTACCACGCCAACGACAACATCGCCGAGCACATCCGCGAAGGTGAGTTGACCGAGCTCAAGGCCGAGGTACAGGCCAATCTGCAGCGCGTGCTGCGGTCGCTGGTGATCGACACCGACAGCGACCACAACACCCAGGACACCGCCAAGCGGGTGGCCAAGATGTTCATCGAAGAGGTGTTCCGCGGCCGCTACGTTCCGATGCCGGCGGTGACCGAATTCCCCAACATATCGCGCCTGAACGAGCTGATGATCGTCGGCCCGATCACCGTGCGCAGCGCCTGCTCGCACCACCTGTGTCCTATCCTGGGCCGGGTCTGGATCGGCATCCTGCCCAACGAGCACTCCAATCTGATCGGCCTGAGCAAGTACGCCCGGGTCTGCGACTGGGTGATGAGCCGACCGCAGATTCAGGAAGAGGCGGTGGTGATGCTGGCAGACGCGCTGCAAGAACGGGTCAAGCCAGACGGGCTGGCGATCGTGATGGAGGCCGACCACTTCTGCATGCACTGGCGCGGCGTCAAGGACAACGACACCATGATGACCAACAGCATGATGCGCGGCGCTTTCCTCAAGGACCCCAACCTGCGGCGTGAATTCCTGACGCTGCTGTCGAAGAAGAACAACTCTTGAATTGCCGCAGTGGAGAGATGAACATGCTGGTCAGACTGATGTATGCAAGCCGGGCCGCGCAACCGGTGGATCCCGAGACCTTGCTGGCGATCCTGCGCCAGAGCAAGGCCAACAACCCGGCGCAAGGCATCACCGGCCTGCTGTGCTATTCGGACGGCATCTTCGTCCAGGTGCTCGAAGGCGGGCGCGGCGCCGTCAACCGGCTGTACAACCGGATCGCCGCCGATCCGCGCCACACCGAGGTGGTGCTGCTGAGCTATGAGGAAATCGGCGAGCGGCGCTTTGTCAGCTGGGCGATGGGCCAGGTCAACATGTCGAGGCTGAACCCGGCCTTGCTGCTCAAGTACTCGGCCACCGCCGAACTCGACCCCTACTCGGTCTCGGGCAAGGTCTCGCTAGCGCTGTTCGACGAACTGGTGGCCACCGCGTCGGTCATGGGTGAGCGCGCCTGAACCCGCTCAGAGCAAGCCTGCGTGCACAAAGCCCAACACCGACCTCAGCAAGCGGGTCGGGAACTGCTGGGTGCCTTCGTTGTAGGCGCTGCCTGCTTCGTTGAACACCTGGCGCGCAAAAGCCAGCCTAGGCGGTAGTTCGCGCAAGGCCTTGAGCGGCGCGTGCACGGCCGGGTCGGCCAGCAGCACCGGATGCTGTTCGACCAGCGCCACCAAGCGCACCAGCACCGCCGCCAGCACGGCATCGGCCTTGCTCAGCTCGGCCACTGTTTCCTGGGCCACCGGCCGTCGACGCATCGCGTCGGTGGAGGCCAGCACCTGGGTCTGGGCACTGGCGACCGCCTCGATCGCCGCAGCCTCGCTGGCCAAGGGCAAGGCCACTGCCACCAACAACTCGGTCAGCGCCTGGGCGCGCAGCGCGAGCGCCTGCTCGATCTGCGCCCAAGCCGCCAGAATGGCCGCACGCAGCGCTGTCGTCCGGTTGTAGGCGCCCAGGACCCACAAGCCCAACACGGCGGCAAGCGCCAGCCAGGTCAGCGACGTCTGGCTCATCGGCGCCAAGCGGCGAAGCCCGCCGCCCGCAATTCGCAGGCCGGGCATTGACCACAGCCGTGACCCCAGGCATGGCGTTCACCGCGCTGGCCGAGATAGCAGGTGTGGGTGTGCTCGATGATCAGCTCGGTCAATGCATCGCCTCCCAAAAGCTGACTCAAGGCCCAGGTCTGAGCCTTGCTCAGCCACATCAACGGTGTTTCCACCACCATCGGCGTGTCAAGGCCCAGCGAGAGCGCGACCTGCATCGCCTTGAGCGTGTTATCGCGGCAATCGGGGTAGCCCGAGTAATCGGTCTCGCACATGCCACCGACCAGAACGCTGGCGCCGCGCCGGTACGCCAGTGCCGCAGCGTAAGTCAGGAACAACAGGTTGCGGCCCGGCACGAAGGTGTTGGGCAGGCCACCCGCCTGCAGCTCGATCGCCCGGTCACGGGTGAGCGCAGTGTCGGAGATCTGCCCCAGCAGCCGCAGGTCGAGCAGGTGGTCGTCGCCCAATCTGGAGGCCCATTGGGGACAGGTCTTGAGCAGTTCGCTTCGAACCGTCAAGCGGCAAGCTAGCTCGATGCGGTGGCGCTGGCCGTAATCAAAGCCCAGGGTCTCGACCAAGGCATAGCGCTCGAGCGCCCAGGCCAGGCAGGCGGTGGAGTCCTGGCCGCCCGAAAACAGCACCAGGGCCGTGCGTGCATCGGTCATGCTGAGTGGGTGCCCCGCCGGCACGTCAAGTCCTCACCTCGCCTTGGCCCAGCACCACCCATTTGAGCGAGGTCAGGCCTTCCAGCCCGACCGGTCCGCGGGCGTGGAACTTGTCGGTCGAGATGCCGATCTCGGCGCCCAGGCCGTACTCGAAACCGTCGGCAAAGCGCGTGCTGGCGTTGACCATCACGCTGGCTGAATCGACCTCGCGCAAAAAGCGCATCGCGTTCGGGTGGTTCGTCGTCAGGATCGCATCGGTATGGTGTGACCCATAGCGGTTGATGTGGCCGATCGCCTCGTCCAGGCTCGCCACGACCTTGACGCTGATGACGGGCGCGAGGTACTCCTCGGACCAATCGGCCTCGACCGCGTCGACCAAATCCGCACCCGCCACCGCAGCCAGCAAGGCCTTGCTCGCAGCGCAGCAGCGCATCTGCACGCGCTTGGCCGCAAACAGCGCGCCGATGCGCGGCAGGAATGCGACAGCCTGGGCGCGATGCACCAGCAGCGACTCAGCCGCGTTGCAAGGGCTGTACTTTTGCGTCTTGGCGTTGTCGGTGACCTCCAGCGCCTGCTCGAGGTCGACCTCGGCGTCGACATAGACATGGCAGTTGCCGTCCAAGTGCTTGATCACCGGCACCCGAGCCTCAGCGCTGATGCGCTCGATCAGCCCCTTGCCGCCGCGCGGGATGATCACGTCGACGTACTGCGGCATCGTGATCAACGCGCCGACCGCAGCGCGGTCAGTGGTACGCACCAACTGCACGGCGTCGGCTGGCAAGCCGGCCTCGACGAGCGACGCCTGCACCAAGGTCCACAGCGCGAGGTTGCTGTTCAGCGCTTCAGAGCCGCCGCGCAGGATTGCCGCGTTGCCGCTCTTGATGGCCAGCGATGCGGCCTCGATCGTCACGTTGGGCCGACTCTCGTAGATCATGCCGAACACGCCCAGCGGCACCCGCATCTGACCCACCGCGATGCCCGAAGGCTGGCGCTTAACGCCGCTGATCTCGCCCACCGGGTCGGCCATCGCGGCGAGCTGCTCGCAGCCCTCGGCGACGGTGGCAATCGCCGCCGGCGTCAGCTTGAGCCGGTCGACCAGCGGCGCAGCCAGACCCGCAGCGCGCGCGGCATCGAGGTCTTGGGCATTGGCCAGCGCGAGCGGGGCGGCTGCCGCACGCAGCCGGCGCGCTAACGCGCGCAGTGCCTGGTTCTTGGACGACGTGCTGGCCGCGGCCATCAAGGCGGTCGCGGCGCGTGCGGCGGCGCCAACCTGAGCCATGTAGGCGGGGATGTCGGCAGGGTTCATGGGGACGATTTTCCCAGATCGGCGCCGGCGTTCAAACGACCAGGTCGGCAACCCCAGCGGACAGCGCGAGCACGGCCCACTTTCATTCCGCGTCCGTCCACGCCAGCGTGGCCAACCAAGCCGCGACCCGCGCCTCGGGCAGGTCGATCTGCACCTGCTTGCGGCGCGAGGTGTCGCCGCGCAGCAAGGACAGCGCACGCTTGGGGCACCCCAGCTCGCCGGCCAGCCAGCCCAAGAGCTGGGCGTTGGCCTTGCCGTCGACTGGCGGCGCGGCCAGTCGCACCCGCAACGCGCCGTCGTGCAAGCCGTCGGCGGCGGTGCGGCGGGCGTTGGGCGACACGCTGACGTCGAGCCGGCAACCACCCGGCCGTGCGGCCAGACAAGGCCAGGGCTCGATCACCGCGCGCTCGTCGGCAGGCTCAGCGCGCTGCCGGCTTCTTGCGTGCGGTCACCTTCTTGGCAGCCACTTTCTTGGCGGCATAGCTGCGCGCAGGCGCCGCAGCCTTGCCATCGGCCGCTGCAGCCCTGGGCGCGAACTCGAAGCCCACCTTGCCCTCTTTCTCGTCCCACACCAGCATCGCCTTGAACTTGCGCTTGGTGCGGTTCGAGACAAAGCCGTCGAGCAGATCGGTCTTGCCAATGGCCAGCAGCTTGGTCACCTGCTCATGCGACACAGGCTGGGTCAGGATGATCTTGCCGGTCTTGAAGTCGCAAGTCACCGGCGCGCTGACGGCATGTTGGCAGGCGTAGTTGGCGCCATGCTCGTAGACATGGGCTTTGCATTTGGGGCACACGCCCATCGACGGCTGACCCGTGAAATCGATCTCCACGGCCTCGCCATCGGCGCCCTTGGCATCGTCGCCGAAGTCGAACTCAAGCTTCCAGTTCTTGATCTCCTCGTCGCGCACCAATTTCAACTCGGCGCTGAAGGGCCAGCCCGCCTTGGAGCGAAAACCCTCCAGCGGCCCGATCTTGTGGTCGGACAAAAAGGCCTCGACCTCGCGCAGCTCAAAGCTGCGGCCGGCGGGGATCTTGGTCATTGAAAATCCGCAGCCCCCGGTGTTTTCGATGCCAGGGCTCAAGCTCGCGCCATCGGCACCGATGCAGGTGAAGCGCCGGTAGTTCTCCTTGACGACGCCGCCGCAGTTCGGGCAAGGCGCTGCCAGCGTCGCGTAATCGCCCGGGATGGTGTCGCGGTCGTACTCTTTGGCCTTGCGCACGATGCGCTCGGCCATCGCCGCGATGTCGGTCATGAAAGCCTGGCGCGACAACCGGCCCTGCTCCATCTCGGCGAGCTGGTGCTCCCAATTGCCGGTCAGATCGGGCCGCGTCAGGTCTTCGACATCCAGGCCACGCAACAAGGTCATCAGCTGGAAAGCCTTGGCCGTGGGGCAGAGCTCGCGGCCCTCGCGCAGGATGTACTTCTCGGCGATCAGGCCCTCGATCACCTGGGCCCGCGTGGCTGGCGTGCCCAGGCCTTTTTCGGCCATCGCCTCGCGCAGCTCGTCGTCGTCGATCAGCTTGCCCGCTCCCTCCATCGCGCTGAGCAGGGTCGCCTCGGTGTAGCGCGCCGGCGGTTTGGTCTTGAGCGCGTTGACGGCCACATGTTCGTTGACCACCGCCTCGTTGGGGCTGACGGGCACCAGGTTGGCGTCCTCGTCCTGGGCTTCCTTGCCGTAGACCGCGAGCCAGCCCGGGTTGACCAGCACCTTGCCGTTGGTCTGGAAGTGATGGCCCTCGACCTGCGTGATGCGGGTGGTGACCATGAACTCTGCCGAGGGGTAGAACACCGCAATGAAGCGCTTGACCACCATGTCGTAGAGCTTGGCCTCGATCTCGGTCAGGCTCTTGGGTGCGAGCAGCGTCGGGATGATCGCGAAGTGGTCCGACACCTTGGTGTTGTCGAAGACACGCTTGGTCGGCTTGATGTATCCGTCTTTCAGGCCCTTGCGCGCATGCTGGGCGAGCTCGCGCAACGGCCCGGGCATGTCCTCGCCGGCGATCATCTCGAAGGTCTGCTTGACCGTGGCAACGTAGTCTTCGGGTAGCGCGCGCGAGTCGGTCCGCGGGTAGGTCAGTACCTTGTGCTTCTCGTACAGCGCCTGGGCCAGTCCAAGCGTGGTCTTGGCCGAGAAACCGAAACGGCTGTTGGCCTCGCGCTGCAGCGTGGTCAGGTCGTAGAGCAGCGGGCTGGCCGAACTGCTGGGCTTGGCCTCTTCGGTCACCGTGCCGGTCTTGCCCAGCACCGCATCGCGGATCAGGTTGGCGTCACGCTCGTTCCAAAGCCGGTCCGCGCGGCGATCCGGGTCGGGCAGCGCGTCTTTGTCTTCACCGGGCGCCGCGCCCTTCTTGAACTTGGGGTCGAACCACTTGCCTTCGTAGCTGCCGGCAGCTGCCTCGAAACCGGCCTTGATCTCCCAGTAGTCTCTCGAGACATGTTTGCGGATTTTTTCCTCGCGCTCGACCATGATCGACAGCGTGGGCGTCTGCACCCGGCCCACGGTGGTCAAGAAGAAACCGCCGTCGCGCGAGTTGAAGGCCGTCATTGCCCGCGTGCCGTTGATGCCGACCAGCCAGTCGGCCTCGCTGCGGCTGCGCGCGGCGTCGGCCAGTCCCAGCATCTGCTTGTCGCTGCGCAAGTGGTCGAAGCCGTCGCGGATCGCCTGCGGCGTCATGCTCTGCAGCCACAGGCGACGGATCGGCTTGGCCAGCGGGGTCTTGAGGTTGTCGGCGTACTGCACGATCAGCCGGAAGATCAGCTCACCCTCTCGGCCCGCGTCGCAGGCGTTGATCAGCGCGGTCACGTCCTTGCGCTTGACCAGCCGCACCAGCGCGGTCAAGCGGCTCTTGGCCTTGTCGATAGGCGCCAGGTCGAAGTGCGGTGGCACCACCGGCAGGTTGGCGAAGCTCCACTTGCCGCGCTTGACGTCGTACTCGTCCGGCGCCTTGATTTCCACCAGATGGCCGACCGCCGAGCTCACGACATAGAGCTCGCTCTCGAAATGGTCTTCGTGTTTTTCGAACTTGCCAGCCGTCGGTGTCAGCGCGCGGACGATGTCCTGTGCCACGCTGGGCTTCTCGGCAATGATGAGTGTCTTGCTCATGTGTTTGATCGAATCCTTTGGGGCGCACTGTAGGGCATGCCTACAATCCTCCGCTGACCTCGCGCGCGCTTGCACAGGTGTGCACGCACGCGCCCATGGAACCACTTTACCCAATGAAAGCCGCCGTGCCAGCCACCGCCCGCAAGTCTGCCGTCGCCGCTGCCAATACCCCGCAGGCGAGCAAGACGGTCACCAGCCACCCAAGCCGCAAGCTGCAGGTGCGCAAAAGCGGGGTTCACGGCAAGGGCGTCTTCGCGCTACAGCCCATCCGCAAGGGCGAGAACTTCATCGAGTACACCGGCGAGGTGATCACCTGGCCCGAGGCGCTGCGCCGCCACCCCCATGACCCGAGCCAGCCCGACCACACCTTCTACTTTCACCTCGACGAAGAGCTGGTGATCGACGGCAAGGTCGGCGGCAACGACTCGATGTGGATCAACCACTCCTGCGCACCCAACTGCGAGGCCGAGGACGAGACCGGCCGGGTCTACCTGCTGGCGCTGCGCGACATCGCGGTCGGTGAAGAGATCTTCTTCGACTACGGCCTGGTGATCGAAGAGCGCCATACCCCGGCGCTGAAGAAACGCTTTGAATGCCGCTGTGGCGCCAAGAACTGCCGTGGCAGCATGCTCGCGCCCAAGCGCAACCAACGTGCTGCAAAGGCCTGACGAGACGGTCGCCGCCGCAGGCGAATGGGCCTGGGCCACCGAGGCGCTGCGCCAGCAGTTGGACCCGCTGTTGCCCGGTTTGACGGTCGAGGTGGTCGCCAGCATCGGATCAACCAACACCGAGTTACTGGCGCGCGCCAAGCGATCTCCAGGCCAGATCCAGCCCTGCCTGTTGGTGGCCGAGCAGCAGACGCAGGGCCGTGGCCGCCAGGGCAAGTGCTGGCAATCAAGCGCCGGCGCATCGCTGACTTTCTCGCTGGCGCTGGCGCTGGCGCCCGCAGACTGGTCGGGCCTGTCACTGGCGGTTGGCTTGGCGCTAACCGACGCCATCGACCCACCGCGAGTTGGCCAGCCGACCCGACTGGGCATCAAATGGCCGAATGATTTGCTGCTGCGCGAACCCGGTGCCGGGCCAGCGATCGGCCGCAAGCTCGGCGGCATCCTGATCGAGACCGTGCAAATTGGCAAGCAACGCGTCGCCGTGGTCGGCGTGGGCCTGAACCTGGTCGCCCAGCCTGTGGACGCCCCGAGCTGGGGCTATGGATGCGTGGAGGAGTTGGGCCTCGGCCTGAGTGCTGCGACGGTGCTGGCACTGGTGGCGGGGCCGCTGGTGCGCGCATTGCAAGACTTCGAGCGTTCGGGTTTCGCACCGCTGCGCCAGCGCTTCGCCGAGCGCGACCTGTTGGCAGGCCGCGCCGTCACCACCACCTTGCCCGATTTGCCGCGCGGCGTGGCCGACGGTGTTGACGACAGCGGCACGCTGTGGTTGCAGGTGGCTGGCAGCGCGGGCGAAACCTTGCGCTGGCCAGTGCGCAGTGGCGAAGTCAGCCTGCGCCCCGAACCCGACGCCGAGCGCGGTGTCAAGACCGAGGAGCGATCGTGTTGAGAATCGTCGCGCTGGTTCTGCTGCTGGCCAACGCGCTGCTGTTGTCGGCAACGCTGTTCGGCGGGTTCGACCTGCTCAGCGACGGCGCGACGGGCGCACAGACGCAGCGCGAGCCTCAACGCTTGCAGCGCCAGGTTGACCCGGGCGCGGTACAAATCCTGTCGCCCCAGGCGGCGAGCGCGGCGCTGGCGGCTGCCGCCGCATCGGCAGCCGAGACCGCTGCCCAGGCTGCCGCGGCGGCCTGCCTGGAAGCCGGGCCCTTCAACGATGCCGATGCCGATGCCGCCGAGCGGACCCTGCGCGATGCCGGCGTGGCGGCCGGCAGTTGGCAGACCCGCAAGAACGAGGTCAGCGGTGTTTTCATGGTCTACATGGGCCGCTACACCGACCCCGAAATCTTGCAACGCAAGCGTGAAGAGCTCAGACGCCGGAAAGTCGAGGCTGAGACCATCAGCGACGCCGCCGACCTGCAGCCGGGATTGAACCTGGGCCGCTTCGACGACAAGCGCTCAGCCGACGCCGCGCTGGCCTGGCTGATGCAGCGCGGCGTGACCAGCGCAAAAGTCATCATGCTGCGCCCGGCCCACACCATGATCAGATTCGGCGCCCCTGACGCTGCAACAAGGGCGAGGCTGGCCGGCTTGCCGATGCCCGTGGGACCTGGTTTCGTGAATTGCGCGTCGCCGGCCAATGTCGCCGAGGCCTCCAACTCCGGCAAGCCTGCGGCGAGCGCCGAGAACGCCAACGCCAGCACTGCTTCGCCGCAAGCCAAGCCGGCTGCGCCATCGTCCGCGGCCAAGCGCTGAAAGAGCGCCCGCAGGGGATGCTGAGAACTCGGTCAGCTGCGGCGCCGCGCCAGCAAGCCCACCGCGACAGCGAGCCCGATCAACCAGCCCAGGCCCAGTGCGCCACCCCCGTTGGGCGGCGGGTTGACCACGTCACCGGGCGCATCCATCGTCGAGACACTGCCCAGCGCAAAGCTCCGGGTAAGTCCGGCGCTCGACAAGGGCCCCGTGTTGGAGACTGCGGCCGTCAATGTGGCTGTCGCGCTGGCACTGTTCGAACTGGCGTCAGTCACGCTTAGCGTCAGCCCATAGTCGCCGACCAGATCGACCGTCAAGACCGCCTTGGCCGCGGTCGAGTCCTTCAACACGGCAACGCTGCCCGCAGGCCTCGTGTCCAAGGACCAGGCATGACTCAGTTGGCTGCCCACCACATCGCCTCGCAGCACGGCGACCAGGCCGACGTTGGCCGCCGCTGAACTGCCGATGTCGGCCTTCAACGCGGGCGTCTGGCCGGGATTGAGCTTGTCGGCAACGACTGGCCCGCTGCCTGAGGCGTTGAAGAACAACCACTGGGGGCTTGGTGAATCCAGTCCGACGACTCGCTTCAAAACACCGATCGCATCGGCCAACTCGATCTTGCCGTTGCCGTCGAAGTCGGCGGCAAACAGCTGATAAGGCGTGACGCTCTGCCCGCCACTGTTCACGTCAAGGCCAACAATCAATCTGAGGATCGCCATCGCATCTTGCAGGTTGACGGCCTGCTGGACCAGTGCTGGCAACACGATCGAAATCGACCGGCTGGCGCTGCTGCTCGCGCCCCCGCTGTCGGTCACGGTCAGGCTGACCACCACGGTGCCGTCCGCCGTGGTCGCCAAGGTCGCGGTCTTGCCCGTTGTCGGGCCACTGAAACTCGCCAATCCGGCACCGCTGGCGATGGTCCATTGGTAGGCCGCAATGCTGCGGCCTGCACCCGCCAACGACGCGCCGGCGTCCAACGTGACGCTGGCGCCAGCCACCGGCACAGTCGCTGACATTGTGATCAAGGCAGTCGGCGCAGCCACCACATCGATGGTCTGGGTGCTGGTGCGGACCCCACCGGCACTGTCGGTGACCGTCAGGCTGACGACCACCGTGCCGGCTGCGCTGGTCGCCAACACCGCCGTGGCGGTGTTACTCGCGCCGGTGAAGCTCGCCAAACTGGCACCGCTGATGATCGCCCATTGGTAGCCGATGATCGTGCGGCCGGCAGCCGCCGATGACGCAGCGCCGCTGAGCGAGACCGCTGACCCGGCAGTGGGTATCGCGGCGGACAGCGCAATCGCTGCCGTTGGCGCCGCTGCGACGTTGATCGTCTGCGTGGCGCTGCGAACCGCCCCCGCGCTATCGGTCACCGTCAGGCTGACCACCACCGTACCCGCAGCACTGGTGACCAGCGTCGCACTGCTGGAGTTGGTCGCGCCGCTGAAGGCCGCGATCGCGCTGCCGCTGATAAGCGTCCATTGGTAAGCGACGATCGAGCGGCCGGTTGCGGCGGACGAGCCGCTGCCGTTCAGAGCCACGGTCGCGCCCACCGTGGCGTTGACGTTGGCCGGCGCAATCGCCGCCACCGGCGCCGCCGCGATATTGATCGACTGGGTCGCCGTTCGCGTGCCGCCAGCACTGTCGGTGACCGTCAGGCTGATGACCACCGTGCCTGCAGCCGTGGTCGCCAGCGTGACGCTGCTGCCGTCGGTCGCGCCAGTGAAACTTGCCAGCCCGGCGCCGCTGGCGATGGCCCACTGGAAGCCAGCGATCGAGCGGCCGGCGGCGGCCGATGATGCGCTGCCGTTGAGCGTGACCGGGTCGCCAACAGTGGCCGCAGCGGTGGCCAGCGCGATGACTGCGGTGGGCTGCAAGGGCGAGGCCTGAGCCCGCGCCACCGCTGCACCCGCATCCAGCATGCCGGCGCCACAGGTCTTGGTGGTGCAGTAACACTCGAGCTGCTCGGTATTGCTGGGCGCTTTGCAGGCCCGCACCGCGGCATCGGCCCCACCGATGGTCGGAAATGTCCGCGCCGTGGCTTGCAAAGCGGTCTTGACCTGCGCCGATGTCAGCGTCGGGTCGACCGACAGCATCAGCGCCGCCGTGCCAGCCACCAGCGGCGCGGCAAAGCTGGTGCCCACCGTGATGGTGTAGCTGTCGCTGTAGCCGTTGGCGCCAGGCGAATTGGTGCCGGCGTTGTTGGTGGTCAGCAACGAATAAAGGCAGGGCGACCCGCTGGCGGTGTTGACGCAGTTACCCGCCGGCGCGGCGATCGCGACCTCGGGCCCGATGCTGGAATAACCGACCTTGGTGCCGGCATGGCGCAAGCCGGCGACCGCGATCGCCCCGGGGCAATTGGCCGGCGTGTTGACGGCAAGGCCGGTCTCGTTGCCGGCAGCCACAACCACCGTGACGCGGGCTGCCACCAACTGCGACATGATGGATTGATAGTCTGGTCCACAACTGCCGGTCGAGCCCAGGCTCAGGTTGATGACCTGGGCCGGGTGCGGATTGACCACCGGGTCGCTGCTCAGCCCGGCAGACCACAGCATTGCGGCCTGAATGTCGGAGTCGTAGCCGCCGCATTTGCCCAGCACCCGCACTGGCAACAGCATCACCTTGCGACCGACGCCGGCCATGCCGATGCCGTTGTCGGTGGCCGCGCCGATCAGGCCGGCGGTTTCGGTGCCATGCCAGCTGCTGGGAGACGACCCGCCGCAACCATCCGCAGAGGTGGTCCAGTCACCCGGATCGCTGGCGTCGGCATCGCGGCCGCCGCCGTCGTTGCCTGTCCCGGCATCGCTGACGAAATCGTAGCCCGGCCACAGCTTGCCAGCCAGGTCAGGATGGTCGAAGCGCACGCCGGTGTCGAGCACCGCCACGGTGATCGCGGGCGAACCGAGCGTCATCGCCCAGGCTGCCTCAGCATTGATCGCCGAGACCATGGTGTTGTCGGGCGCCCGCAGGTACCACTGGCCCACCAACGGCGTGATGCCGGTTTGGTTGGCGGCGTAATAGGGGTCGTTCGGCTGCACCGCATGGATGTGCCGGCGCTGATCGACCACCGCCCACTCGACATCGGGCTGCGCCGCCATCCGAGCAGCGAGCTGCGCCGACGACAGGCCCCGTCCTCGCAGGCCCTGGGCATGCGGTCCCAGCGGCCGACCGTCGGTCAATGGCAGCGACAGGCGCTTGCCCAGAGGACCAGCATGCTGGGCTCGACCTGAGGCGACGCCTGACCGCGCCAGTGCACTGCCACGGCGGAACTTGACGATCACACGCGCGCTGCTGTGATCCTCTGCGACCGGCGCGGCGCTGCGCGGCACCGGCCCGCGCTCACTGAATGCCGCGCCAGGCATCAACGCGATCAGCAGCAGCGCCAGCCACCCGACAGCCAGCTGTTTGATCGTTCCCGAAACCATCGCCAGCGCACCCTATTGAAGACCGATGCAGCCTCCGGCGATAACCGAATGCTATGCCGGGATTGTCAAGATGATCAGGCGATCACCCGAACCATCTCCAGCACCTTGTTCGAGTAGCCCCACTCGTTGTCGTACCAGGCGATGACCTTGATGAAGGTCTTGTCAAGCGCGATACCGGCGTCGGCGTCGAACACCGAGGTCATCGGCTCGCCACGGAAGTCGGTCGAGACCACCTTGTCGGTGGTGTAACCGAGCACGCCCTTCATGCTGCCTTCGCTGGCGGCTTTCATGGCCGCGCAGATCTCTTCGTAGCTGGCTTCCTTGTTCAGCTCGACGGTCAGGTCGATCACCGAGACATCGGAGGTCGGGACGCGGAAGGACATGCCGGTGAGCTTCTTGTTCAACTCCGGGATCACCACGCCAACCGCCTTGGCCGCACCGGTCGAGCTCGGGATGATGTTCTCGAGGATGCCGCGGCCGCCGCGCCAATCCTTGTTGCTCGGGCTGTCAACGGTCTTTTGCGTCGCGGTGGCGGCGTGCACCGTGGTCATCAGACCGCGCTTGATGCCGAAGTTATCGTTCAGCACCTTGGCCACTGGCGCCAGACAGTTGGTCGTGCACGAGGCGTTGCTGATGATGGCCTGGCCGGCGTAGGTCTTGTCGTTGACGCCGAAGACGAACATCGGCGTGTCGTCCTTGGACGGCGCCGACATCACAACCTTGCGCGCGCCAGCGGCCAGATGTTTTTCACCGCTCTCCTTGGTCAGGAACAGGCCGGTGGCCTCGACCACGATGTCAGCACCGATCGCACCCCAGGCCAGGTCGGCCGGGTCCTTGACCGCGGTCAGGCGGATGCGCTTGCCGTTGACGATCAGCGTGTTGCCGTCGACCGAGACCTCGCCCTTGAAGCGGCCATGCACGCTGTCGTACTGCAGCATGTAAGCGAGGTAGTCGGGTTCGAGCAAGTCGTTGATGCCGACGACTTCGATGTCGGCGAAGTTTTGCGCAGCAGCACGGAACACCATGCGCCCGATGCGGCCGAAGCCGTTGATACCGATCTTGATGGTCATCGCTTCAATCTCCTGGGTTGCAAACAAAGTGGGCGGCATATGCTGCCGCGAAGGGCCCTACTTGCCGAGGACTTGCCGCACGGTATTGGCCAGGTCTTCGGCAGTCAGGCCGAAATGCTTGAACAGCTGCGGCGCAGGCGCGCTCTCGCCATAGCTGTCGATGCCGAGAACGGCAGCGCAACCGTATTTCCACCAACCGTCGGTCACGCCGGCTTCGATCGCGACCCTCGGCAGCTTGTCCGGCAACACGCTGGTCTTGTAGGCCAGGCTCTGGCGGTCGAACACGCTGGTGCTGGGCATAGACACCACCCGCACCGCGATCTTCAAGCTGGCCAGCGCCGCCTGGGCATGCAACGCCAGCGCAACCTCGCTGCCGGTGGCGATGATCACCGCCTGGGGCTTCTTGTTCAGGCCGACTTCGCTGGGCTCGGCCAGCACGTAAGCGCCTTTGGCGATGTCCTCAAGGCCGGCTTTGGGCAGGTAGGGCAGGTTCTGTCGGCTCAGCAGCAACGCGCTAGGCCGCTGCCGGCTCTGGATTGCCACGCCCCAGGCCACGGTGGTCTCGGCGCTGTCGGCTGGGCGCCAGACATCGAGCCCAGGGATCAGCCGCAGGCTGGCCGCATGCTCAACGCTTTGGTGCGTCGGGCCGTCCTCGCCCAGGCCGATCGAGTCGTGGGTGAAGACATGGATCACCCTGGTCTTCATCAGCGCGGCCATCCGGATCGCGTTGCGGCTGTAGTCGGAGAAGGTCAGGAAAGTGCCGCCATAGGGGATGAAACCGCCGTGCAGCGCAACGCCGTTCATGATCGCGGCCATGCCGAACTCGCGCACGCCGTAGTTGATGTGGCGCCCACCATTGCTCGCGCCGTCGCTGCCGAAACGCAGCGACGGGGTGTGCGCCGTGTTGGTCAGGTTGGAGCCGGTCAGGTCGGCCGACCCGCCGAGCAACTCGGGCAGCGCAGCGGTGAAGGCCTCGAGCGCGTTCTGGCTGGACTTGCGGCTCGCAACCGTCTGCGCAGCACTGTGGGCGGCCACTGCCGCGTCGACCACCGCTTGCGCAAAACCGGCAGGCAGGTCACCGCTGAGGCGGCGCGCCAGTTCGGCAGCCAGCGCCGGATGCTTGACCTTGTAAGCGGAAAAAGCCTTGGTCCAGCGCGCTTGCGCGGCCTCGCCGGCACGCTTGCCGTCCCAGGCGGCGTAGGCGGCCTCGGGAATCACGAAGGGCTCATGCGGCCAATCCAGCGCTTCGCGGGTCAGCTTGATCTCGAGCTCACCCAGGGCCTCGCCGTGAGCCTTGGCCGTGCCGGCGCGGTTGGGCGAACCCTTGCCGATGGTGGTCTTGCAGATCAGCAGCGTGGGTTGGGTCGCCGAGGCTCTGGCTTGGGTCAGCGCAGCGTCGACTGCCGCCACATCATGGCCGTCAAGCGGGCCGATCACGTTCCAACCATAGGCCTCAAAGCGCTTGGCCACGTCGTCGACATACCAGGGCTTGACCGGGCCGTCGATCGAGATGCCGTTGTCGTCGTAGAGCGCAACCAGCTTGTTGAGCTTCCAAGCCCCGGCCAGCGCGCAGGCTTCGTGGCTGATGCCCTCCATCAAGCAGCCGTCGCCCATGAAAGCGTAGGTGCGGTGGTCGACCACGTTGTGGCCAGGGCGGTTGAACTCGGCCGCCAGCAGTTTTTCGGCCAGCGCCATGCCGACCGCGTTGGTCAGGCCCTGGCCCAAGGGCCCGGTGGTGGTCTCGATGCCTGGCGTCACGCCGACCTCGGGGTGACCTGGCGTCTTGCTGTGCAGCTTGCGGAAGTTGCGCAGCTCTGACAACGCGAGGTCGTAGCCGGTCAGGTGCAGCAGCGCGTAGACCAGCATCGAGGCATGGCCGTTGCTCAGCACGAAGCGGTCGCGGTTTTCCCACTGCGGGTTGGCCGGGTTGTGCGACAGATGCCGGCCCCACAGCGCCACTGCGATCTCGGCCATGCCCATGGGCGCGCCAGGGTGGCCAGAGTTGGCCTGCTGGACCGCGTCCATCGCCAACGCGCGGACCGCGTTGGCCATCAAGGTGGTGTCTTGGTTCTTCGAGGTGGCCATGCGCTGTGCCCTGAGGCGTTGGAAGTGAATCGGTAGGGCGGCAAAGCGGAAGATTTTAACGGCCGCAGGCACTGCGGCCGGCAGGGCAGGCCGAGGGGATTGAACGGCAGCGCTGCATTGGTCTTGATCTTGCGCAAGAGAAAATCGAGCTGTCAGCGACACGCTCTGACCGTCTTCATCCACGGCCCCGACCATGCGACACCTCGCGCTGAGCGTGATCCACGACGAACACCAAGCCCTGGCTGCGATGCTGCGCTCGATGAGCCTGCTGGTGGCACAGGCTCATCGCGAAAAGCATCCACCCGACTTCGGCGTGCTGCGGGCGATGCTGTTCTACGTCGATGAGTTCCCCGAAAAGCAACACCATCCCAAGGAAAGCGCGCTGCTGTTTCCGCGCCTGCGCCTGCGCTGCCCGCAACTGGGTGCCACGCTAGACCGGCTCGACGCTGACCACGAACACGGCGAGGCCTCGATCCGCTTGCTGGAGCATGCGCTGCTGGCCTACGAGGTGCTGGGCGAACCACGCCGGCAAGACTTTGAGGTGGCCATGGACCGCTATGTCGACGCCTACCTCAGCCACATGGCGATCGAGGAAAGCGAAGTGCTGCCCGCAGCGCGAACGCATTTCAGCGAGGCCGACTGGTCGGCGTTAGACGAGGCTTTCGGCGCCAACCGTGATCCGCTGGCCGGCCACGCAGCGGACGATGTGTACCGGCCGCTGTTCCGCAAGATCGTGATGAGTGCCCCGGCGCCGATAGGCTTGGGCTGAAGCCATGCCTGGACAGCGGGCGGCGCGGCCTAAACTCGCGCGATGCCGCCGCAAACCCAGCTCAAAGCCCTGATCCTGGCCGCGGGTCGAGGCGAGCGCATGCGCCCGCTCAGCGACCAGACCCCCAAGCCGCTGCTGAAGGTCGGCGGCAAACCGATCATCGAGTGGCATCTGCTGGCGCTGGCGGCCGCGGGTGTTCGCGAGGTGGTGATCAACACCGCCTGGCTAGAGCAACGGTTTCCCGCTGCGCTGGGCGACGGCAGCCGCTGGGGCCTGCGACTGCATTACTCAATGGAAGGCCGCGACCACGGCGGCGCGCTCGAGACCGCGGGCGGCATCCGCAAAGCGCTGCCGCTGCTGGGCGACTGCTTCTGGCTGCTGTCTGGCGACATCGTCGCGCGCGGCTTCGGTTTCGATGCGGCCCGGGCGCAGCGCTTTGCCCGCGGCCGCGACGATGCCCACCTGTGGCTGGTGGCCAACCCTGATTTCAACGCTGCCGGCGACTTTGCACTGGACGGCGACCGGGTACGGCGTCCGGACCCGCCGCTGGCCAGACCCATGACCTACGCCAACCTGGCTCTGGTTCGGGGCTCGCTGGTGGCTGGTCTTGCCAATGGCGAGCGCGCGCCGCTGGGGCCACTGCTGTTTGCCAGCGCGCAAGCGGGCCGGCTTGGTGGCGAACAGCTGGCAGGCCCATGGCACAACCTGGGCACCCCCGGCCAACTCACAGCACTCAACGCCGCCTGGCCTGTGGCGGCCAGCGCCTGAGACCAGGCATGCAGACCCCGAAATTTCGCAAGAGGATGCTGTCTTGACCCAAGCTGGCGCAAGCCCCTGGAAGATTGCGGTGATCGGTGCCGGCCCGGCCGGCTTGGCGCTGGCACTGCAAGCGGCCCGATGGTTGCCTAATGCCGACATCTCGCTGTTCGATGCCCGCGCGGCTGACCAGGACATCTCGGCCGACCCGCGCACGCTGGCGCTGGCGCTGGGGAGCGTGCAGACCTTGCAGCGCCTGGGCACCTGGCCAGTCGAGGCCGCCCAGCCGATCACCGAGGTGCTGGTGTCGCAAGCGCCACCGACCTTGAACCTGCCCTGGGGTCCTGGGATGGTGCACCTGCGGGCCAAGGACGAGGGCGTGAGCATGCTGGGTGCGGTGCTGAGCTACGGCGCGCTGGTCAGCTGCCTGCAACAGGCCTGGCAGGCCGCCGAAATGCGCTCGCCGCATCGACTGCACAGTCGTTTTGGCCAACCGGTGGCCGAGGTGCGCAAGCTCGCTGACGATGCCGGTGTCGAGGTCGACGCCGGCATCGCCGAGCGCTTCGACCTGGCGGTGGTGGCTGAAGGCGGTGTGTTTGCCGATCAGGCTCGCAAAGCCGTGACCCACGACTACCGCCAGACCGCCTGGGTCGGCACGGTCACGCTCGCCGGCGCCACGCCGGGGCTGGCGATCGAGCGCTTCACCCGGGAGGGACCGTTGGCGCTGTTGCCACTGCGTGCTGCTGCCGACGGCGCAGCCCGCGCGTCTATGGTCTGGTGCGTGACGAGCGAGCAGGACCCGGACCACGACACGGTGGCGGCCTTGACAGACACCCAACGAATCGCCGTGTTGAACCAATTGCTGCCCGAGCAAGCCGGACAGGTGTTGACGATCTCGCCGCTCAAGCGCTTTGCGCTCGGCCTGAACGCTGAACGCAAGCTGGTCGACGGCGCGATCGTTCGCATCGGCAACGCCGCGCAAACCCTTCATCCTGTGGCCGGGCAGGGTCTGAACCTGGGCTTGCGCGACGCGGTCGAGTTGGTGCAGGCGCTGCGCCACGCCCAAGCTGCTGACCTGGGCGCGTTGCTGCGACGGCTCGAGTGGGCGCGCGGGCCGGACCGCTGGGGCATGATCGCCGCGACCGACTTTCTGGCCCGCAGCTTCACCTGGCGCTGGCCGGGATTGCCGGCGGCCCGCGGCCTGGGGCTGGCGGCGCTGCAGGCGATGCCGGCGCTGAAATCGGCGCTGGCCCGGCAGATGATGTTCGGCCGGCGCTAAGCGGACTGTCCGCGGCGCCGCTGGCCCTCAGCCTGTCGACTGACAGTGCAATGCTGTGCTGCTCGACGCAGGGCGCGCCGCGTGAGTTGGTCATGTCCTCGCGCAGGCCGCCTTCAACCCGGCAACAGCGATTTGGCAATTCGGCGCAGCGCCGCGGCGTCGAGCAGCTTGGCGCCAGACTGGGTCTCGCAGATCACCGCCAATCGTTCAACGATGCCGGCGGCAAACCGGTGTGCCGCAGCCAAGGTCTCCTCGTCGCTGTCGTAGGTGTCGTAAGCCTCGACGGCCACACCGCTGTCATTGGCGATGGCCTTGATGTCTATCTTGGTGTTGGGTGCTGTGGCCATGGAGAGCTCCTGCTGATGGTTGACGGCGCCAACTCTACAGGCTTTGCCCCAGCACGGGCAGTGGCGTCAAACGAAACCGGCCTCGGCGATGTCAGAATGGAAACGCAAGTTCCGGCGCAACGCACCACGCCTTTCAAGGCCGCGCAGGGACCGGTGCCTGGCCACGGACATCCTCTTGAAAACCACGCCACCTGCCGCTTTCCCCAGCGGCGCCATGCTGGACCGTCGCCGTTGCTGCTTGGCCGCGCTCGCCGGGCTCACCGGTCTGGGCGGCTGCACCCATCTGGTCAAGCGCCCACGAGACTTGCAGGCCGCAGAAGTTGCGCGGTTCTCGACTGCGCGCCAGCACCATGGGCTGCCCGAGGGCTGGCACGAGCAGGTGATGCGCCGAGACCTCCCGGCCACCCGCTACCGGCTCGTCGACAAGGAAGGTCGCCGGGTCGTGCACGCTGTGGCTGATCGATCAACTTCGGGTCTGCGCTGCGATGTCGACATCGATCCCCGCGCCACGCCCTGGCTGGAATGGGATTGGCGGGTCGACCAGTTCGCCGTTGAAGCGACGGTGGCCAGCGACGAACTCGACGACTGCCCGGCACGCGTGGCCGTGGCCTTCGACGGCGACCTCTCGACCCTGACGCTGCGCGAGATGTTGTTTCGAGAGCAGGTCGAGTTGTTCACCGGACATGACCTGCCTTTTGCAACCCTGATGTATGTCTGGGACGGCCAGGCAGCGCCCGAAAGCGTGTTCGAGTACCCGCGCAGCGGGCGAATCCGCTACCTGGTGGTCGAGAGCGGCGCGGCCCACACAGACCGATGGCAACGCTACCGGCGCAACGTGGTCGACGACTACCAGCGGGTCTTCGGTGGCGAGCCGGGCCGTATCCTCAGCGTCGGCCTGCTCACCGACAGCGATGACCTCAAGTCCCACAGCGAAGCCTGGTACGGCGACCTGAAGTTCAGCTGAAGTCCCTGCGACCAACCATCGTAAGCCGCGCCCCCGACGGCAGGGATCAGGGCTTGGCTGCGGCCGACGCAGCGTCAGCGGCCACTGCAGGCAAGGGCTCCAGCAGCCTGCGCTCAACCCGTTCGACCAGAGGCGCGTCCCAGCCGCCGCTGACGCGGAACTCGCGCGCGCTGAGCTGGCGCAGCGGTTCGCGCAGCAACCACTGGCCGACAAACGCACCCAGCGCCACCGCCGGGTTGATCGCGGCATAGGCCAGCGAAGCGCTGGCGGTGTTGAGCTCGGGCAGCGCTAGCACGTGCAGGCTCTGGGTTTCACGCGCGATGTCAGCGCTGCCTTCGGCCAGCACCACGGCCTGCAGGCTGCGCAGGCGCAGGTTGTCGGTGTAAGCGACGCCCTGGCTGATGCGCAGGTCGGCCGTGATATGGTCGAAGGCCAGGCCATCCTGGAACACATCGCGGAAGTCCAGCAGCAAGCGCCGCGGCAAGGCCTGCAGGCTCAGCACGCCCAGTAGCCTGGCGGCGCCCGCATCGACCTTGAGAAACTGAGCGTTGTCGATCGTCAGTGCCAGCTTGCCGCTCAGGCTGGGCAGGTCCGGCGCCAGCGGCGAGCCGTCCCAGCCCAGCAAGCCCGTGATCTGACCTTTGCCGCCTTTGAGCGCGAGACCCAGGCCCAATCGCTGCAGCAGCGCACCGCCATCGTCGATGTCGAGCTTGAAGTCGAGCGCCATGCGCCGCGCTGAACCCACAGCTGAGGCCTGCCACTGGCCACTGGCGGTCAGGCGTGCATCGGCGTTGCCCAACTGCAAGCGGTTCAAACGCCACTCGCCCGAGCCACCCGCCTCGCCTCCCGGCAAGCGATTGACGGCCTCGACCGCCAGCTTGCCGAGCTTGTGGCCTCGCAGCTCGAAGTCATCGATCTCGATGTCGAGCGCAGGCACGCTGCTGGGCGCCTGTTCGAGCAGGCCAACCACCGAGTCGCTGACCCGGTCGGCATCCACCGGTTGCAGCGACAGGTGCGACAGGCGCGCCTTGATGCGTCCGGCAGCGCCAATGCTTCGGGGTTCACGGTATTCGACGCTGCCGGCGGTCTGGTCGGCCATGCCTTGAATCCGCCAGCCCTCTTCGCCTGGCTTGCTCAATCGCTGCAAGTCCAGCGTCACACCGCTGAGCCTGCGCCCGCCAGCGTGCAGTTCGGCGGTCTTGAGCTGCACGCTGTGCGGCACCCACCCCTGCGCTTCGAAGGTCAGCGCCGAATCCCCTGGCCAGGCCTGCGCGCGCCAGGCGTCGAGGTCGAGTCGCGCCAGCGTCAGCACTGCCCGACCCCCCGCCACCGGTTCGGGTAACACGCTGTCGTAAGCCAGCGCGCTGCGCAGCACACGGGTCGCGCCCTGGCTGCGCTCGAGCACCGCACTGGCCTGCAGCGGACCCAGCTCAAGCCGAAGCCAGTCGCGCTGGGCGCCGCCACGCGACCGGTCCTGCCAAGTGCTGCCCAAGCGCAGCGCGAGCTTGCCCTCGGCGGACTTGCCCAGCGGTGCTGGCAGGTCAATCGCCATGCCACCCAGCATGCTCGACAGCTGCCATTCTGTCCGCCCCTGTTGCAGCCCGAGCAGGGCTCGGTAAGCTGTCTGGCCTTGCAGTCGTTGGGCCCATTGCGTGGCCGCGCCGAGCTCGGGCGTACGACGCAAACCCTCAGCGCTGGCCTGGCCCGCGATCGAGAAGCGCAGGCTACCGTCGGCTTGGCTGCCGCCGTCGATCTGCGCCTCGCCGCCGACCAGTTGGGTGCGCAATCCCGTGACTTGCACGCTCTTTTGCGTGGCTTCGACCCGACCGCGGGCATTGGGCAGCAGCGGCAGGTCGGGCCGCAGGCGCAGGTCGTTGCCTGGCAACTGCAGCACCGCATTGACCAAGGTGTCAGCGGGTCGGGCGAGCGGGATGTTCAAACCCAGCTTGAGCTCGGCGTTGCCGCTGACGCTGGCCAGGGCCAGTGTGTCGCCAGTCCAGGCACTGAGCGGCGTGGTGTTGAGGTAGCGCAGCAAATCGGGCAACGGGCCGCGGACCTGGCCTTCGACCTCCAGCAAGGAACTCGCCGACAACTCGCGGATTCGCCCTTGCACCTCGGCCAGCTCCAGCCCCCACAGCTTGCCGCGAGCCTGCTGAAACTGCATCGAGTTGCGATCGAACACCAGCTCGCCGCTGACGCCCGAGAACGCTGGCCAGGGCGTTTCCCAGGCCGCTTGCTGACCCACCGCGAGCTCCGACGGCACAGGCGCGAGTGTCAGGTCCTGCACCTGACCGGCGATCTGGAACTCGCCATCGCGGCGGTTGACATAGGGGAAATCCCATAGGTCGCCCTTGACGCGATAGCTGACTTTGCGGAGCTCGCCGCCCTGCACTGCGCGCTGAACCCAGGAGCGGGTCTGCGCATCGATGCCCAACGGCAAGTAGCGCGCCACGCGGTTGGCCCGGCCTTCGGCCAGCGTGCCGCTCAATTCAAGCAGGCCCGGCAGCCTGCCGCCTTTGCCAAAGCCACTGCCCGCGCCGCTGCGCCAGGTGGCATTGAGCGCTCCGCGCGCGTCGTCGTTGTCGAAACGGGCATTGAGCAGCTTGAGTTCGATCCGCGGCGCAGCCTGGCTGACCAGCGTCGCCACAGCGCCCTTGCCCGCCAGCTTGGTGTCGGCCTTGACAGGCTCGATGCGCCAGACCAGCTGGCTGGAGAAGTGCGTCAAGCGCACGCTGGTCTGCTCGAACACGCCGGGTAACTCGATCGCGCCGTCACGCATGCTGAGGTCTGCATGGCCGCCGGCCTCGCTGGCACTGATGTCCAGATCGGCGCCATGCCATCCTGGGCGGCCAATGCCGCCCGGCTCGGGCGACGGGGCAGCGGCAATGGCCAGGCCTTGCACCTGGGCCTGCACGCTGTAGCGCACCGGGACGTCGAGCGGGCCGTCCCAGCGCGCCTGCAGCGCCTGCACCCGGCCTTCGGGGTTGAGTTGTTGCAGCAGGCTGCGCAGCGCAGTGCCTATCGGCAGGCGCTCGGCGAGGTCAGCCAGCGCGGCCAGATCCAGACGGTCGGCCTTGAATTCGCCGCCGGTCACCGGATGGTGGCCTGCGACCTGGTCAAGCTTCATGGCCTGGGTTTGGTGCCACTGCAACGCGAGCTGGCTCGGCGCCCAGACCTGGCCGTCGGCGGTGGCAAACGACAATCGATCGACCGCCAGCTTCACGCCGCTGCTCGAGCGCTCCGCGACAAAACGCCCGCCGAGCTCGGCAAAAGCCAGCGGCGCCAGATCCCCCGCCAGCCGCACAGACACCTGGCGCAGCGCAACATCCAGGGTCAGCGCTTGAGGCAGGCCCTGATCCCAGTCAACCCAAGCCCGCAGCGCGGCCTTGCCTTGTTGCAGGTCCACTGGCAAATCGACATGGTGGCGCAGACCATTGACATCGACCTGAGGCAGGTCGGCGTACAGCATGCCCTTCCATTGCTGCCAGTCTCCGGCGCGCGCCAGCAAGGGGCCGCGGACCTGAGCCCGCAGGCTCAGACGCTGGCCCCAGTCTGCCGGCGGCGTGGCGTCAAGCCTGAGTTCGTGATGCCGCCCGTGGTTGCGCACCACCAGCAGCACGTCGGCCAACTGCAAAGGCGGTGCCTCACGCTGTTCATCGACCCAGCGCAGCAAGCCGCCGCGGATGATCACCTCATGCTGCTCGAAGAACCAATCGGCCGCAGCGCTGCCGTCCACCGCAGCATCGGTTGAGTCCACATCCAGCCCCGCCACATGCCAGTGCCCCTGGGCATCGCGGCGCACCTCAAGCCGGGCGTCCTCGATCAGCAATTGCTCGAAGCGCAGGCTCAAGCCCATCAAGGACGGCACCGAAAGCGCGGCAGAGACCTGCGGTAGCCGCAAAGCCTCGCGACCCCGCGCATCGCGCAGCACCACATCGCGCAGCACAAAAGACGGCACCCAGCCCGAGCTGTGCACCGCGATCTGGCCGATTTGCACAGGATGCCCGAGCGCGCGACCAGCCTGCGCCTCGATCATCGGACGCCATTCGTCAAGACGGGGCAGAATCAACCAATGCAGCGTCAGCCAGGCCAACACCAGACCGGTCCATCCCGCCACCAGCAATCCCAGCGCTAGACGCCATGAAACGCGCCAGGATGAACGCCAATACCGGCGCCGGTCAGACCAGGCTGGCCCGGCGGTGCGGCGCACAGCAGCGACTATGGACGAAAGGGGCATGGATGGGGCGCAGGGACCAACAGGCAAGACATGAGATCGGCGCGCATGGAGCCGCCGACAAGCATGGTAGCGGCGCTTCAATCTAGCACGGCGCCAGATCACGACCATGCCCGCAGACCTGCCAAAGCCAGACCCTTCCGGCGCCAGCGCCGACCACAGCCGCTTCGTCCAGCGTGTGCGCCGGCGCTACGCCGCCGAGCTGCAGCTGCTGCCACCCGGCCTGCCCGATGCGTCCACGCTGACCGACCTGGCCCAGCAACTTCAGGCGCAGGGCCGGCCGCTGGCCTCGGCCCTGCGGGTGCTGCGTCAGCTCGTGCTCGAGCGCCTGGCCGTGCTCGATGTGGAGCAGTCCGCGACACTGGATCAGGTCACCGGAACGATGACGCTGCTGGCCGAGGTCACGCTGGAAATCGCGCTGGCCGCCGCCCGCGCCGATGAGGACGCACGCAGCGGACCGCCTTTGGATGAGCAAGGCCAGCTGATCGATTTCTGGATCATCGGCATGGGCAAGCTAGGCGCACGCGAGTTGAACGTGTCGTCCGACATCGACCTGATCTATGTCTATGAAGACGATGGCCAGACCACCGGAGTAGCTCAGGGCACCGCCCGATCCAGCGTCAGCGCCCACGAATACTTCAGCGGCGTCGCCAAGCGCCTTTACGCGTTGATCGGGGACGCGACTGACGACGGTTTCGTCTTCCGCGTCGACCTGGCACTGCGTCCGAATGGCAACTCGGGTCCGCCGGTGGTCAGCCTGGCGATGCTGGAGGAGTATTTCCTGGTCCAGGGCCGCGAGTGGGAACGGTTCGCCTGGCTCAAGAGCCGGGTCGTCGCGCCGCACGCCTCGGTGGCATCTGGCCGGGCGCTGCCGCTGCGCGCCTTGGTCACGGCCTTTGTTTACCGGCGCTACCTGGACTACGGCATCTTCGAGGGCCTGCGCCAGTTGCACCGCAAGATTCGTGAAGAGGCCCAACGCCGTGCCGCAGGTCGACCCGAGCGCGCCAATGACGTGAAGCTCTCGCGCGGCGGTATCCGCGAGATTGAGTTCATCGTCCAGCTGCTGCTGGTGGTGCGCGGCGGACAGTTCCCCGAGATCCGCACCCGATCCACGCTGACCAGCCTGCAGCGCTTGGCAGCACACGGGCTGATGAAGCCCGAGACCGCCGTCAAGCTGGCCGAGGCCTATGACTTCTTGCGTCGAGTCGAGCACCGAATCCAGTATCTCGACGACCAACAAACCCATTTGCTGCCGACTGCCGATGCCGATCTGGCCTGGATCGCGCGCTCGCTAGGGCTGAGTGGCCAGGCTTCAGCCAGCGAGCTACTAGACCAGCTGTGCGAGATCCGCGAGTTGGTGGCCACCGAGTTCGATGCCTTGTTGCACGAAGGCCAAGCGCCTGCGACCCAAGCGCGCAATGGCTGCAAGCAATGCGGCGTGACGCCATTGGCCATCGACAGCGACGCGCTGCTCGACAAGCTGCCGGTCGCGCTGGCCGAGCGGGTGAGGGTCTGGCGCGCTCACCCGAGGGTGCAGAGCCTGCGCGACGAGGCCAGACTGCGCCTGGGCAAGCTGGTCGAGCGAGCAGCAGCCTGCCTGGCCGACAACGGCTGCACCGAGGCCGCAGCGCTGCGCTTCATCGACTGGCTCGAGCCCCTGCTGCGCCGCGACAGCTACATCGCGCTGCTGGTCGAACGGCCAGAGGTGATGCGCAGGCTGCTGCGCCTGTTGGGCCTTGCGCGCTGGCCGATGCAGTACCTGATGCGCCACCCAGGCGTGATCGACGAGCTGGCCGACCCCAGGCTGCTGCATGAGCGCTTCGACGCCGCCGAGTACACCCGCAACCTCGACGAGCGCCATCTCGCCTGGCGACGCGCTGGCGAGGACCACGAGGACGCGCTGCTCGACACGCTGCGCCATGCCCACCATGCCGAGGTCTTTCGCACCCTGGTGCGCGACGTCGAGGGCCTGCTAACGGTCGAACAAGTGGCTGATGACTTGTCGGCGTTGGCCGACGCGACGCTGAACTGCACAATGCGCTGGGCTTGGCCGCGACTGCGCCAGCACCACCGTGAGCAGCCACAATTCGCCGTCGTCGCGTACGGCAAACTCGGTGGCAAGGAACTGGGCTACGGCAGCGATCTCGACGTGGTCTTCCTCTATGACGATGCCGACGAGCCCGACCCTGACCGGGCGCAGGAGGTCTATGGCCACTTCGTACGCAAACTCATCACCTGGCTGACGCTGCGCACCGCCGCAGGCGAGCTGTTCGACATCGATACCGCATTGCGGCCGAACGGCAATTCCGGCTTGCTTGTCACGTCGATCAGCGCGTTCGAACGCTACCAGGTCGGACGCGGCAGCAACACCGCCTGGACCTGGGAACACCAGGCCCTGACACGGGCCCGGTTTTGCGCTGGCTCGCCCGACCTGGGACTGCGCTTCGATGCAGTGAGGCGCCAGGTGCTGGCGGCGCCGCGCGACGCAGCGGCCTTGAAACGCGAAGTCCTCGAGATGCGCGACAAGGTGCGCGCAGCGCGACCGATCAAGCACGACCTGTACGACGTCAAACACAGCCCGGGCGGCATGATGGATGCTGAGTTCGCGGTACAGGCTCTGGTTCTGGCCGAGGCCTCAACGCACCCGACCTTGCTCGACAACGCCGGCAATATCGCGCTGCTGCAGCGCACCGAGGCGCAAGGACTGCTGCCGGCTGGCATCGGCGAGGCTGCTGCCACGGCCTACCGCGAGCTACGTCGAGCCCAGCACGGCGCAAGGCTAGACGAGCGGCCGACACAGTTCGACCCCGAGTCTCTGGCGAAAGAACGCGCCGCAGTGCTGGCCTTGTGGCGCGCGGTTTTCGGCTGAAGGCTGCGCTGCGCACATCGCCCAGTTTGGCCTGGTGGGGCTTGAGCGCGCTGGCAGCAGGCGGCGCGCTGGCAGCGCTGGCGATAGACCCGGCGGGCTTGCGTTGGCAGCCCGAACTTGCGTGGACGCAGCCCTGGCGGTGCATGACTGCCGCCTGGGTTCACTGGAGCGACCTGCACCTGGTGGCCAACTTGGTGGGGACGGCCCTGGTCGCCGCCCTCGGTACGGTGGCTGGCTGCGGCCGGCGCGCCGCGCTGGCCTGGGCGCTGGCCTGGCCGATCAGCCACATGGCGCTGCTGCTGCAGCCCGCGCTCGGCAGCTACGGGGGCCTGTCGGGTCTGCTGCATGCCGGCGTCGCGGTGGCCGGCTGGCAGCTGCTGCGCGGCGAGCGCGGCCAGCGCCAAGCCATAGGCGCGGCGATGCTGACCGGGCTGGCGCTCAAGCTGCTGCTCGAAGCGCCTTGGGAAGGCCCGCTGCGAACAGTCGCAGGCTGGGACATCGCGATTGCTCCGATGGCGCACGCCAGCGGCAGCGCAGCCGGCTTGCTGTGCGCGCTGGCTTGCCGTGTGGGCAAGCCAGCGGGCGGCGGCGCGGCTGGTTAGTATCGACCCCATGACTGAACGAAGAACAAGCCTCGACGGCGTGGCCATCGCCAGCTTGCTGCTGTGCTGCGCGCTTTGGGGTCTGAACCATGTCGCGACCAAGCTCACGTTGCACGACGTGCCCCCGCTGATCCAGGCCGGCGTGCGATCGCTAGGCGCAGCGCTGCTGGTCGCGCTGTGGGCCCGCTGGCGTGGGCTGTCACTGTCGCCGCGCAACGGCACGCTGGGCGCCGGCTTGCTGGCCGGGGCGCTGTTCGGACTCGAGTTCGCTTGCATCTTCGTCGGCCTGCAGTTCACCACCGCGTCGCGCATGGTCGTGTTCGTCTACGCAGCCCCCTTCGTCGTCGCTCTGGGCATGCCGCTGGTGGCCAAGACCGAACGGCCCAGCGCGGTGCAGTTGCTGGGTCTGGCAGCGGCGCTGTGCGGCGTGACCTGGGCCTTTGCCGAAGGGCTCACCGGCGGCGGCGACCGCCAGTGGCTGGGCGATGCGCTGGGTATCGCGGCAGCGCTGCTCTGGGGCGGCACCACGCTGGTCATCCGCGGCAGCCGCTTGGCAGGTGCATCACCCGAACAGACCTTGTTCTACCAGCTCGGCGTGTCGGGCCTGCTGCTGGTGGCGGCCTCGCTGGCCGCGGGCGAGGTCTGGCCAGCACCAAGTTCTCTGGGCGCGCAGCCGCTGTTGCTGATGGCCTTCCAGACCGTGGTCGTCACTTTCGTCAGCTACCTGCTGTGGTTCTGGCTGGTGCGTCACTACCCCGCGACCCAGGTCTCGTCGTTCACGATGCTGACGCCACTGTTCGGCCTGCTGGCCGGCGTGCTGCTGCTCGGCGAGCCGTTGACGCTGCGGCTGGCCGTGGCCTGCGCCGCGGTGGTGGCGGGCATCGCGCTGGTCAACCGACCGCAGCGCTGAGGCGCTGTCACTTGGGCGTCCGGCCCTCGGTTGCTCGCTGGCCTAGACTCATCCCGGTCAACCCACTTGAGGAGTCCTCCCATGATCACGCTCTGCGGCTTCAGCGTTTCGAACTACTACAACAAGGTCAAGCTGGCCTTGCTGGAAAAAGGCATTCCGTTCAAGGAGGAGCTGGTGATGACCGGCTCCAGCGCCGAGACCGTGCTCAGCGCGACGCCGCTGGGCAAGGTGCCGTTCATCCGCACCGAGCAGGGTGTGCTGTGCGAGAGCCAGGTGATCAACGACTACCTGGAAGCGGCCTATCCCGCGCAGCCCTTGGTCCCGGCCGACCCGTTCGCTGCCGCCAAGGTTCGCGAACTGTGCACCTTCATCGAAATGCACCTTGAGCTGGTCGCTCGCGAGCTCTACAAGCAAGCGTTCTTCGGTGGCACGGTCAGCGAAGAAACCCAGGATCGGGTGCGCAAACAGCTCGCCAAGAGCATCCCCGCGTTCAAGCGCCTGGCCAAGTTCGGGCCCTATGTGGCGGGCAACAGCTTCACGCTGGCCGACTGCGCGGCCTATGTGAGCTTGCCGCTGGTGGCACTGGCCACCAAGAAGGTGCTGGGCGAGGACATGCTGGCCGCCGCCGGCATCGACTGGAAAGCCTACGCCGCAGTGGTCGGCGCGCGCCCGCATGCGCAGAAGGTGGATGCCGACAAGAAGGCCGACGCCGCTCGCATGGCCGCCAAGCCGGCCTGACCCGGCGGACGCTGCGCGCTCAGGCGGCTTGCGCGCCGGCGTCCCGCGCGACTGCGGCAAGCCGCAGCGTCACTTCCTTGCGGTAGCGGTTGAGCTCCTGCACGCTGGCAAAGCTGCGCTCCATCAGCAGGCTCATGTTGTGCAGGATGCGCTCGACGACCTTGCTCTCCCAGACGCTGTCGAACTGGATCTGCTGGTCCAGCCAATGTTCAAGCCAGGCCGGGTCGGGCAGCCGGCTTTGCACCGTGTCGCGCGGGAACAGCGCCTGGTTGACATGCAGATTGGTCGGGTGCAGCGCCTGCGCGGTGCGCCGCGCACTGGCCATCAACACGCCGACCTTGGCGAAGGCGGCACGAGCCTCGTCGCCGAACTTCGTCAGCGCGCGCTTCATGTAGCGCAGGTAGGCGCCGCCGTGGCGAGCCTCGTCGCGCGCCAGGGTTTCGTAGATCTGGCGTATCACCGGCTCGGTGTGCCACTCGGCGGCACGGCGATACCAGTGGTTCAGGCGGATCTCACCGCAAAAGTGCAGCATCAAGGTCTCCAGCGCCGGCGCCGGATCAAACTCAAAGCGCACCTCGTGCAGTTCGGCTTCGGTGGGCACCAACTCGGGCCGGAAACGGCGCAGGTATTCCATCAGCACCAGCGAGTGCTTTTGCTCCTCGAAGAACCACACACTCATGAAAGCCGAAAAATCGCTGTCATCGCGGTTGTCGCGCAGGAACATTTCGGTGGCCGGCAGCGCCGCCCACTCGGTGATGGCATTCATCTTGATGGTCTGAGCCTGGGCATCGCTGAGCTGGCTGGCGTCGAAGCTGGCCCACGCGATGTCGCTGTCCATGTTCCAACGCACGGCTTCGAGCTGCTTGAAGAGTTCGGGGTAAAGCATCGCTGTCTTTCGTGAATCGATGGCGGGATTCTAGGCCGGGTACCTGCGCGCGCGGCTCGTCATGACCTGGACATTTGCAGGGAACCGCCGGCCGTGCAAACTGACCAGCCCTGAACTGCGGGTGGCGCTGGCCTGGTTGGGCAGACAGCACGCAGGTCCTGCCTCTTCCAGGTCTGCCTCAGGAGCTTGCCCGCTCGTAGGCGGGCACAGCCTTCGGCTGGCTGGGGACAGGACGCAGGTCCTGCCTCTTCCAGGTCTGCCTCAGGAGCTTGCCCGCTCGTAGGCGGGCAGAGCCTTCGGCTGGCTGGGGACAGGACGCAGGTCCTGTCCCCAGTCCAGCCTCAGCGCAACCAGCCCTTGCGGCGGAAATAGATGAACGGCGCCGCCACAGACGCCACCATCAACGCCAGTGCGAACGGGTAGCCCCAAGGCTGGTCAAGCTCGGGCATGGACTTGAAGTTCATGCCGTAGATGCTGGCAATCAACGTGGGTGGCAGCAGCGCCACGCTGGCCACCGAGAAGATCTTGATGACCTTGTTCTGGTTGATGTTGATGAAACCGACCGTGGCGTCCATCAGGAAGTTGATCTTGTCGAACACAAAAGCAGTGTGCGAATCGAGCGAATCGATATCGCGCAGGATCTGCCTTGCCTCCTCGAACTGCTCGGCGCTGAGCATGCGGCTGCGCATCATGAAGCTCACCGCCCGCCGGGTGTCCATCACGTTGCGCCGGATGCGGCCATTGAGGTCTTCCTCCTTGGCAATCGCGCCCAGCGCAGCGCCGGCGGCTTCGTCGTCCACCTCCTGCTTGAGCACCCTGGCGCTGACCCTTTCCAGGCTGTCGTAAATCCCTTCGAGCGCATCAGCCGAGTACTCGGCATCGGCATCGTAGAGCTTGAGCAGCACGTCCTTGGCATCACCAATCATCGCGGGGATGCGCCGTGCCCGCAGCCGCAGCAGACGGAATACCGGCAGGTCTTCACCGTGGACCGAGAACAGCACTCCGTCCTTGAGAATGAAAGCCACCCGAACGTTGCGCGGGGTCACGTCATCGTCGATCAGGAAGTCGGAGCGTATGTGCAGTTCACCGTTGTCTTCCTCGTAGAAGCGCGCCGACTCCTCCAGGTCGTCGTCGACGATGTTGTCTGGAATCTGCAGGCCGAATCGCGCAGCGATCCAGCCTTTTTCGACCGCCAAAGGAGACTCGAGGTCGACCCACACCGGCCGCGCGTCGATCAGCATCGCGGGGTTGTCGATCTCTTGCTGCACCAGCCGGCCTTGGACCAGCGTGAAGACATTGAGCATGAGGAGCTCCAGGGCTGGGCGGCAAGCTGCGAAAGGCTAGCCACAATGATCCGGGGAATAAGGGCCTGCAAACCGCCTCACCCCAGATCCAGCCTGGCGTGGACGGTCACCGAGGGTGACTGGGGTCCAATGCGTTGCTCCTGCAAAACAAGGCCGCCATTATCTCACCGGCACTCGAGGCAAAGAGGTGAAACCGACCCCGTCAGGCGCAAGGCAGCAGCCGCTCGATGGACTCGATCAGCTGCAGCGGGCTGAATGGCTTGGCGAGATAAGCATCAGCGCCAGCCCTTGTGCCGGCCTCGAAGTCTTGGAGCTGGCTGCGGGCCGACAGCAACACAACCTTGGTCTGCCGCAGCGCGGGATCGGCGCGAACGCGGGCACAGACCGCCAATCCATCCAGTTCGCCCGGCATCATCACATCCAGCAGGATCAAGTCTGGTGTGATCTCGATCGCCTTGCGCAGGCCCTCGACCCCATTGACGGCCTCGTGGATGTCGTAATCCTCGAATTCGAGGGTCATGCGGATCAGCTTGCGGATGTCAGCCTGATCTTCAACGATCAGCAATCGTTTCATCGCCGAGGCTCCGGAGAATTCTTCGCTGACGCAGTCTGTCGCTTGCCATCATCGTGATCCAGCACCTCGATCACCTACCGTTGCCAGATCAGGATCACAAGTTCCAGCGCAGCGCGTTCACGTGACAGACGCCAACGAGGCCGTCCGGCCTCGCATCAATGACTCCAACTCGTCGAAGGGCAGGGGTTTGCGAAACACCCTAACACCTTTGGGCAGACCGCCGCGGCGACCGATTTCCTCAGCCGTCAGCGCTGTCACCACCACGATTTCCATGTCATCAAATGCTGAGGCGACCGCGCGCAGCGAGGCGATCATCTTCAAGCCATCCATGCCCGGCATGTTGAGGTCGGTCATCAGCAAATCAGGAGCTTGCTGCCCGATCAGGAGCAAGGCCTCGAAACCATTGCCTGCGGGGGTCACGATCACCGGCAACTCCCAGCTGTCGATCATCATGACGAACAGCCTCAGCAACTCGGGCTCATCCTCGACCACCATCACCCGAAGCCGCGCATCGGCCTGCCCCACGGCGGGCAGGTAGGTCGAATCGTCTGACAGCGCTATTTGGCGCTGCCCCATCAAGCGCTCAACCGCTTGCCGCGAAATCCTCCGATGTCCGCCTGCCGTCTTCCACGCTGGCAGAACACCGGCTTCGACCCACAGCTGGATCGTGCGCAACGCTACCCCCAAGCGCTCAGCAGCTTCCCGGGTCGACAAAACATCGTCATTCGTCGCGCTTTTTCTCATGCTGCTGCGAAAACATGTGTCCCGGTGAAGATGGCGCAGGCCAATCGGCATGCGCAGAAGAACTGGAAAAACAACCAAACGCTCAACATTCGCGGTCAGTTTCGAATCCACGACCAACTGCTGCACTCTACCGCGTTTCCGCAGCGCTAGGTCGATTCTGGTGGAACCTGTTGAAAATTACAGCCCGATGCGGCGACAAGTTGCCAGTCAGGATCGGGCGCGATAAGCGGGCCGAGGTCATGGAGTTGACAAAGATAGCGTGACGCACTTGTCACGGGCCCGAAAACAGGTGCACACTGGACCCGGGCGATGAGCCATGCTGCGGCGGCCAACCGTCGCGGCTCGCCCAGTTTCCGACAACCTCTTGAAAGGACGATCCGATGAACCTGACGATCAGCGGACACCATCTGGACGTGACACCGGCCCTGCGCGAGTACGTGCTGAGCAAACTGGATCGGGTCACTAGGCACTTTGATCAGGTGGTCGACATCAGTGTTCTGCTGACAGTCGAGAAACTCAAGGAGAAGGAGCGACGGCAGAAAGCCGAAGTGACACTCCATGTCAAGGGAAAGGACATTTTTGTCGAGCAATCTCACGAAGACCTCTACGCAGCCATCGATCAACTGATGGACAAGCTTGATCGCCAAGTCTGCCGCCACAAAGATAAGCTGCAAGACCATCACCACCCAGCGGCAAAGCGGCTGAATACGGATCTGGTCTGAGCCTGAGGGCACAGCACGGCCCCTTAGGGGGCCGTTTTGTTTCGCCGCGGTGGCAGCAACTGAGGCATCGTGACAACAGCTCAACGATCCTGTGATTGCTTGCATTGCGGTGCAGCAATGCGTTTCTATAATCATATTTCTGTCACACGGCCCGTTGTTGCGCCCGCTCAGAAGCGGCAAGCAAACGGGGGAACGTCATGAACCGTCTCACCGCCATCTTGCCCGCTGCCAATGTGTTGGTTGGCATCGAAGCCACCAGCAAGAAGCGTGTGTTCGAGCACGCCGGCGTGTTGTTCGAAAACCACCACGCGATTGCCCGGGCCACGATCACCGACAACCTCTTCGCTCGCGAGCGATTGGGCTCGACGGGCCTAGGCCACGGTGTTGCGATCCCGCACGGCCGCATCAAAGGCCTGAAGAATCCATTGGCGGCGGTGATGCGGGTAGCTCAACCCATTCCCTTCGACGCCCCCGACGACGAGCCGGTCAGCCTGCTGATCTTCCTGCTGGTGCCCGAGGCGGCCACCCAGCGACACCTCGAAATACTGTCCGAGATCGCCGAAATGCTGTCAGACCGCGGCTTGCGCGAGCGCCTCAAACTGGCAGAGGATGCATCAGCGCTGCACAAGCTGATCGCCGATTGGGCACCCCTGAAGTCCGCAGCATGAGCGCAGCCACTGGCAGCGCGACAGGCCGCCGATGAAACCGACATCGATCAGCGCCGAGGCGCTGTTCGAGGCCCACCGCGAATTGCTGCGCTGGGAGTGGATCGCCGGTCATGCCCATCCTGAGCGGCGCTTCGACGAAGCGGCCGTTCGAGACGCCCAATCGGCCGCCGACTTGGTGGGCTATCTCAACTACATCCACCCCTACCGGGTTCAAATCGTCGGCCGGCGCGAGGTGGAGTACCTATCTCAATCGACGCCTGAAGACCAAGAACGCCGGATCTCGCGCATCGTCACGCTTGAGCCACCCGTGCTGATCGCTGCCGATGGCGTCACACCACCTGTGCGCTTGGTCGCCATGTGCGATCGAGCCGAGATTCCCTTGTTTGTCACCGCCGACTCTGCCGGCCACGTGATCGACATCGTGCGAACCTACCTGGCGCAACTGTTCGCCGATCGCCTGACCCGCCACGGTGTGTTCATGGACATCCTCGGTCTGGGCGTGTTGCTGACTGGCGAGTCAGGGCTGGGAAAGAGCGAGCTAGGGCTGGAGCTGATTTCGCGCGGCCATGGCTTGGTCGCCGACGATGCGGTGGATTTCTACAAGATCTCGCAAAGCGCGCTCGAAGGTCGCTGTCCGGACCTGCTGCTCAACCTGCTGGAGGTGCGCGGCATCGGCCTGCTCGACATCCGGGCCATCTTTGGCGAGACCGCGGTGCGGCGCAAGATGCGGCTCAAGCTGATCGTCCATCTGGTGCGCAAGGAGACGATGGAGCGTGAATTCGAACGCCTGCCCTATGAACCGCTGTACGAGGACATCATGGGCATCCCGGTGCGCAAGGCGGTCATCACCGTGGATGCCGGTCGCAACTTGGCCGTGTTGGTAGAAGCGGCGGTGCGCAACACCATCCTGCAGTTGCGCGGCATCGACACCTACCAGGAGTTCATCGAGCGCCACCAGCGGGCGATGCAGCGCGATGCGTGATCAGGATCGGCCGGCAGCCACCAAACCCGCTATTTGCCGCGGCGCTCGCAGTCAGGCTTGATGCAAACCGCGTAAAGTGACAGAGCGTGATCCTGCAGGTCAAACCCACGCGCCGCAGCCACCCCGCGCTGACGTTGTTCGATCTCGGCATCAAAGAACTCTTCGACCCGACCGCAAGTCAGGCAGACCAGGTGGTCGTGATGCTGGCCTTCGTTCAGTTCGAACACCGATTTGCCCGACTCGAAGTGGCTTCGAGACAGCAGTCCCGCCTGCTCGAACTGCATCAGCACACGGTAGACCGTCGCGAGCCCGACATCGGCGCCGTCTTGCAACAAGGCCTTGAACACATCCTCGGCGGTCATATGCCGTTGCGCGGTGCGCTGGAAGACTTCGAGGACCTTGATGCGCGGCAGCGTGGCCTTCAGGCCGCTGCTCTTGAGTTCGTCGGCATGCGTCATGGAAGGCCCGGCAGGCGCGGCAGGGTGGATGGCTAGAATTGCCGAATCATATCCAGCTGCATGGCGCACGCCCTGTGCCAACGCAGTCCTCACCTCACACAGCATGGCAGGCCAATTGACAATCCACCCCCTTGCTCGCCGCGCTGGCTCCCTGACGCTGCTGTTGGTGATGGTCGGCTGTTCGTCGCTGCCTTCGATGCCCTCACTGCCATCCCTGACAACGGGCGGTGATCTGCTGGGTTTCATCAAACCCTATCGGATGGACATCGTGCAGGGCAATGTGGTCACACGCGAGCAAGCCGCGATGGTCAAACCCGGCATGTCCAGAGCACAGGTTCGCGACATCCTCGGCTCGCCGATGCTGACCGATGTGTTCCACGCTGATCGCTGGGACTACGTGTTCACGATCTTGCGTCCCGGCACCGAACCGCAGCGCCGGGCCATCGTCGCGCTGTTCAAAGGCGACAAGCTGGAGCGGCTGGATTCGCCCGAGCTGCCCAGCGAGCAGGAGTTCGTGGCCTCGATCAGCCGCACCCGACCCCGGATCGCTGCGCCGCTGCTTGAACTCACGCCCGAGCAGAAGCAGGCCCTGCCGCCCCCGCCCAAACCCGCCGCCGAACCGGTGTTGCCAATGGGCGCCGTGCGCAGCTACCCGCCGCTAGAACCGTCATGAGCGACAGCCGCCTGCGCATCGCGATTGCCGGCGCCTCCGGCCGTATGGGCCGCATGCTGATCGAAGCCGTGCTGGCAGCACCCGACTGCTTGCTGGCCGGCGCCCTCGACATCGCCGACAGTCCGGCTTTGGGTCAGGACGCCGGCGCGTTCGCTGGCCGCAGCACCGGCGTGGCGATCACCAGCGACCTGCGCCAAGGCCTGGCCCAGGCCCAGCTGCTGATCGACTTCACCCGCCCCGAAGGCACGCTGGCGCATCTGGCCGTCTGCCGCGCGCTCGGCGTCAAGGCGGTGATCGGCACCACCGGCTTCACGCCGGCCCAGAAGGCCGAGATCACCGACCATGCCGGCCAGATCGCGCTGATGATGGCGCCCAACATGAGCGTGGGCGTGAACGTGATGCTCAAGCTGCTCGACCAAGCCGCGCGGGCACTGAACACCGGTTACGACATCGAGGTGATCGAGGCGCATCACCGCCACAAGGTGGATGCGCCAAGCGGCACCGCGCTGCAGATTGGTGAGGTGCTGGCGCATGCGCTGGGCCGCGACCTGAAGGATTGCGCGGTCTATGCCCGTCACGCCGTGACTGGCGAGCGCGACCCGTCGAGCATCGGCTTTGCCACCATCCGTGGCGGTGACATCGTCGGCGACCACACCGTGCTGTTCGCCGGCACCGGCGAGCGCATCGAAATCAGCCACAAGAGCTCCAGCCGCGCTACTTATGCCCAAGGCAGTCTGCGGGCCGCGCGCTTCCTGGCCAGCCGAGACCATGGGCTGTTCGACATGAACGACGTGCTCGGACTGGCGTGATGGAAGGCTTGGCCGCGTTTTGGGCCGAAAGCGACGCGATCGGCCGCACGGTGGCGGCGCTGCTGCTGGCGATGTCGGTCAGCGCTTGGGTGCTGATCGCGTGGAAAGGCTGGGTCTTGCTGCGCACAAGACGCGACATCGCCCGCGCCGTGCCGGCATTTTGGGCCGCAGACACGCTGTCAGCGGGCAGCGCCAGGCTGCTCGCGCTGGATCGCGAGCAGGTGCTGCTGCCCTTGCTGCTGGCCAGCACCACGACCGATGCAGCAGGCACGCTGGCCAGTCGTGCGAGCGGTGCATCGCAGCTGACGCGGCGCTTGCGCGATGCGCTCCACCACAGCCTGGCACACCTGCAGTTCGGACAGGTGCTGCTGGCCTCGATCGGCAGCACCTCGCCATTCATTGGCCTGTTCGGCACCGTCTGGGGCATTTACCACGCACTGCTGAGTATTTCGGCGGCCGGCACGATCACCATCGACAAAGTGGCCGGTCCGGTCGGCGAGGCGCTGATCATGACGGCAGCCGGACTGGCGGTGGCGATTCCCGCGGTGCTGGCCTACAACCTGTTCGGCAAGTGGGTAGCGGCCTGCGAGGCAGAGCTCGAAGGTTTCGCCCACGACCTGCGCGAGATGTCACTAGACGCTCACACTTCATCGGAGCCCTGAAGCATGGCCTTCGGCAGGCTGGAGCGCTCAGGCAGTTCGCAACCGATGAGCGACATCAACATGACGCCATTGATCGACGTGATGCTGGTGTTGCTGGTGATTTTCATCATCACCGCGCCGCTGATGAGCAACAGCCTGCGCCTTGACCTGCCCAACGCCGCCGGCGCGAAGGCCGGCAGCGCAGCCCAGTTCGTCAATGTGGCAGTCGACGCGCAAGGCCAGTTGTTCTGGGGCGACGAGCCGCTGGCCGACGCGGTGCTGACATCCCGGGTTCGCGATGCTGCCGCACGCAACCCGGCCACCGAACTGCAACTGCGCGCCGACAAGAGCGTGCCCTATGGCCGCATCGCCGAGTTGATCGGGCTGGTGCAGGCGGGGGGGCTGTCGCGCATTGGCTTCGTCACCGAAACGGCCGCCCAAGTGCCTGGTCACAGGCCCGCGGATCCGCCCAAGTAGCGCAGCACCCCCTCCTACAATCGGCGAGATGAACGAGAAATACGCACCCGCCGAACTTGAAACCGCCGCCCACAGCCACTGGGCGCAGCCGCTGTGGAACGGCCATGACGCCTACCGCGTCACCGAAGACCCTCGCGACAGCCTCGGCAATCTCAAGCCGAAGTACTACGCTTGCTCGATGCTGCCTTACCCGAGCGGCAAGCTGCACATGGGCCATGTGCGCAACTACACCATCAACGACATGCTGGCGCGCCAGCTGCGCATGAAGGGGTTCAATGTCCTGATGCCCATGGGCTGGGACGCTTTCGGCCTGCCAGCCGAGAACGCGGCCATGAAGAACGGCGTGCCGCCGGCCCAGTGGACCTACGACAACATCGCCCACATGAAGGCCCAGATGCAGGCCATGGGCCTGGCCATCGACTGGTCGCGCGAGATCGCGACCTGTACGCCGGCGTATTACCGATGGAACCAGTGGCTGTTCCTGCGCATGCTCGAAAAAGGCATCGCTGAGCGCCGCACCCAGGTCGTGAACTGGGACCCGGTCGACCAGACCGTGCTGGCCAACGAGCAGGTGATCGACGGCAAGGGCTGGCGTTCGGGCGCGGTGATCGAGAAGCGTGAAATTCCCGGCTACTACCTCAAGATCACCCAGTACGCCGATGAACTGTTGTCGGCGGTGAACAACCCCGCCGACGCCAACTACCTCGCCGGCTGGCCCGAGCGTGTGCGCTTGATGCAGGAGAACTGGATCGGCAAGAGCGAGGGCGTGCGCTTCGCCTTCCCGCACCAGATCACCGATGGCGCCGGCGCGACCATCAGCGATGGCCGGCTCTGGGTGTTCACCACCCGCGCCGACACCATCATGGGCGTGACCTTCTGCGCCGTGGCGCCCGAGCACCCGCTGGCGCTGCACGCTGCGGCTTCGCAGCCCGCAGTGGCGGCCTTCATCGCCGAATGCCAAGGCGGGGGCAGCACCGAGGCCGAATTGGCCACCCAGGAGAAGAAAGGCGTGCCCACCGGCTTGACGGTCAAGCACCCGCTGACCGGCGCGGCGGTCGAGGTCTGGGTCGGCAACTACGTGCTGATGAGCTATGGCGATGGCGCGGTGATGGGCGTGCCGGCGCACGACGAGCGCGATTTCGTCTTTGCCAGGAAATACGGCCTGGCCATCCAGCCCGTGGTCGCGGTCGAGGGCGAAGCGTTTTCCACCGCGGTCTGGGCCGACAGTTACGCCGACAAGCAGCGCGGGCACTGCGTCAACTCGGGGCCAGGTTTCGAATTTCTCGACGGCCTGGCCTTCAAGCCCGCAGTGGCGAAAGTGGCTGAGTTGCTGGCCGAAAAAGGCCTTGGCGAGAAGAAGACGACCTGGCGGCTGCGTGACTGGGGCGTCAGCCGCCAGCGCTACTGGGGCACGCCAATCCCCATCATCCACTGCGATGGCAGCGATGGTCCCGGAGGGCCGACTCCGGGCTGCGGCGCAGTGCCCGTGCCCGACAAGGATCTGCCGGTGGTGCTGCCCGAAGACTGCATCCCCGACGGCAGCGGCAACCCGCTGAACAAGCGCGCCGATTTTCTCAACGTCGCTTGCCCGCGCTGCGGCAAGCCGGCGCGGCGCGAGACCGACACGATGGACACCTTCGTCGACAGCTCGTGGTACTTCATGCGCTATTGCGACCCGAGCAACGCGCAGGCGATGGTGGCCGATGGCACGAATTACTGGATGCCCGCCGCCGGGTCCCAGACCGGTGGTCCCGGGATGGACCAATACATCGGCGGCATCGAGCACGCGATCCTGCATTTGCTCTACGCCCGTTTCTGGACCAAGGTGATGCGTGACCTCGGCCTGGTCAGCGTCAGCGAGCCCTTCACCAAGCTGCTGACGCAAGGCATGGTGCTCAACCACATCTACAGCCGACGCGGCGCAACCGGCGGCATCGACTACTTCTGGCCCGCCGACGTGGTCGACCTGCGCGACGAGTCAGGCAAGGTCACCGGCGCGCGGCTCAAGAGCGACGGCACGCTGGTCGACTACGAGGGCGTGGGCACGATGTCCAAGTCCAAGAACAACGGGGTCGACCCGCAAGCCCTGATCGACCAGTACGGTGCCGACACCGCGCGGCTGTTCGTGATGTTCGCCAGCCCGCCCGAGCAGACGCTGGAATGGAACGACGCCGGTGTCGAAGGCGCACACCGTTTCTTGAAGCGGGTATGGAGCTTCAGCGCCCGGCATGCCCAGGCGCTGCAACAGGCCACCGGCCGCAACCTGAGCGCAGCCCCGCTGCGTGCCGAGGCCGCGGCGCTGCGGCGTGAGGTGCACCTGGTGCTGCGCCAGGTGAGCCACGACTACGACCGCATGCAGTACAACACCGTGGTCTCGGGCTGCATGAAGCTGCTGAACGCGCTCGACGCCTTCAAGCCCGACGCCAGCGACGGCGATCTGGCGGTGCTGTGCGAGGGCACATCGGTGCTGCTGCGCGCGCTGTACCCGGCCTGCCCGCACATCACGCATGCGCTGTGGTCGTCGCTGGGCTTTGCCGGCGCCGTGGCCGACCTGCTCGACGCGCCCTGGCCGGTGGTCGATGAGGCCGCGCTGGTGCAGGACGAGATCGAGCTGGTGCTGCAGATCAGCGGCAAGATGCGCGGCGCGATCCTGGTGCCGGCGGGTGCCGACAAGGCGGCGATCGAAGCAGCCGCGCTGGCTTCGCCCGAATTCGCCAAGTTCTCGGAAGGCAAGCCGGCCAAGAAGGTGATCGTGGTGCCAGGCCGGCTGGTCAACGTGGTGGTCTGATCGACATCCATGCTGAACCGAAGGCCGAACGACCCGTGCGTCATCGGGCGCCGCCGCTGGTTGGGCGCGCTGGCGGCCTTGGGCTGGCTGACGGGTTGCGGCTTCGAGTTGCGCCGCACGCCGCCGCTGCCTTTCTCTCGCATCGCACTGACGGGCTTTGCCGCCCGCTCGGCGCTGGGCGCGGAATTGCGCACCAGGCTGGGTGATTTGGCGGTGGCCAGTCCAGCGCAGGCCGAGGTGGTGTTGCAAGTGCTGACCGACCGGCGTGAGAAAAGCGTGGTCGCGTCGACGGCGGCAGGCCAGGTGCGTGAGCTGCAGCTGCGGCTCAGGTTCGAATTC
>JBILYN010000063.1:0-17716 GCA_044377715.1 Aquabacterium sp.
TGATGACCGTGGCCGGCATCACGCCGCCCTCTAGCGCCGCCGAGTACAGAAAAGGCTTGATGCTCGATCCCGGTTGGCGCCAAGCCTGGGTGACATGGTTGAAGGGTTGGCGCGCGAAATCGAAACCGCCCACCAGCGCACGCACCCGTCCGCTGACCGGGTCGAGCGCGACGAAGGCCGATTGCACCTCCGGCCACTGCGTCACCGCCCAGGCGCTGGCCTCACCGTCCGGCTTGACCGGCTGCCAGACCCGCAGGATGTCGCCGCGCTCGATGGCCAGCTCGGCAGGCGCCTTGGGCACCAGCCCAGGCAGGGCCACCCGAAGGCCCTCGCCGCTGATGCGCAGTGCCTCGCCCGAGGCCAGCTGCAGCCGCAGCTCGCGCGGGCTGGCGGACAGCACGATGGCCACGCGCAGCTGCTCGTCGTCGAGGTGGTCCTTGAGCGCCTGCGCAGCGGCGCGCTCGATGTCGGGCGCACCGGCGGGCGGCAGGTCTTCATGGTCCTCGGGGCCACGCCAAGGCTGACGCGCATCGAATCCCAGCACGCTGCGGCGCAGCGCGGTCCAGGCGGCGAGCTGGTCGGCCGCGCGCAGCGAGGTGAAGACCTTGATGCCTTGCGAATAGGCCTCGGTTCCGAAACGCTCGACCACCGTCCGGCGCGCCATCTCGGCCACATGCTCGGCGTGCAGCGGCACTTGCAGCACGCTGCGTATCGCCAGCTTCTCGGCGCCGGCAGCCAGTCGCTGAGCCTCGTTGATGACGCCGGCCGTCAGCATGCGCCGCAACACCAGCTGCTGGCGCTGGGTTGCGCGCGCCAGGTTGGTCACCGGGTTGGCGTAGGCCGGGTTCTGCGGCAAGCCGGCCAGCATCGCGCATTCGGCGATCGACAGCGCCGTCAGCGGCTTGTCGAAATAGGCTTCGGCAGCGGCCGCAAAACCGTAAGCGCGCTGGCCGAGGTAGATCTGGTTCATGTAGAGCTCGAGGATCTGGTCCTTGCTGAGCTGGCGCTCGATCTTGAGCGCGAGCAAGGCCTCTTTGAGCTTGCGCTCAGGCGTCAGGCGCGACGACAGGAAGAAGGTCCGCGCGACCTGCTGGGTGATCGTCGACGCGCCCTGACGCATGCCGCCGGTGACCATGGCCACCAGCGCCCGCAGCACGCCTTTGGGGTCGATGCCGCCGTGCTCGCGGAAGCGCTTGTCTTCGACCGCCAGCACCGCCTGCTGCAGCAGCAAGGGGATCTGCGCGATCGGCACGAACTGCCGCCGCTCGGCGCCGAACTGCGCGATCTCGACGCCGTCAGCGGTGTAGACCTGCAGCGGTTGGCGCGGTTGGTAGGTGGTGACGCGGTCGAGCGGCGGCAGCTGCGGCGCAAACCAGGCCACCGCGCCAGCCAGCAAGGCGAAGGCCAGCAGCGCTGCTGCGAGCAAGGCCCACAGCGCCAGCTGCCACGGGCGCGGCAGGCGGCGAAAAAGAATGGCGGCAGAGCCGCGGAGATTCGACATGGGGACTTCGGTTGCGCAGGCCGCGGCGAGCCCGCTGGCGGGCGCGATTATCGGCAGCGCGCGAGCGCCCTCTCGCAGGGGCGCGCCGCAGCACGGCAGAATCGCGGACCATGCCCGACGCGCCGCGCGAACCCAGCCCTGTACCAAGGGCCAAGACCGGCGAGAAATCCGGTCCGCAGCGGGCCATGGAAAAACTTGGGCTGCGCCGCGACATCGACTTGGCGCTGCACCTGCCGCTGCGCTACGAGGACGAGACCCGCGTCACCGCCATCGCCGATGCGCCCGACGGCGAGCCGGTGCAGATCGAAGGCATCGTCCGCGAATGCCGCATCGAGCTGCGCGGCCGCCGCCAGCTGCTGGTGCGCATCGAGGACGACAGCGACGACTTGCTGCTGCGTTTTCTGAACTTCTACCCCAGCCACCAGAAGACATTGGCCGTGGGCGCGCGGGTGCGGGTTCGCGGCGAGGCCCACGCCGGCTTCTTCGGCCGCGAGATGGTCCATCCGCAGTTCAAAGCGGTCGACGAGAACAGCCCACTGGCCACTGCGCTGACCCCCGTCTACCCCACCAGTGCCCAGTTGCCGCAGGCCTATCTGCGCAAGGCGGTGGCCGCGGCGTTGCGGCGCGCGGCACTTGACGAGGTGCTGCCACCGGGCACCGTGCCGACGGGGCTGCCCAGCCTGCGCGACGCGCTGCACAGCTTGCACCACCCGCCAGCCGGCGCAGCGATGAGCGCGCTGGAAGACCGCAGCCGACCGGCCTGGCAGCGGCTGAAGTTCGAGGAACTGCTGGCCCAACAGCTGTCGCAGCTGGCGTCCCAGCGCGAGCGGGCCAGACTGCGTGCGCCGCTGCTGCGCGCAGAAGCCGGGGGCCTGCACGAGCGGCTGCTGGCCGCGCTGCCGTTCCAGCTCACCGCCGCCCAGCGCCGCGTCGCCGAGGAGATCGCCGGCGACCTGATGCGCCCGCCCGAGGCTGGCGCTGCCGGCGAAGGCGCGGTGCCGATGCACCGCTTGCTGCAGGGCGACGTGGGCTCGGGCAAGACCGTGGTCGCCGCGCTCGCTGCGACCGTGGCGATCGACTCGGGCTGGCAGTGCGCGCTGATGGCCCCCACCGAGCTGTTGGCCGAGCAGCATTTCCGCAAGCTGGTGCAGTGGCTGGAGCCGCTGGGCGTGGGCATCGCCTGGCTCACCGGCAGCCGCAAAGGCCGTGGCCGGCGCCAGATGGTCGAACGCGTGGCCTCGGGCGAAGCCGGGCTGGTGGTCGGCACCCAGGCGGTGATCCAGGACGATGTGCACTTCGCCAGGCTGGGGCTGGCGATCATCGACGAGCAGCACCGCTTCGGCGTGGCGCAGCGGCTGGAGCTGCGACGCAAGCTGGCGCCCACCGACAGCACAAGCCCCGGGCCGGCGCTGGAGCCCCACCTGCTGATGATGAGCGCCACGCCAATCCCGCGAACGCTGGCGATGACTTACTTCGCCGACCTCGACGTCAGCACCATCGACGAGCTGCCGCCAGGCCGCACGCCGATCGTCACCAAGGTGTTTGCCGACAACCGGCGCGACCAGGTCATCGCCCGCATCGCCGACGAGGTCGGACGCGGCCGCCAGGTGTACTGGGTCTGCCCCTTGATCGACGAGAGCGAGACGCTGGACCTGCAGAACGCCACCGAAGCCCACGCCCAGCTCAGCGCCGCGCTGGCAGGCCATGCCGTCGGTCTGCTGCACGGCAGGATGCGCCCGGCCGACAAAGCCACGGTGATGGCGCAGTTCGTCAGCGGCGAGCTCAAGCTGTTGGTGGCCACGACCGTGATCGAGGTCGGCGTGGATGTGCCCAACGCCAGCCTGATGGTAATCGAGCATGCCGAGCGCTTCGGGCTGAGCCAGCTGCACCAACTGCGCGGTCGGGTCGGCCGAGGTGCGGTGGCCAGCGTCTGTGTGCTGCTCTACCAGGGGCCGCTGTCGGCCACCGGCAAGGACAGGCTGCGGGCAATGGCCGAGACCAACGACGGCTTCGAGATCGCCAGGCGCGACCTCGAGATCCGCGGCCCGGGCGAGTTCATGGGTGCCCGCCAGAGCGGCGATGCGCTGCTGCGGTTTGCCGATCTGGACGACGATGCGCCGCTGCTGCAACAAGCCAGACGTCTCGCGCCCGAGCTGCTGTCCAGGCACGCGCTGGCAGCTCGCGCGCATGTGGCACGCTGGCTAGACACCCGAGCCGATTTCCTGAAGGCCTGAGCCGGACGTCAGGGCCTGCCTTCGCAGGGCCTGGCGCCACAACTCGATAATCGAGGCATGACCCTGACCGAACTCCGCTACATCGTCGCCGTCGCCCGCGAGAAGCACTTCGGCCGGGCGGCCGAGGCCTGCTTCGTCTCGCAGCCCACGCTCAGCGTGGCGATCAAGAAGCTCGAGGAAGAACTCGAGGTCAAGCTGTTCGAACGCGGCACCACCGAGGTCAGCGTCACCTTGCTGGGCGAGGCCATCGTGCAGCAGGCGCAGACCGTGCTGGAACAAGCCGCCGGGATCAAGGAGATCGCCAAACGCGGCAAAGACCCGCTGTCGGGCGCACTTCGACTCGGGCTGATCTACACCATCGGGCCTTACCTGCTGCCCGAGTTGGTGCGCAACACGATCGAGCGGACGCCGCAGATGCCGCTGATGCTGCAAGAGAACTTCACCGTACGGCTGCTCGAGATGCTGCGCAGTGGCGAACTCGATTGCGCGATCATGGCCGAGCCTTTTCCGGACACCGGTCTGGCGGTCGCGCCCCTTTACGACGAACCCTTTCTGGTGGCTGTGCCCAGCGGCCACCCGCTGGCCGAACGCGATCGCATCAGCGCCGAGGAGTTGAAGCAAGAAACCATGCTGCTGCTGGGCACCGGCCACTGCTTCCGTGACCATGTGCTCGAGGTCTGCCCCGAGTTCGCCCGCTTTGCCAGCGATGCCGAGGGCATACGCAAGAGCTTCGAGGGTTCGTCGCTCGAGACCATCCGCTACATGGTGGCCTCAGGCATGGGCATCACTGTGGTGCCACAACTCAGCGTTCGCGCGTTCGAGCGCTCCAGCGGCAGCGACCATGTGCGCTACATCCCGTTCGAGCCGCCGGTGCCGAGCCGGCGCGTGGTGCTGGCCTGGCGCCGAAGCTTCACCCGCTACGAGGCGATCGCCGCGCTGCGCAATGCGGTCTATGCCTGCGAGCTCGAGGGCTTGGTGCGGCTGTCCTGAGAAGCACTGTCACCAGCGCCGCAGGTGCGTGCAGGGATTTGCAGCCACGATGGCCCCTGTGGTAGCGAATCCAGGCAGACTATTCACGCTATGCACCCGCCCCAAACCCCGCCCCAAACCTCGCCGCTGATCTCGCTGCACCAGGTCGACAAGCGTTTTGCCGACGGCCTGCAGGCGCTGGACAGCGTGTCGCTGAGCGTGAGCGCCGGTGAGTTCGTCGCGCTGCTTGGCCCCTCGGGCTGCGGCAAGAGCACGGTGCTGAGGCTGGCCGCCGGTCTGGAGAGCGCCAGCAGCGGCACGCTCAGCGCGCCCGCGCTGCTGCCAGGCCGTGACAGCCAGACCGCCTGCGTGTTCCAGGAGCCCACGCTGATGCCCTGGGCCAGCGTGTTCGACAATGTCTGGCTGCCGCTTCGGCTGCAAGGCCGATCGCGCGCCGACGCCGCGACCGAGGTGCGCCAGGTGCTGGCCAGCGTGGGTCTGGGCGACTTCGAGCAGGCTTACCCGGCCGCACTGTCGGGCGGCATGAAGATGCGGGCCTCGATCGCGCGCGCGCTGGTGACCCGGCCACGCGTGCTGCTGATGGACGAGCCCTTCGCCGCACTCGACGACATCACGCGCCAGAAGCTCAACACCGACTTGCTGGCCTGGTGGCATGGTCGGGCGATGGCCGCGCTTTTTGTCACCCACAGCGTGGCCGAGGCGGTGTTCCTGAGCCAACGCGTGCTGGTGATGGCAGCGCGCCCGGGCCGGGTGGTGGCCGAGTTGGCGATAGACCAGCCTTACCCGCGCCAACCCGACTTCCGCCACTCGCCGGCCTTTGCCCAAGCCTGCCGCCAACTGGGCGCAGCGCTGGCCGATGCGCACGAAGCGATTCGGCCACCCGCCCGGGAGCCGGTTTGAAACCAAACTGGCGCGAACAGGGCTTGCCGATGGCGGTGATGCTAGGGCTGATCGCAGCCTGGGAGCTGCTGGTTCGCGCCGCCGACATCCCCGCCTACACGCTGCCCGCACCGTCGCTGGTGGCGCAGACGCTGGTGGCGAATTTCGGTTCACTGGCAGGCAGCTGGTGGGTCACGCTCAAGATCACTTTCGGCGCGCTGGCGCTGGCCTGCGCCGGTGGCGCGCTGATCGCTGCGGTGTTTGCGCTGTCGCCCACGCTCGAGCGGGCGCTGTTCCCGGTCGCGGTGGTGCTGCAGGTCACGCCCATCGTCGCGGTCGCACCGCTGATCCTGATCTATGTCGAGAGCACCAACGCAGCGCTGCTGCTGTGCGCCTGGATCGTCGCGTTCTTCCCGGTGCTGTCCAACACCGTGGTCGGCCTGCGCGCGGCAGACCCGCAGCTGCGCGACCTGTTCCGCCTGTACCGCGCCACGCCCTGGCAGCGGCTGAGGCTGCTGCGCATGCCCGCGGCGCTGCCCTACTTCATCGCGGGGCTGAAGATCTCGGGTGGCTTGAGCCTGATCGGCGCGGTCACCGCCGAGATGGTCGCAGGCGCCGCAGGCCGCGAGACCGGCCTGGCATCGCGCATCCTGGAAGCGAGCTTTCGCACCGAAACCCCGAAGATGTTCGCTGCGTTGAGCCTGCTGGTGGCCACCGGCGTGATGATCTTCTGGCTGTTCAACGCCTTGTCGCGCTGGCTGCTAGGTCCCTGGCATGCGTCAGAATCGGCACGCCAGCTTTGATGAAACCCAAGACATGATGAAGGAGATGCCCATGCGGCTCTGTTGGTCCCTCTGCCTCACCGCCACCTTGCTGTCCACCAACGCCCAGGCCCAGGCCCAGGACAAGGTGGTGTTTGCCACCAACTGGAAAGCCCAGGCCGCGCACGGCGGCTTCTACCAGGCCTTGGCCGATGGCACGTACAAGAAGTACGGCCTCGACGTCACGATCCAGCCGGGCGGCCCGCAGGTCAACAACCGGCCGCTGCTGCCAGCAGGGCGGATCGACTTCCTGATGACGGGCAACCTGCTGCACAGCTTCGACAACGTCAAGAACAAGGTGCCCACCGTGGTGGTCGCAGCGATGTTCCAGAAAGATCCCCAAGCGCTGCTGGCCCACCCTGGCCAAGGCCACGAGAAATTCGAGAAGCTCAAGGACGCGCCGCTGGCGTTGATCGCCAAGGACGGCCAGTTCAGCTGGTGGCAGTGGCTGAAAGTCACGCATGGCTTCCGCGACGAGGCGCTCAAGCCCTACAACTACAACCTCGGCCCCTTCCTGGCCAACTCCAAGTCGATCCAACAAGGCTATTCGGTGGCAGAACCGATCTACGTCGAGAACCAGGGCAAGTTCAAGCCTGTGGTCCATCTGCTGGCAGACCATGGCTTTTCGACCTACAGCACGCTGATCGAGGCCCGCGCCGATGTGGTCAAGGGCCGGCCAGACCTGGTGCAGCGATTTGTCGACGCATCGGCGATCGGTTGGGTGAACTACCTCTACGGCAACCGAAAGGCTGCGGCCGACCTGATGACCCGCGACAACCCCGAGATGAGTGAAGCCGAGATGGAGGCCTCGGTGGCGCTGATGAAAGCCCAGGGCATCGTCGACTCGGGCGAGGCCGCGACCCAGGGCATAGGCGCGATGAACGCGCCGCGCATCGCCGACTTCTACGCGCAGATGGTCAGGGCCGGTTTGTACAAACCCGGCGATGTCGACCTGTCCAAGGTCGCCACGCTGCAGTTCGTCAACAAAGGCGTCGGCCAGGACATCAAGGCCAAGCTGACCGGCAAGTGAGCGAGGAAGCCGGCGCCAGCAGGCGCCGGTGCGGGTTCAGAAGTGGTACTCGGCCCGCAGCATCGGGGTCCTGGCGGTCGCACCCTTGCCAGCAACGCCGCCGGTGTCGTTGCCGAACTTGTTCTTCCAGTACTGGTATTCCAGACCGACTTTGAGCTTGCCCTTGGACCCGGTCAGCGCCGCCATGTCGTACATGACCTGGGCGTCGATGTTGGTTTCGGCCGCGGTGGCGCCGCCGAATTCATTCTTGCCCTTGGACGCGATGATGTTGGCGAAACCCTCGAAGGAGAAGCCCGTGTCCTTGCCCAGCGGGATGCCCCAGGACGCCGACAACATCGGGTGGATGTCGTAGCTGTAACGTGGCGTGCTGACACCGCTGAAGGTGCTGTACGGCGCGTTGCTCTCCCACAGCGCGAGCAGGCTGACGTTGAGGAAGCCAGGCACATCCATCATCAGCGTCGGGCCTGCGACGAGCATGCGCTTCTTCGAGTTGTAACCAGCATCGGTCTTGGTGTTGAAATCGAAGCCAGCCGTCGCACCGAGGCCGCGAACCGGGCCGAACTTGAAGGCTGTGCCGGAGACTTTTTCCAAGTCCAGCGTGTGGCGGTACACCACATAGACCTCTTGCGCACCATTGGTCGAATCCTTGCCAGCCGGGTCAATCTTGTCGGACAACAGGAAATCGGCGTTGAAGAAATTGGAACCGTACTTGTAGCCGCTGACGTGGTTCAGGTTGACGATGGTCTTGCTGATGTCCTTGCCGTTGAAGGGCTCGGCGTACTTGCTGCCACCCCGGATACCGATCGAGGTGTCGCTCCAATCGGCGGCTAGTGCCGGGGCGGCCAGACCGCCCGCGACCAGCGCGGCAGCAGCGATAAGTGAAAGATGACGGCGAAAACCATGCATGGAAGTTCCTTGGAGTTTCAAACGGACGATTATCAGACCCAACAGCCATAGCACTTGGCATGCCAGGCAGCCAAGACGCTCTGACGCCTGCTGAAGCGCCGACCCGTGCGCAGGCCCGGCGCACCGGCTCTAGCAACGCACCAAAACAGCGCAATCCCGCACCAGGGTGACGATCCCGCAGCGGACGTGCCGGCGGCGATAATCGAATTCCGCCATCGTCGGCGCACATCGCGCGCCGCTCCCGCCCAAGGCCCGAACCCGGGCCAGGCCGCCTGCAGAGGACATCCATGTCCACCGAGTTGTCCACCCAAGTGCGCCGTCGGCGCACTTTTGCCATCATTTCGCACCCTGACGCGGGCAAGACCACGCTGACCGAAAAGCTGCTGCTGTTCTCGGGCGCGATCCAGATTGCCGGCTCGGTCAAGGCGCGCAAGGCCAGCCGCCACGCCACCTCTGACTGGATGGAGATCGAGAAGCAGCGCGGCATCTCGGTCGCGTCGAGCGTGATGCAGATGGAATACCGCGACTGCGTGATCAACCTGCTCGACACGCCCGGCCACCAGGACTTCAGCGAAGACACCTACCGGGTGCTCACAGCCGTGGACGCCGCGCTGATGGTGATCGACGCGGCCAACGGCGTCGAACCGCAGACGCGTCGGCTGCTGCAGGTCTGCCGGGCCCGCAACACGCCGATCCTGACCTTCGTCAACAAGATGGACCGCGAAGTTCAGGACCCGCTGGTGCTGATGGATGAGATCGAGCGCGAGCTCGGCATGACGGTCGTGCCCTTCACCTGGCCGGTGGGCATGGGCAAGTTCTTCGGCGGCGTGATGGACTTGCGCAAGCACCAGATGCGGGTCTTCAAGGCTGGCGCAGACCGCGCCAATGACAACGATGAGATCGTCGACGGCTTGAACAACCCGGTGCTGGTCCAGCGCTTCGGCGCCGCCTACGAGCAAGCCGCGGGCGAGGTCGAACTGGTGCGCGACGCTGCGCCGGCCTTCGACGAAGCCGAGTTCCTGGCCGGGCGCCAGACGCCGATGTTCTTCGGCTCGGCGGTCAACAATTTCGGCGTGCAGGAGGTGCTAGACGCGCTGGTCGACCTGGCGCCACCGCCCGGCGACCGCCCGGCGATGCAGCGCGTGGTGCACCCCGAGGAGCCCAAGTTCACCGGCGTGGTGTTCAAGATCCAGGCCAACATGGACCCCAGCCACCGCGACCGGATCGCCTTCCTGCGCGTGGCGAGCGGCCATTTCGAGCGCGGCATGAAGCTCAAGGTGGTGCGATCGGGCAAGGAGCTGCGACCCAACACTGTCGTGTCCTTCCTGAGCCAGCGCCGCGAGTTGCTAGACGAAGCCTACGCCGGCGACATCATCGGCATCCCCAACCACGGTGTGCTGCAGCTCGGCGACACGCTGACCGAGGGCGAGGCCTTGCAGTTCACCGGCCTGCCGTTCTTCGCACCCGAGATGTTCCGCATGGTCGAGGTGGCCGACCCGCTCAAGACCAAGCAGCTCAAGGCCGGGCTGACCCAGCTCGGCGAGGAGGGGGCGATCCAGGTCTTCCGGCCGATGGTCGGCAGCGTGCTGATGCTGGGCGCGGTGGGCCAGCTGCAGTTCGAGGTGGTGGCGCATCGGCTCGAGCACGAATACGGTTGCAAAGCGCGCATCAGCCCATGCCGCTTCTCGATCGCGCGCTGGGTAACCTGCGAGACCGGCCAGGGCGCGGCTGCCGACGAGAAAGAGCTGGCCCGCTTCATCGAGGGCAACAGCCACCGCATGGCCTACGACGCGGTGAACGCGCCGACGCTGCTGGTCGAGTACGCACCCGAGTTGCGGGCGATCGAGGCCAACTGGCCGAAGATCAAGTTCCACGCGCTGCGCGAGCATGCGGGGCTGGTGTTCCAGAAGCGGCTGGAGGGTTGAGCGCTTGCGCTGGATTACGGGCCAGGTTTTGGCGACAGCCGCGTTCCGATCATCGAAAGCGCGATAGTCCGCTGTGAGACGGCATGCCGACATGGCGCTTTGATCGACAGCAGCTGCGTCATACGCTAGCATCATCGATATGGAAACCGTCACCGTCTCGCCCAAGTTCCAGGTCGTCATCCCGCTGGCGGTGCGCCGGCGCATGCAGTTGCTGCCCGGCGCCAAGCTACAGGTCGTGGAGTTCAACGGCGAGTTGCGCCTGCTGCCGCTCAAGCCACCCTCGACCTTGCGCGGCATTGCCCGCGGCATCGACACCAGCGTGCCGCGAGAGCCCGATCGGCCGCTGTGACGCCGGCACGCGCACGCAAGCCCAGCGCAGCGGCGGTGGCAGCCGCCGGCGTGATGCCCGCGTCAAATTCGGCGATCGTGCTCGATTCGTCTTGCTGGCTGGAGTTTTTTGCCGACACTGATCGGGCGGACCACTTTGCCGCGGTGATCGAGGACGTCGAGTCGCTGGTGGTGCCGGTGCTGACGATCTACGAGGTGGTGAAGAAGCTGGCGCGCGAAGCCGACGCCGAGACCGCTACCGCCGCGCTGTCGCTGATGCAGCGCGGGCGCGTGGTCGAGGTCGACCTGAACCTGGCACTGGCCGCCGCCGTGAGCGGCTTGCCGATGGCCGACAGCCTGATCTACGCCACCGCCCGCCAGTATGGCGCAGCACTCTGGACCCAGGACGCACATTTCGACGACCTGCCGGGGGTGAAGTACTTCCCCAAGCCCTGACACCGGCCGGCAGCTCAGGCCGGTCCGGCCCCGCCAGCAGCAAACGCGACCGCCACCGCCGCCGCCAGTCGGGCGTTGTTGAGCACCAGCGCGATGTTGGCCGCGAGGCTCAAGCCGCCGGTCAGCGCATTGACGCGATCGAGCAAAAAAGGCGTCAGCGCCTTGCCGGCAACACCCTGCAGCCTCGCATCGACCAATGCCTGTGCGATGGCGCCGTCGATCAGTTCGCGCGGCAGCGCAAACCGGGCCGGGATAGGGTTGGCGATCAGCAGCCCCCCGCCCAGGCCCAGTGACTGTTTCGCCCGCATCACGCGGGCGATCTCGGCCGGTTCATCGAGCCGGTAGTCGACGCCGAAACCGCTGTCGCGGGTGAAAAAAGCCGGCAGTTCGTCGGTGCAGTAGCCGATCACCGGCACACCGTGGGTCTCCAGGTACTCCAGCGTCAACCCCAGGTCGAGGATGGACTTCGGCCCGGCGCAGACCACCGCGACCTCGGTGCGCGCGAGCTCCTGCAGGTCGGCCGAGACATCGAAGCTGGTTGCCGCACCGCGGTGGACACCGCCGATGCCGCCGGTGGCAAACACCTTGATGCCGGCCAGCGCCGCGACGATCATCGTCGCGGCGACGGTGGTCGCGCCGGTGGCACCGCTGGCGACCAGAAACGGCAGGTCGCGCCGGCTGGTCTTGATGGCTTGCTGGCCAGTCCGGCCCAGGCTTTCGATCTCGGCAGGGGTCAGCCCGGCCTTCAAGCGACCGGCGATCACCGCGATCGTCGCGGGCACCGCACCATGCGAGCGGACTTCGGCCTCGACAGCCAGCGCCGTCTCGGCATTCTGCGGCCAGGGCATGCCGTGGCTGATGATGGTCGACTCCAGCGCCACCAGGGGCCGGCCATGGTCCAGCGCGGCCGCCACCTCGGGGTGCAGGTCGAGAAACGGGTGGGCTGGCATGGGTTGTCCTTGGAGCGGGTCGGCATTATCGGGCGGGCAAGCATCGAGCGGATGCCACAATCCGGCCCCGATGCGACAGCGCCTGAGGCTCTACCTGCAACTGATCCGCTGGGACCGTCCCGCCGGCTGGCTGCTGCTGCTGTGGCCGACGCTGAGCGCGCTGTGGATCGCCGCCGATGGCTTTCCGGGTTGGCACTTGCTGCTGGTGTTCAGCTTGGGCACGGTGCTGATGCGCAGCGCCGGATGCTGCATCAACGACGTGGCCGACCGAGACTTCGACCGCCATGTCAAGCGCACCGCGCAGCGCCCGGTCACCAGCGGTGCGCTGTCACCGATCGATGCCTTGATGCTGGGCGCCTTGCTGGCCGCGGCCGCCTTTGCGCTGGTGCTGAGCACCAACCGGCCGACCATCACCTTGTCGTTCGCCGCGCTGGCGATCGCAATGGCCTACCCCTACGCCAAGCGCGTGCTGGCGATACCGCAGGCGGTGCTGGGCCTGGCCTTCAGCTTCGGCATCCCGATGGCGTTCTCAGCGGTGCAAGGTGGCCGAGACGGCGGCTTGCAGGCCATCAGCGCAGCCGTGCCGCCGCAGGCCTGGTGGTTGCTGCTGGGCAACCTGTGCTGGGTGCTGGCCTACGACACCGAGTACGCGATGGTCGACCGCGACGATGACCTCGTCATCGGCATCCAGACCTCGGCGATCACGCTGGGACGATGGGACGTTGCCGCGGTGATGCTGTGCTACGTCGCTTTCCTGGCGTCCTGGGCCGCTCTGGGCTGGTCGCTGGGACTGGGCCGGATCTTCTTGCTCGGCATCGCGGCCGCAGCAGTCCAGGCGGTCTGGCACTTCAGCTTGATCCGCCAGCGCAGCCGCGAGGGCTGCTTCAAGGCTTTCAAGCTCAACCACTGGATGGGCGCTGCGGTGTTCGCTGGTGTTGCGATCGATCTGGCGCTGCGCCATCCGCTGGGCTGAGCGCCCGGCCGGCGCAGATCAGCCGCCGAACTCGTCGCCCAATTCCCTGGCCCGCTGCTGGGCCGCACGGACCGCGCGCACCAGCGCTGGCCCGACGCCATCGCCGCGCAGGGACTCCAGCGCCGCGTAAGTGGTGCCGCCCTTGCTGGTCACGCGCTCGCGCAGCACGGCCGGTGATTCGTCGGACTGTGCGGCCAGCGCGGTCGCGCCGTCGAAGGTGGCGAGCGCCAGCTGCTTGCCCTGCGCTGGCGACAAGCCCATCTCGCTGGCGGCGGCCATCATCGCCTCGAGAAAATAGAACACATAAGCCGGGCCGGAACCCGACAACGCGGTCACCGCATCGAGATCGGCCTCGCGGTCGACCCAGACCAGCGCGCCGGTCGGCGTGAGCACCTGTTCGACCAGCGCGCGCTCGGCAGCGCTGACCGCCGGCCTGGCATAGAGGCCGGCGATGCCGCGGCCGATCAGCGCAGGCGTGTTCGGCATGCTGCGGACGATTCGGGCGCGGTCGGGCGCTTGTCCCAGCGCTTGGGCCATCGTCTCGCTGCGGATGCCCGCCATCACGCTGAGCTGCAGCGCGCTCGCCACGAAAGGCTTGCAGGGCGCGGCGGCTTGCGCGAACAACTGCGGCTTGACGGCCCACACGACCAGCCCAGCGTCGGCCAGCGTCGGATCGGCAGCCGCCAGGCAGCGCAGGCCGAAATCGGTTTGCAGCTTGTCGCGCTGGGCCTCGAAGGGCTCGACGACCAGGATGTCGGCGGGCGAGCGGCCGGCGCGGATCAGCCCGCCGATCAAGGCGCTGGCCATGTTGCCGCCGCCGACGAAGACGATCGTGGATGGGTGCTTGACGTTCATCAGGTCAGTGTATCGGTCAGCACCCGAGACTTGACCTAAAGCCCAGCCGAGGTGCCCGCATGACGCTTTCCTATGTCCAGCCCAGCGCCGACAGTCCCTGGGGAACATACCTGACGCAGATCGACCGGGTGATCCCGCACCTGGGGCCGCTGGCGCGCTGGGCCGAAACGCTCAAGCGGCCCAAGCGGGTGCTGATCGTCGACGTGCCGATCGAGATGGACGACGGCCGCATCGCCCACCATGAAGGCTACAGGGTGCAGCACAGCCTGACACGCGGCCCAGGCAAAGGGGGCGTGCGCTACCACCCCGACGTCACGCTCGAAGAGGTGATGGCGCTGGCGGCCTGGATGAGCGTGAAAAACGCTGCCGTCAACCTGCCTTTCGGCGGCGCCAAGGGCGGCATCCGGGTCGATCCTCAGCAGCTGTCGCGCAAGGAGCTGGAGCGGCTGACGCGGCGCTACACCAGCGAGATCGGCATCGTCATCGGACCGCAGCAAGACATTCTGGCGCCGGATGTCAACACCAACCCGCAGGTGATGGCCTGGATGATGGACACCTACTCGATGAACACCGGCTCCACCGCGACCGGCGTGGTCACCGGCAAGCCCATCCACCTGGGCGGCAGCATGGGCCGGATCAAGGCGACCGGGCGCGGTGTGTTCGTCACCGGGCGTGAGGCGGCACGCCGCATCGGCCTGGACCTGAACGGCGCCAAGGTGGCGGTGCAAGGTTTCGGCAATGTCGGCTCGGCAGCGGCCGAATTGTTCGGCCAAGCCGGTTCGCTGGTCGTCGCGGTGCAGGACCACAGCGGCAGCATCTTCAACGGCGCGGGCCTGGACTTGTCGCGGCTGGTGCCGCATGTGCAGGCCAACGGCGGCGTTGCCGGTTTCGCCAGCGCCGAGGTGATCGAGACCGAGGCGTTCTGGGACGTGGACTGCAGCGTGATGATCCCGGCCGCGTTGGAGAACCAGATCACCGCGGCGCGCGCCCAGCGGCTCCAGGCCAGGCTGGTGCTCGAAGGCGCCAACGGCCCTACCGGGTCGGCGGCAGACGACATCCTGGCAGAGCGCGGCGTGCTGGTCGTGCCCGACGTGATCTGCAACGCCGGCGGCGTGACCGTGAGTTATTTCGAATGGGTGCAGGACTTCTCGTCCTTCTTCTGGACCGAGGACGAGATCAATGTCAAGCTCGACCAGATCCTGGTCGGCGCGCTCAGGAAGATCTGGGATCAGGCCGACCTGCGCCGCATCAGCTTGCGCACCGCCGCTTTCACGGTGGCCTGCGAGCGCATCCTGACCGCGCGTCAGGAGCGCGGCCTGTACCCCTGAGCGCCGCGCGCGCGAGCGGCTAGTATGCAGATCCCCGCAACAGCCTGGACCCACCATGCGCCGCCGCTCTGTCCTTGCCGCCACCAGCCTGATCGCCGCGATGGTCCAGCCCGCGCTGGCGCAGAGTTGGCCGACCCACCCGGTGAAAGTCGTGGTACCCGCACCTGCCGGCAGCTCGCTGGACATCATCGCCAGGCTGCTGGCCGAGAAGCTGAAAGACCGCTGGGGCCAGCCGGTGCTGGTTGACAACAAGCCAGGCGCCGGCGGCATGCTGGGGGTAGACATCGCAGCCAAAGCGCCGCCCGACGGCCACACGCTGGCGCTGGGCTTCAACGGACCCATCGCGTTCGCGCCGTTTCTCTACAAGAAGATGCCATACGACCCGGCACGCGACCTGCTGCCGGTGGTGATGACCACCTCACAACCCAATGTGCTGGCCGTCAACGCCAACCTGCCGGTCAAGACGGTCAAGGACTTCGTCGCCTGGGCCAAGGTCCGCGACGGCAAGCTCAACTATTCGTCCTTGGGCCAGGGCAGCTCGGCCCACCTGACGATGGCCTTGATGATGGGCGAAGCCGGTTTTGCCGCCACCCATGTGCCGTTCAACGGCTCGCCACCCGCAGCGTTTGCGGTCGCCCAGGGCGAGGCCGACGCCACGTTCATGACCGCGCCGGCGCTGCTGCCGCATGTCAAGTCGGGCAAGGTCAGGATGCTCGCGACCAGCGCTGCGCAGCGACCCGACAGCCTGAAAGACCTGCCCACGCTGGCCGAAGCGGGCTATCCGCAGATCGAGTCGCTGGCCTGGAACGGCTTGTTCACCGCCGCGGGCACGCCCAAGGCCGTGGTCGACAAGATCAACGCCGACGTCAACACGGCGCTGAACGACCCGGCGATCAAGGCCGCGCTCGACAGCCAAGGCCTGACCGCGGTCGGCGGCAGCGCAGAGGATTTCAAACGACTGCTCGACGCCGACGCAAAGCGCTGGGGCGCGATCATCCAGAAAGCCGGCATCAAGCTCGACCAGTGAGCGCTGGGCTTGCGGCGACCCGTCAGGCTGACAGGCCGCGCCCGCCGAAGATCGCCGTGCCCACCCGCACGATGGTCGCGCCTTCAGCCACCGCGGCTTCGAGGTCGGCGCTCATGCCCATCGACAAAGTGTCGAGGCCCAGCCCACGGTCGTTGAGCCGGCCCATCAACTCGCGCAAGTCGCGGTGCGGTGCACGCTGAGCTGCGAGGTCACCGGCGGGCTCTGGGATCGCCATCAGCCCGCGCAGCCTGAGCCTGGGCAGCGCCGCCACGGCCAGCGCCACCGCCAGCACCTCGGCCGGCATCAGCCCGCTCTTGCTGGCCTCGGCGCTGATGTTGACCTGCAAGCAAACTTGTAGCGGCAGCAGTTCGGGCGGCCGCTGCTCGGACAGGCGCTGCGCGATCTTGAGCCGGTCGACCGACTGCACCCAGTCAAACGCTGCAGCCACCGGCCGGGTCTTGTTGCTCTGAAGCGGCCCGATCAGATGCCACTCGATCTGCGAGCGCAGGTCTGCCGTGGCGGCGATCTTGTCCAGCGCTTCCTGCACATAGTTCTCGCCAAAAGCGCGTTGGCCGGCGGCAAAGGCATCGCGCACTGCGGCGTCCGGCTGGGTCTTGCTCACCGCCAGCAGCGTGACGCCCAACACAGGTCGGCCCGCCGCGATGCACGCGGCCTCGATCCGGCTACGGACCTGCTCGAGCTTGCCGATAACAGTGTTCATAATTCCCGCGAAACCCCGCCATTCATGGAGGGGAGGTAGAGGGGCAGCCCGCGAGGGCTGCTGACGGCGCCGAGGACGCGCGCTGCGCCTCGACGTAAGCCTTGATGGTCTCCAGGGGCGCACCGCCTGCGCTGACGACGAAGTACGACGGCGACCACAGCACACCTTTCCAGTACTTCGACGCGATGTCGGGTCGATCCCGGCGCAGAAGACGACTTGATGTGCCTTTCAAGGCGTTGACCATCACCGACACCGACAGCTTTGGCGGGTACTCGATCAACAGGTGGGCGTGATCGTCCTGTCCATCCAGCGCCATCAGTTGCGCATCCATCTTCGAGCACACCTTGGCGCAGTGAGTTTGCAGCCACTCGAAGGCCGGGGCGTCGAACACCTTGCGCCGGTACTTCGTGACACAGACCCAATGAACCACGAGCCACGAAACGCTGTGCCTCTATTTGCGAAATACTGAACTTGACATCACAGACCAAGGCAGCTAATTTCTCTGCATGCTCGTGGTCTACCGCTACCGCGTCAAGTCCAAAACCGGACTGCTCAACAAGCAGGCTCGTGCGGTCAACTTCGTGTGGAACTACTGCAACGAGCGGCAGAAAGACGCGCTGCGCTTCGGGCGCCGCTGGCACACCGGCTTCGACCTGATCAAGCTGGCCACGGGCGCCAGCAAAGAGTTGGGCCTGCACAGCGGCACCGTCAGCGATGTCTGCCAGCAGTACGCGAAGTCGCGCAGCCAGAAGAAGCGGCCCTACCTGCGCTGGCGCAGCAAGAAAAAGTCGCT
>JBILYN010000282.1:0-5907 GCA_044377715.1 Aquabacterium sp.
CTCGACACCACGCCGTTCAACGGCAGCGCGACCACGCTGCAGGCCTTGTGGATGGGGGTGCCGGTGGTCACGCTGGCAGGCGGGCATGCCGCGTCGCGCTTGGGTGCAAGCCTGCTGCGCACACTGGGTCAGCCCGGCTGGGTGGCCGAGGACGAGGACGCTTATGTCGCGACGGCCGTTCGCCTGGCGCGTGACGTGGCCATGCTGCGCCAGGGCCGCGCCGGCTTGCGCGAGCAGTTGGCGAACTCAGCGCTGTGCGACATCGACAGCTATGCGCGTGATGTCGAGGCGCTGTGGCGGCGGGTGTGGGCCCAGCATTGCGCGGGCGGCGGGCCGCGGCTGTTGCGGGCCAGGACAGCCTGAGCCACGCTCAGAACAAGGGTCAGCCCGCTGCCTGGCTTGCCAGCGGCGCCAACCAAAGACCGGCCTGCTCGCTGGGCAGGAACAAATGGTCTCGGTGCCCGAAGCCGAGCGCGATGTCGCGGCTGGCGACCGGCAGACCGGTGTCGAGCGCGTGGTGGCTGTAGCCTTGCTCAAGCATCCAGTCGAGGTAGAAAGCAAGGTCGCTGCCTGGCAGGATCTCGCACACCACCGCCGGGCGTCGGGTCTTGATCCAGTGATGGGCACCGGCCAGCACTTCGGGCTCGTGGCTTTCGACGTCTATTTTGACCAGCACCGGGCCGGCAGCGACCGCCGAGGGCGGCAGCGCGTCGTCGAGTCGGTCGACCTGCACGCTGCGCTGGTCCGAGTGCTGGCGCCTGAAGTCCGGGTTCAGCGAAGCCGAGGTCTCGACCAAGCCGTGGTCGGCCAGCGGGAAATACAACGCGGCTTCGGCGCGCTGGCGGCCCAGAGCGATCGGGTGCAGCTGCAACCGGTCCTGCATTTCCGACAAGCGGGCGTTGCTCGATAGCACGGCGCCTATCTCGGCGACAGGCTCGAAAGCATGGCATGCCAAGGCCCCGCTGGCCAGCGCGAGCAGCGAGTAAAAACCGGTGTTCGCGCCGATGTCGAGAAAGGTGGGGCGCAGCGCAGCGCACCACTGCGCCACCAGCCAGGGCAGTGGTGGCTCGTAGGCCTGCCAGCCTTGTTGCAGCACCGTCATCGCGACTTGGTCGCGGCCGCCGCAGCTGTCGATCCAGAAGCGGCCGCGACGCTGTGCCAGCACCAGGTCGACCTGTGCCAGGTGGTGGATGTGCATCAGCCGCCTCCGGTCTGGACCGGGCCTTCCGGCAATCGGTATTGATCGATGCGCGGGCCCAGCAAGTGCTGCCAAGCGCTCAGCAACTCGGCGTTGAAGCGCTCGACGCTGTAGCTGGCGGCTGTGGCGCGTGAGGCCGCTATCCGGCTGGCTGCGGCCGCATCGTCCATCGCCAGAACGCCAGCGATCGCTTCGCTGAAAGCCTCCAGGTCGCCGTCCGCGACCCAGCTACCGTTGTCGGGGCTGGCGTACTCGCTGCCGCCATAACCGTCAAAGCCGCACACCAGGCAGCCGGCTGCCATCGCTTCTAGCGGTGGCAGCCCCAGCCCCTCGAAGCGGCTGAGGCTGGCAAACACCAGCGACTCGCCCAGCACCTGGGCCATCTGCTGGCGCGACATGCCGCCTATCGGTACCCAGCGCAGGCCGGCGTGTTGCGGGTACCGGCCTCGGAACAGCTGCACCAGCAGGCTGGCATCGGTCGGGCGCTTGAGCGGGATGAAGGCGATCTGGCGCTGCTTGGCTTGCGTGCGGAAAAAAGTCGGCAGCACATAAGGCCTGACCACCTGCCAATCGGTGGTCGAGCCCCAGCGCTGCAAGGTATCGCGTGTGCTCAGGCTGCCGCACAGGCCGCCGGCCAGCGGGTAGCGGTTCAGGCTGTCGATCGATGCGAATCCTCTGAAGCTGTAATAAGGGTTCTGGTTGTGTATCGCCACCTGGCACGCCATCGCGGCGAGCAGCTCGAAGCTTGCAGGCGGTGTGACTTCGGGCATGACCAACCAGTCCTGCGGCGTGAACACCAGTTGCTCGCTCCAGTGCACCATCGGCACTGGAAACGGCTGCTTGGGCGCCTGCACCTTGGCGGCGGGGTCTAGCAGCAAGAAGGCGCGCAGGCCGGCCTGGCGAAGCGCGGCCACATGCTGCAGGTTGACCAGCTCGCCGCCGGCCTTGACCGGCAACGATGCGGTGTAGTAGATGCCGGGTCTTGCGTCTAGCGTCATCACGTGTCGTCGGCCGCTCAGAGCAGCTGCACCTGCAGGCACAGCTGGTAGCCCTCGTGGCGGATGACCTGCAGAGCCTGCCCGTTGAAGCCGACACCGCACAGTTTCTTGCGCAGCCTGGTCATCCGCACCGCCAGATTGGGCAGACTGGCGCCTTCAACGCCCGGCGTCATGATCTCGAGCAACTGCCAGTAGGCTAGGCGCTGGCCAGGCGCTCGCGCCAGAGCTGTCAGCAGCGCCACCTCGACAGCGCTCAGTTCGGTCGGCCCGCCAGGACCTTGTGCCCTCAACTCAGCGACTTGCAGCGACAGCCTCGCTGGGCCGTCTGGCTGGACTCGGTCTGGGCGCAGCCGTCGCCCCAGCGACTGCACCGCCGCACTGAGCTCTTCGATGCTGACCGGCTTGGTGAGGTAGATGTCGGCGCCCGCCTCGTAGCCAGCGACCTTGTCTCGCACCGTGTCGCGCGCAGTCATCATCAGGATGCACAGCCCGGGCTGGGTGCTCCGCAGCCTGCGCGACAGGCTCACGCCGTCCTCGCCAGGCAGGTTTAGGTCGACCACCAGCAGGTCGATCATCGCCTGCGCGCCTTCGTCGCCGAGCTCCTCGGCGCAAGACAGACCCAGCACCCGGTGACCGAGTGCGGCCAGCACATCGACGATGGCCTCGCGCAGGTCGTCGTTGTCTTCGACCACAACGATGTTCAGATGGGCAGCCACAGCACAAACCTCACATCGGTCATTTCGGGTTGGTAGCGCAGTTCGCCGCCCAGGCGACGGGCGATCAGCGACGACAGGTACAGGCCCAGGCCCGAGCCGGCGTGGCGCGTTGCGCCAGCGCCGCGCCAGTATTTCTTGAACAGCTGTTCGGGGTCGGGCCGGCCCGCGTCGCCAGGCGCGTTGCTCACGCTGAGCTGCAGGCCTGGCCGCGCACCGCGCGACTGCGGGCTGGCTGTGACCTCGACGACGCCGGCCTCGGCGCGGTACTTCAGCGCGTTGTCCAGCAGGTTGCTCAGGATCACGCCCAGCAACTGCCGATCGGTGGCGCAGTCCGGCAGTGCGGTGTCGGTGTTCAACGCGATGCTGGCACCGGCCGGCAGTTGGTGGCGCAGCTCCTGCAGCAGCGCGAGGACGTTGACCGCGGCGACCTGCAGAACGGGATTGGCCGTCTCGAGCTCGCCGCTGAGCGCGCAGCGCGTGATGATGTTGCGCATGCTGTCGATGGCCCGGTAGCCGCGCCCACGCATCGGTGAAGCCGGACTGAGGCTGCCGATCGCGAGGTGGGCGGTGGCCAGCGCGTTGGTCAGCTCGTGCGTGAGCATGGTCATGAATTGCTCTTGCTCGCGCCGTCTTTCACGCTCCTGCGTCACCAGTTGCTCGGCCAGCACGAGGTCGGTCTGAACCTTGCGGCGGGCACTGGCTGCATGCCTTGCCCTGGCTCGCAGCGCGCCGAACAACATCGCCGCGCTGATCAAGCCATAGGCGATGGCGCTGTACATCGCCCAGGGCGGGCTGGGCATCCAGCCCATGGCAGGCAGGGCGGCGGTAGACAGGACCATCAACATCAGGCTGTAGATCCCGATCAGGTGCCGGCGCGACAGTCGAGGTGGATCGCTCGGGGTTGGCGTGGCGGTGCGCCAGGCCAACACTAGCAGCAGCATCGGGGTCAGCAAGGTGATGGCCGTGTTGAGCTGCTGGGCTTGGCGCGTCAACCCGGCCATCATCATCAGCAGCGTCAGCAGCAGCGCTGCCGCCAGCCCCAGCAGGCAACGCAGGCCCAACCGTGGCGGCTTGAACTCACGCAGAAATTGCCAGTGGAACCAGACCACGGTGGCCGCGGTGATCGGAAACATCGCCGAGGAGATGCGGTCGATCGCCTGTGCCGTCAGCCAGTCGGACAGGTAGATCCGAAAAAAACCCAGCAGCGACAGTGCAAAGAGGACCGACACGACCTGATGGACGATGAACGCGCCGACCACGCGCTCGCGTCGCTGCAACCACGCCGTCACGGCCCAGGCCAGTACCATCAGCAAGAAAGCGATCACGGCGCCCACAATCAGCTGCTGCTGCCGGTCGGTCGCCTCGGCCTCGTCCCAATGCAGGGCCTCGACGTGGATGCCGTGGTGGCTGCTCGTGCGCAGTCGCAGCAAGACCTCGATTGGCTCGCTGGGCGCGGCGATCACGAGGTTCTGGTTGAACGACCGGTATTCGCTCAGCCGCCAGTCGTGCCGGTCACCGGCCAGCTGGGGCGGTTGGTCGGGGTAGCGGGGGTCGAACAGCGCGATCTCGTCGAGGTGACCGGGTTGCATCCGCAGCACCAGCCGGGTCTGTCGGTCGGCGGCGCGCTGTCCTCGGTCTGCCGGGGGGGTGACCTTCAGGCGCAGCCAGGTGGTCGACGCGACGAATCCCCGCCTGAGCGGGCCGGTGTAAGGCGTCCAGGCCATCGCCCGCACCTGGTCGTGCTCGAAGCTGCTGGCCGGGTCGTCCAGCCAGGCCCGCGCAACGATGTGGTCGGGCTGGTCGCGCGGTGGCTGCGCTGGCTGGGCCAGCCCCGGCAACTGCCAGACCGCCAGCAGCCAGACCAGGCAGCAGCGCACCAGCGCTGCGATCAAGCGCGGACCTTGAGGCCTGGCGGAAGTCATTTCTATCATTTTAGTACTCTGCGAGATTATCCATATTTCTCAACAGTTGCGTGTTTTTTTGGCAGCGACCGAGCATCAACCGGTTTGAAATATCTTGAAATATCAATTTCATTGATTGAGGTATTTTCCAGCTTTAAACAATTTACTGTCGTCATCCATGGCCCCCACACGAGCCGACCGGCGAGCTGTTTCAGTGGCTTGGCCCACGTGCCCTCTGCCGCTGCGGATGTCCTTGCCGACGCCGCTTCGGATGCGCCTGCTGACGCCGCTGCGGCTGAGTCTGGCGCTGGCGCTGTTGCCGCTGGTCGCTCAAAGCCAGCCGCTGGACAGTCTGATCGTCGCCGCCTTGGGTCAGCACCCGGCCACGCAATCGGCCCAGGCGCAGCAGGCTTCGGCCCGGGCCGGGCTGGCCAGCGCGCGCTGGCAGTACTGGCCGACGCCGTCGGTGCTGGTCGAGACCGCCGGCACCAGCGCCACCGACAGCGCCTACCAAGGCGACCACCGGGTCGCGACCCTGAGGCTGCAGCAGCCGCTGTGGACCGGGGGCCGCTTGAGCGCCGGCCTGAGCCGGGCCGATGCCGGGCTGGTCTACAGCCAGGCCTCGCTAGACGAGGTGCGCCAGCAGCTCGCGCTGCGCGTGGTCCAGGCCTACGGTGACTGGCTCGCCGCGCAGCTCAAGACCGCTTCGCACGGCAAGACCCGCGCGGTCCACGAAGAGCTGCAAACCCGCGTCAAGCGCCGGGTCGAGCAGGGGATTTCGGCCGAGAGCGACCTGGTGCTGACCGATGTTCGGCTGCAGTCGCTGGCCGCTGACCTGTCGGTTGCGCAACTCCAGCAAGACACTGCGCTCGCGCGGCTGGGCCAGCTGCTGGGCCGGCCGGTGCTGGGTGCCGAGCTGTCCGTCGCCGCGCCTCGCGCGGTCGACCCGGCTTGGTTGGCTCAGCTCGACGGCGTGCTCGCGGCCCAGCCTGCGGTGCAAAAAGCGCAAGCCCAGGCCAGGATTCAAGAGGCCGGCGTGGCCGAGCGCCGCGCCGAGCTCTCGCCCGAGGTCTACCTGCGCGCCGAGCGCCAGT
>JBILYN010000284.1:0-5904 GCA_044377715.1 Aquabacterium sp.
GCAACCACCTTGTCAGCAGCTGCCTTGTCTGCAGCTGCCTTGTCCGCAACCACCTTGTCAGCAGCTGCCTTGTCTGCAGCTGCCTTGTCCGCAACCACCTTGTCAGCAGCTGCCTTGTCGGCTGCTGCCTTGTCTGCAGCTGCCTTGGCCGCTGCTGCCCGGGCCGCAGCCACCTTCGCCATATTCTCTACATTGGCCGCATCCGCTGCTGCCTTGTCCGCTGCTGCCTTGTCCGCTGCTGCCTTGGCCGCAGCTGCCTTGTCCGCAGCCGCCTTGTCCGCAGCCGCCTTGTCCGCAGCCGCCTTGTCCGCAGCCGCCTTGTCCGCAGCCGCCTTTTCCGCGGCTGGTACCGGTGCCAATGCGGGCGAGGGCACTGCGAGCACCGGTGCCAATGCGGTCGAGGCCACTGCGAGCGGTTCAGACGCTAGCTTGAAACCTTCCCAAGGACCGATGGCATCGCGGTTGGCGTTCAAGCGACCGTCAGGTTCAGCGACCATGTATTTGCCATGGGCCGACTTGAACGAGAGCGTGCCATTGGCATTGCGGGTGACGGCGAACTTTTCCCAGGGGCCAATCGCGTCGCGGTTGGCATTGACCTTGCCGTCGCTCTCGGCAACGATGTACTTACCATGGGCGCTCTTGAACGATACGCTGCCATCCGGGTGGGTTTGCATGGCGAACTTTTCCCAGGGCCCGACCGCCGCTCTGTTGACCGCAGCAGTGCCGTTGGGTTCAGCCACGACGTACTTGCCGTGCACCCCCTGCAGCGTCACCTGTCCGTTGGCAACTGGCGGGGCAACCGAAGCTGTCTTCGCAGCTGCTGCCTTGTCCGTAGCTGCCTTGTCTGCTGCTGCCTTCTCCGCAGCCACCTTGTCCGCAATCACTTTGTCGGCTGCTGCCTTGGCCGCAGCTGCCTTCTCAGCAGCCACCTTGTCCGCAGCTGCCTTGTCCGCAGCTGCCTTGTCCGCAGCTGCCTTGTCCGCAGCTGCCTTTTCAGCAACTGCCTTTTCAGCAGCCGCCTTTTCAGCAGTTGCCTTGACCGCTGCTGCTGCTGCAATGTCCGCAGCTGCCTTGTCCGCAGCCGCCTTGTCCACTGCGACCGGCGCTGGCGCGGTGACCGCCACCTCAAAGCTGGTTTGAGGGTATTCTTTGCCGCCGTATCCGACATGGCAGGTATCGGTACCCATCAGCTTGCCGCCGTGAACCGAGCCCGCTGACATGGTCGACCGGCAGACATACAAGTTGATGCCGCGCTCTACCCCACCTATCACCGCGCCCGCGGGTACCGCTCGCCCTTGACTGGATGCGACCCAGTTGACGCTGCCAACCATCACCTCATAACTCTTCAAATTGAGTTCACGACCCCCGTAACCAATGTGACAACCATCGTTGACGATGAGTTTTCCGGGATGCTTGGAACCGTCGGACTGCGTCACGCGACAGACATACAAGTTCGCACCGCGTTCGATGCCGGTGGCCACAGCGCCGGACGGTACTTGCCCATTCACGGCTTGGACCCAACTGACTTGCTGAGCCTGCGCGCCGGAGGCGAGCAGCAGTCCGACCATCAGCCCGGCCCATACGGCGCCCAAGCGCTTGACAACTGAGCGCCGGCACAGCGCCACCATCGCCGCCAGAGGGCGAGGCCGACCGGGTTTATTCAATACAAAAATCATGGCTTTCTCCGTTGTTTTCCTACTTGACTGACACTAGAACAATAAAATACTTAGATCATTTTAAGAGCAAAAATCCCACTCAAAACAATCCTGGCACTTGACCAGATCTTCCGAACTTGCCTCTCATCTGAGGCCTCCAGCGCTTTGGCGCTGAGAAGCGCTCTCACCGACCATGGCTCAATGACCACTTGCAGCATGACGGTCTGAAACTGAAAAGATGTTAAACCTGTTGATCGGTGTAAGCTTGCCAAACCTTGCCTTGGTGACGAAGGGTGCTGTCAAAGCGCTGAACACGCTGGCGGTCGTACTGCGGTAACCAACCAGAGGAGGTCCCGCTTGCAGAGACACCCAGTCACAGCTTGAGGTTCTTAGCCAGGTCTCTGGTCAGGGTTCGCTGAAAGGTGTCCACCACGTTCTGCCACGCGAGCCCTTGCCGGAACGTGGCTGCGATTTACGGGGCTATCGCGACGGCGCTGTTCTCATCGCTTCACCGGGGAGAGGGGCTGATCTTGGGATCCAATATTCCGTAAAGCAATAAATTTGCTACAGACCTCTCAACTGTTTGTAGCGGCCATCAGTTGTCAGGGTCAACCCGTAGCTTGCTGCGATCCTGAATCCGTGACCCTGGATCGACCAGCCGCCGCCAAGTCGTTGATCTGATGGCGGAATGCGTCAGGGTTGTTCCAGACAACGGGTCAGCGTGCGGGTAATTTGAGTGAGGGTATCGATTTGAATAGCTTCGATTCTTCAGCCCACCCTGCGCCAACTGATCGTCAAGCAACTCGACGACGACCTCAGCCCAGCGGCCTGACTGCCCTGGGTGGGGCAGCACCTTGAACGACTTGCGCCGGTGTTCAAGCGGCTTGATCGGCGGGGCGGCCGCCAGCGTTTCGCCTGATCCGCAAGACCTTGCTGGCGCCGTCCTTATGACTCAGACTCTGCGAGCCAGTGACCCGATTTGCCACCACGCTTCTCGATCAAGCGGATACCGCCGATCACCATGCCCCGGTCCACGGCCTTGCACATGTCGTAGATCGTCAGCAGGCCCAACTGCACTGCGGTCAAGGCCTCCATCTCGACGCCGGTCTTGCCAACGGTCTCGGCCTGCACGCTGATGTGCACCGCGTTGGCAGCGGCGTCGATGCTGAACTCGACCGCGACACGGGTCAGCGGCAGCGGGTGACACAGCGGAATCAACTCGGCGGTGCGTTTGGCGGCCTGGATCGCCGCGATGCGGGCGATGCCGATCACATCGCCCTTCTTCGCACTGCCTTCGCTGATCAGCGCCAGCGTTGCGGGCTGCATGTGAATGCTGCCAACCGCTCGCGCGATGCGGTGGCTGTCAGCCTTGGCTGCGACGTCGACCATGTGGGCCTGGCCGTGAAGGTCGAAGTGTGTCAGCGGTGAGCTCATGGCGGCGGGGTTCGGCGAAACAACTGGGAAACAAGTCGGCGACATGATAGAAGATGGCATGCTGCTCGCCACGACGACGTCAAGGCAAGCAAAAGCGCTCTTTCAGGACCTTCGATTGACACACCGCCAACTGTTACTGCAGCGCTACCCATTGCCGCAAGCAATTGCGATGGCCGAAAGAAAGCCCAGCCGCGCATGGCTGTGCCTGCTGCTCGCGGCCAGCCTGGGGCTGGGCGCTGCGCCGCCGGTTCAGGCCCAGCCCTCGGCCGGGGTGCGGCTGCCGGCGCTGGGCGAGGCGGCCTCGGAGGACTTCAGCCTGAGCCAGGAAAAGCGCACCGGCGAACAGATCATGCGCGAGATCAGGCGCGACCCCGACTACATCGACGACCCGCAACTGCTCGACTACCTGCAATCGCTGTGGCAACCGCTGGTGCAGGCAGCCCGGGCGCGCGGCGACATCGGCGTCGACACCGAAAAGCTGTTCCCCTATGAGCCCTTCTTGGTGCGCGACCGCTCGGTCAACGCCTTTGCGCTGCCTGGCGGTTTCATCGGCGTTCACCTGGGGCTGATGGCGCTGACCGCCACCCCCGACGAGCTGGCCTCGGTGCTGGCGCATGAGTTGTCGCACATCACGCGGCGCCACATCGCGCGCAGCATGACCGCCAATTCGCGCAGCAGCACGCTGGGCATGGCGGCGATGTTGCTGGGCCTGCTGGTGGCCAGCCGCGCCTCCAGCGCCGACGCGGCGCAGGCGGCGATCGTCGGTGGCCAGGCGGCAATGGTCCAGGCTCAGCTCAATTTTTCTCGCGACATGGAACGCGAGGCCGACCGAACCGGCCTGGCGCTGATGGGCGAAGCCGGTTTTGCGCCCATCGGCATGGCAGGCATGTTCGACAAGCTCGACCAATCGAGCCGGCTCAATGACAACGGCGGCCTGCCCTATTTGCGCAGCCACCCACTGACGATCGACCGCATCGGCGAGGCGCGCCAAATCGTCCAGGCTGCCGGTGGCGGGGCGGCCCCCGCGGCGCCCCTGCTGCACTTGCTGATGCAGGCGCGGGCGAGGGTGTTGATGGACCCGTCGACACAGGCCGTGCGCCGGCTGCAAGGCCTAGACGCTCGCGGGCCCGTCGAGTCACTGCCATTGGCCGACCGGCTGGTCGGGTACTACACCGGCGCGCTGGCCTCGAGCAGTCTGCGCGACTTCGACCGCGCCGAGCGCGACGCCCGTGCTGCGCTGGCACTGGGGGCCGCAATACCTGGCCAGGGCGCGCTGCAGCGCGCGCTGGTCAGTCTGGTCGCTCAGTTGGCATTGGCGCGTGGTGACGCGGCGGGCGCAGCGTCAGCGCTGGCCGGCGCCGGGCCGGACGGGGCTGACGATTCGCGCGCCGGGCTGATGTTGCGCGCCGAACTGGCGCTGGCCGAAGGCGGCGCAGCCGCATTGCGCCGCAGCAGTGAGGCGCTGCAGACATGGGTCGCAGAACGACCTGGCGATGCATCGGCCTGGCAGCTGCTGGCCCAGGCCACCGAGCGCCAAGGCCTGCGACTGCGCTCGCTGCGCGCTGAAGCCGAGTCTCAGGCCGCACTGGGCAATCTGCCCGGCGCGATCGACCGGTTGCGTGCCGGCCAGCAGTTCGCGCGCAAGGGTGGCGCGGTCACCGATTTCATCGAGGCCTCGGTGATCGACGCCAGGCTGCGCGACCTGCTGGCGCAGCGCCGAACGCTGATGGCCGATCAGCGCCGAAGCGGGCCGCAGCGCGAGCCGCAGGAATAGCGCGACGGGGCTCAGGCGTCGGAGCGGCTGAACAGCCGCTGGGCTCAGGCGTCGGAGCGGCTGAACAGCCGCTGGGCTCAGGCGTCGGAGCGGCTGAACAGCCGCTCCATGGCCACATCGATGACCATGCCGCACAGGCTGTAGATCAAGGACCCGACCAAGGCGGCGCCAAAACCCGTGACCTTGAAGCCGTCGAGCACACCAGCCGCCGACCAGAACATCAGCGCGTTGATCACAAACAAGAACAAACCCAGCGACAACACCGTCACTGGCAGCGTCAGCAGCACCAGCAAAGGGCGCACCAAGGTGTTGAGCAGGCCCAACACCAGCGCTGCGACCATCGCCGCGCCGAAGCTCGCCACCGTGACGCCGAGCTTGAGATTGGCCAGCAGCAGCAGCGCAGCGGCCAGAAGCAACCAACGCAATATCAATTTCATGGCATCAAGCATACAACCCGCAAGCCTGCGCGAGACGGCGAAACCGAGGGGCTGTCGACCCCGAATCAGGCGTCAACAGCGCAGCAACATGCCCTGAAGGTCAAAAAGCGCTGTCGCCAGCGCCACAAACGCTGTATTACCTGGGAAAACCGCTTCTCAGCGGCGGTGGCCCGCAGTACCATGGCGCCCCAGCGGACCTGAGAGACACGTGGGCTCATGAGGCTTGCGTCCCAGACCACCGCACCACAACCAATCACCTGGAGAGAAACAACATGGCAACTGCAAAGAAAGCCGCACCGGCCAAGAAGGCGGCGCCCGCCAAGAAGACAAGCGCGGTCAAGAAGGTCGCTGTCAAGGCAGCGCCTGCCAAGAAAGTCGCCGCCAAGAAGGCAGCACCTGCTGTCAAGCGCACGCCCAACGCCGCCTTCATGAAGGCCATGACGCCCAGCGCCCAATTGGCCGCGGTCATCGGCGACAAGGCCATGCCTCGCACCGAGGTGACCAAGAAGATCTGGGAATACATCAAGAAGAATGACCTGCAGGACAAGGCCAAGCGCACGATGATCAATGCCGATGCCAAGCTCAAGGAAATCTTCAAGGTAGC
>JBILYN010000283.1:0-5904 GCA_044377715.1 Aquabacterium sp.
GGCGTTGAAAGCGTGCGCGATGCCGCCGGCCACGCTAATGCGGCGCAGGCCTTTGAGCAGCGCATCGGCCGATCGCCGCACATGCAGGATCACCGGCAGGCCTGCTGCCCGTGCCAGCTTGAGCTGCGCGGTGTAGAAGCGCTCCTGGCGCGCCAGGTCCAGTCCGGGGACGAAGTGGTCGAGTCCGATCTCGCCGACCGCGACCAGGCGCGGATCGTCGGCATAGCGGCTCAGCGCGTCAGCCAGACGGTCGAGGTCTTCGTCGGCCGCAGAGCCGACATACAGCGGATGGATACCCAGCGCATACGCCAGGCCTTGAGAATGGGCCAGCGAACGCACCGCATCGAATTGCGAAGCCTGCACCGCCGGCAGCACCAGCATCGCGACACCGACGGCTCGGGCTCGGGACAGCACCGCAGAGCGGTCAGTGTCGAACTCGAGCGCGTCGAGGTGGCAGTGGGTGTCGATCCAGTTCACAGCCCGCGATGATGCCTGCAAAGAGGATTGCTGCCGCCCATCGCAGCGACCGGTCCGGCCCAGGAGGGGGCTCGGCCCGGTGTCAAGACCCAGGCTTCAGGCCGCAGCGCCTGACAGCCGGCGCGACAGTCGCGCCTCGCGGATCGGCAAGTGAATCAGCGCGGCGGCCACGGCCAGTCCGATGTCGATGTACCAGATCAGATCGAAGTTGCCGCTGGCCTCGAACACCTTGCCGCCCAGCCAGGCGCCGAGGAAACCACCGACCTGGTGCGTCAGCATCACAATGCCGAACAGCGTGGCCATGTTGCCGGTGCCGAAAAACTTGGCGACCAGCCCGACGGTCGGTGGCACGGTTGACAAGAAGGTCAAGCCCATGAATGCGGCAAACACCAGCATCACGGTGCCAGTTTTGGGCGACAGCAGGAACAGCAGCACCGCCAATGCGCGCGCCGCATAGACCAGCGACAGCAGCGACTTCATGCGCCAGCGTCCGACAGCCCAGCCCATCGCCAAGCTGCCGAAGATGTTGAACAAGCCCAGCATCGCCAGCGACCAAGCGCCGTACTGCAGCGGCAAGCCACAGGCGGCGACCACGCCGGGCAAATGGATGCTCAGAAAAGCGACGTGGAAGCCGCAGACAAAAAAACCAGCCGCCAGCATCAGGTAGCTCGGATTGCGCAGCGCGATCCGGATCGCAGCCCATGCACCCAGCGGTGCGACCGCCGCTGCCGCTGCGATGGGAGGCCGGCCACCGAGCACCCAGGCTGCCGGCAACGCCAGCAGCATCAGCAAGGCCAGCGCCTGCATCGCGCTGACCCAGCCCAGGCCCAGCAGCAGTGCGCCGGCGATAGGCGCCATCACGAACTGTCCGACCGACCCCCCTGCATTGACGATGCCCGTGGCCATGCCTCGGCGCTCCGCCGGGATCATCCGCATGGCGGCGGCCATCAACACCGCCGGGCCGGCCATGCCTGCGCCACCCGAACACAGCAAACCGATCGCGAAGATCAAGCCCCACGTGCTGGTCATCCACGGCGTGATGAAAGTGCCCAGCGCAACCAGCAACACACCGATCAACAACACCCGACCTGCACCGACCCGATCGGCCATCGCACCGGCGAAGGGCTGGGTCAGACCCCAGAAGAGCTGTCCGACCGCAAACGCCAAGCTGATGCTGCCCAGCCCGAGCTGGGTGTTGGTGTTGATCGAACCCAGGAACAGGCTCATGGTCGAGCGCGTGCCCATGGTCAGCGCCATCGAGCCTGCCGCAGCCAGCAGCACGACCCAGACCGCCCAATGGCGCGGCATGGCTTTGAAAGAATCAGTCATCAACATCCTCGGAATTGGGCAAAGTGGCAAGCAGCGACAGCGATTCGTCGATCAACACATGCAAAGCCTGAACGCGATCGGCGCCCAGCAGTTGGTTCAGCGAGGCCTGGGCCACGCGCCAATGGCGACGCGACTCGGTCCATTTGTCACGCCCGGCACCGGTCAGGCCGACCAGGCGGCTGCGGCCGTCGGGCCCGGCGCCGAGCTCGACCCAGCCGGCCGCCACCAACGGTTTGACATTGCGCGTCAGGGTCGACGCATCCATCGTCATCGCCTGCGCCAAGTCACCCGGACGGATGGGCCCGAGCTTGACCAGATGCGTCAGCAGCGAGTACTGGGTGGTCTTGATCCCGGCTTTGGCCAGCTCCTGGTCATAGCGCTGCGACACCCGGCGCGACACCTGTCGCAGCTTGAAGTTGGTGCAGCCCCGGGCGGTGACCTGGGTGGTGGCTGTGGCACTCATTGCATGATTGTAAGGTCAATGATTGCAGGTGCAACAAACTGCCACCAGCAGCGCGGGCTATGGCGCCAACCGCAGGCTCAGCGTGCCAGGTCGAACACCAGCACCTCGGCCGTGTCACCGTCGCTCAGCCGCAGCAAGGTCTCGTCGACCAGACCCAGCGCATCGCCGGCGATCAGCCGATGGCCGTTGACCGTCAGTGCGCCGCGCGCCAGATGCACCCAGGTGCGTCGGCCTGGCGCCAGCGCCAGTTCGGCCGCCTCAGTGCCGTCGAACAAGCCGACGCGAATCGACGCATCGGCATGCAGCGTGACCGATCCTTCGCGGCCATCGGGCGCAGCCACCAGTCGCAGTCGGCCGCGCTTGTCGGGCTCGGCGAAAGCTTTTTGCTCATAGCTCGGCGTGATGCCCGCGGCGCTGGGCAGCAACCAGATCTGCAAAAAGTGGGTGTTGCTGCCCTGGGCATGGTTGAACTCGCTGTGCCTGACCCCCGTGCCCGCGCTCATGCGCTGAACCTCGCCGGGCAGGATCGCGGTGACCTGGCCCATGCTGTCTTGGTGCGCCAGCGCGCCGTCGAGCACATAGCTGACGATCTCCATGTCGCGATGGCCGTGCGTGCCGAAACCGGTGCCGGGCGCGATCCGGTCCTCGTTGATCACCCGCAGGTTGCCATAGCCCATGTGGGCGGGGTCGTGGTAGTCGGCAAACGAAAAGCTGTGAAAGCTCTTGAGCCAACCGTGGTCGGCGTGGCCTCGGTCGGCGCTGCGGCGCAAGCTGATCATCGTGAGGTCTCCTGTTCGAAGCGGCGATGGTCGCACCTTCAGACCTGCCGACCTGTCAGCCGGGCTTGAAGCGAGCATTCAAATAAGATGAAGCTTTGATGGCTTACCCGCCGACTTACCTGCCGACCTGCCAGCCAACCTGAACATCATGAGCGCGCCCCGCCGCAACGCCCTGACCCCCGATGCGCTGCAGATGATGGACATCATCGCCCGCACCGGCAGCTTTGCCGCCGCAGCCCGCGAACTGGGCCGCGTTCCCTCGGCGCTGACCTATAGCGTGCGCCAGCTCGAGGATGCACTCGACGTGCTGCTGTTCGACCGCAGCTCGCGCCAGGCCCGTCTGACCGCTGCGGGCCAAGAGTTGCTCGAGGAAGGCCGCCGGCTGCTGGCCGAGATGGACGCGGTGGCGAACCGGGTGCGCAGAGTGGCCACCGGCTGGGAGAGCGCGCTGACCGTGGCTGCCGATGGCGTGATCTCGCGGCTCACGCTGTTCGAGCTGATCGAGGGCTTTTACGCTCAGCGCGGTGTGGATGGCCTGCGCGAAGGTCCGGGCACCCGGCTGCGGCTGCGAAGCGAGATCCTGGCCGGGCTTTGGGAGGCGCTGGTCAGCGGCCAGGCCGACTTGGCGATCGGTGTGATGATGAGCTCGCCACCGCAACCCGGCATCGAGCTACGGCTGTTAGGCGAGGTGGCTTTCGTCTTCGCGGTCGCGCCGCATCACCCGCTGGCTCAAGTCGCCGAACCGCTGAGCGACGCGCAGATGATGGCCCACCGGGCCGTGGCGGTGGCCGACTCGGCCCAGCGCTTGGCGCCGGTCACCGTCAACCTGCTGCCAGGCCAGGATGTGCTGACCGTGCCGACCATGGCCGCCAAGACCGAGGCCTTGCTGCGTTGCCTGGGCTGCGGTTTCGTCCCAGAGCCGCAGGTGCGCGAGCACCTGAGGCTCGGCCGGCTGGTGGCCAAAGCGGTACAGCGAACCCGCTTGCCGGCACAGTTCGGCTACGCCTGGCGCGGCGCAGCCACATCGCAGCCCCGCAAGGCGCCGCAAGGCCTGGCACTGCAGTGGTGGCTGGACCAACTCGAGAGTCCGACCACGCGCCGCGCACTGCTAGAGCAGCACAGCGGCTTGCCGGTGGCGCTGGAATGAGTCTGGCCGCGCGGCGCTATGTCGGCCGGTTCGCACCTTCGCCGACCGGCCTGTTGCACGCCGGCAGCCTGGCGGCGGCGCTGGCCAGTTGGCTCGACGCGCGCGCCCACGCCGGCCGCTGGCTGGTGCGGATCGAGGACGTGGACCGGCCGCGCTGCATCCCCGGCGCTGCCGAGCAGATCCTGCGCCAGCTCGCAGACTGCGGACTGCAGCCAGACGCGCCGCCCCTGTGGCAGTCCGGGCGCGATGGGGCTTACGCCGAGGCGCTGGCACGGCTCCGCCTGGCCGGTTGGGCCTATCCTTGCGGCTGCAGCCGGCGCGACGTGGCCCTGGCGCAGCCCTCGACACGACAGCGCTTTGGCGAGCTCATCTACCCGGGCACCTGCCGCGACGGATTGAACGGCAAAACACCTCGCGCAATGCGTCTGCGCACCGAGCGCGGGGGCAGCGCAGTGATCGTCGATTGGTTCGACCGTCGCTTGGGCCCGCAGCGGCAGAACCTGGCCACCGAGGTCGGCGATTTCGTGTTGCAGCGTGCCGACAAGCTGTGGGCCTACCAGCTCGCGGTGGTCGTCGATGACGCCGAGCAAGGGATCAGCGACGTGGTCCGCGGCGAAGACCTGACCGACAACACCGCGCGCCAGATCCACCTGCAGCGCCTGCTCGGCCTGCCACAGCCGCGCCACCTGCACACCCCGCTGGTGCTCGGCACCGACGGCCACAAGCTGAGCAAGCAGAACCAGGCCCAAGCACTGGACACCCAGGACCCGCTGGCCGCGCTGACTGCCGCAGCCCAGGCGCTGGACCTGCCCGCGATCGAGGCCTCCACGACGCCCGACTGGCTGGGCGCCGCCACCAAGGCCTGGGCCGACCGCTGGCCAGGCGCCGGCCAGGCCGGCGCGATGGCATGATGCGATCCCTGTCGAAACTCTGTTGAACCGGACCTCAAAATGATCACCACCGCCTCAGGCCTGCAGTACGAAGACACCACCCCTGGCACCGGCGCCGAAGCCGCTGCCGGCCAACAAGTCGCCGTGCATTACACAGGCTGGCTGCACGCACCGACCGCTGCCAATGGACGCGGCACCAAGTTCGATTCGAGCAAGGACCGCGGCGACCCATTCCGCTTTCACCTCGGCGCTGGCCAGGTCATCGGCGGCTGGGACGAAGGCGTGCAGGGCATGAAGGTCGGCGGCACCCGCGTGCTGCTGATCCCGTCCCAGCTCGGCTACGGTGCGCGCGGCGCCGGCGGCGTGATCCCACCCAACGCCACGCTGGTGTTCGAGGTCGACCTGCTGGCGGTCTGAGCGCAGGCTGATCCGACGCCAGATGCCAGCGCTCGACGATTCAACGGCCAACCGGTCAGACCAGCCGACCTCGGCGCCGCGCGCCACCTGGCCAGACTGGACCGGCTCGGCCACGATGGTGCTGGGCCTGCTGGCCTTGTGGCTGCTGTTCAGCGCATGGCTGCGTCCGCTGCTGCTGCCCGACGAAGGTCGCTACGGCGAGGTGACGCGCGAGATGTGGGCCGGCGACGGGCTGGTGCCGCTGCTCAATGGCGTGCCCTTTTTCCACAAGCCGCCGCTGACCTACTGGGTCAACATGCTCGGGATGTCGGTGTTCGGCGTCTCGCCGTTCAGCGTTCGGCTCGGCCCCGCGCTGGGAGCCTGGTTGATGGGGTCGGCGTTGTGGTTGTCGCTGCGTCGGCG
>JBILYN010000285.1:0-5900 GCA_044377715.1 Aquabacterium sp.
GCAGGATACGAATCGCCGCGCCGAGCTCAAGAAACTGGGCCTTGCCCAGGCTGACAGCAGCGGCGTCGAGTCTGCCCGCGAATCGCTGTTGATGCAGCCCTGGTGGTTGGACTGGACGGCCGGGCTGTTCCCGGTCATCGCGGTGGTGTTCGTGCTGCGATCCTTCCTGTTCGAACCTTTCAAGATTCCCTCGGGCTCGATGATCCCGACGCTGTTGGTCGGCGACCTGATCCTGGTGAACAAGTTCCACTACGGTATCCGCCTGCCGGTGCTCGGCACCAAGCTGGTGTCGAACAAGGAGCCGCAGCGCGGCGACGTGATGGTGTTTCGCTACCCGGTGGATCCGCGCATCGACTACATCAAGCGCGTCGTGGGTTTGCCCGGCGACGAGGTGGTCTACAACAACAAGTTGCTGAGCATCAACGGCAAACCTGTGCCAGTGCAAGCGCAGGGTGACTTCTACGACGAAGACAGCCTGCGGTTTGAGCCCAAGTTCGCCGAAACCCTGGGCAAGGTCCAGCACGGCATCCTGGTCGAACCGCGGCGCGCATCGATCTACCGGCCGATGGACAGCTTCGTGAATTTTCGCGAGAACTGCCAATACACCATCGAAGGCGTGTCGTGCAAAGTGCCGGCCGGCCACTACTTCATGATGGGTGACAACCGTGACAACTCGCAGGATTCGCGCTTCTGGGGTTTCGTGCCTGACGAGAACATCGTCGGCCGGGCGTTCATGGTGTGGATGAACTTCAGCAACCTACGCCGCGTAGGCTTGTTCGATTGATGCGGCCTGGCTGGGCCTCATGAAAGGCGCGCTGGCCTCGCAGCGTGGACTTGCACTGATCAGCTTGCTGAGCCGGGCCCTGCTGGTCGGCATCGCGGGTTATCTGCTGGTGCAGATCCTGCCCACGGTGTTCGAGGCCCGGACCATCCAGGGGATTGTCGACCGCCTAGCGGCAGCGCCGGCGGCGGCGGTGCCTGAGATCCGCAGCGCCTTCGATCGCCAGCGTCAGATCGACCTCGGCATTGTTTCGATCAAGGGTGCCGACCTCGTGATCACCAAAGAGGGCGATCACGTCGTGATCCGCTATGCCTACGACAAGGAAATCGAACTTTTTGGCCCCGTCCGCCTCTTGATCAAGTACGCTGGGCGCTCCAAGTGATGGCGCTTGGAGTTCGTCCGGCCCTGCCGGCGTCCCGCCTTCAGCCTGTTGCCACCATGGACCGCAAACCCGAACCGCGTCAGGATCCTCGACTGCAAACGCTTGAAACCCGCCTCGGGCACCGTTTTGCCGACGCCCGGCTGCTGCAGCGCGCGCTCACGCACCGCAGCTGTGGCACCGACCACAACGAGCGGCTCGAGTTCCTGGGCGACGCCGTGCTGAATCTGGCGGTCTCGACGCTGCTGTACGAGCGCTTCTCGGGATCAGACGAAGGCGACCTGACGCGGGTTCGAGCCCATCTGGTTCGCGAAGACAGCTTGCATCGGGCCGCGCTGGGTCTAGGACTGCCCGAGGTCTTGCGATTGTCCGAAGGCGAGGCGCGCGGAGGCGGCGCGCAGCGGCCTTCGATCCTGGCCGACACGGTCGAGGCGCTGATCGGCGCGACCTATGTCGACGGCGGCTTCGAGCCTGCGACCAAGCTGGTGCGCCAGCTGTTCGGCGAACTGATCGACAGCAGCGAAGCCGAGAGTTGGCGCAAGGACGCGAAGACGGAGTTGCAGGAGTGGCTGCAGGCGCGCAAGCTGCCGGTGCCGGCTTACCGCATCGTCGCCACCCGCGGCCAGGCCCATGCCCAGACTTTTGATGTCGAATGTGCGGTGCCGGCGCTAGGCTTGGCCGAACTGGGCGAAGGGCGTTCGCGCCGGATCGCCGAGCAGGAAGCTGCGCGCTGCATGCTCGACAAGCTCAAGGCCAGCGACCGGCCCGGCGGCCCACTGCGGGCCTGACACTGCATCACCGCAGGTGAAGCCACCTGACCGGCATTTCCAAACCAACCGGTCGCCAACCCGAGCATCACCATGAACGAACAAGACATTCAGCCCGCAGGACCATCGGTCGACGAGCTCCTGGCCGGACTGACGGGACCGGCGGGCGGCGCCGAGGTCGACGGCCAGCGCTGTGGCACGATCGCCATCGTCGGCCGTCCCAATGTCGGCAAGTCCACCTTGCTCAACGCGCTGGTGGGGCAGAAGATCAGCATCACCTCGCGCAAGGCGCAGACCACCCGCCACCGCATCACCGGCATCCGCACGCTGGGCACAACGCAGTATGTCTTTGTCGACACACCGGGTTTCCAGACCAAGCTGATCCGCGGCCGTACCGCGCTCAACCGCAACCTCAACCGCACCGTCACCGCGACGCTGGGCGATGTCGATGTGGTGTGGTTCATGGTCGAGGCAGGGCGCTTCGGGCCTGACGACGCCAAGGTGTTGGCGTTGATGCCACCCGACAAGCCGGTGTTTCTGGTCGCCAACAAGCTCGACACCGTGACGCGCCGCACCGACGTGATGCCCTGGCTGCAGGAGATGCAAAAGCGCCACCCGTTCGTCGAATACGTGCCGATGTCGTCGACCCGGCCGACCGACGTCGAGCGCCTGTTCAAGATCGTCGAGCCCTACCTTCCCGAGCAGCCCTGGATCTATGGCGAAGACGAGCTCACCGACCGCAGCGACAAGTTCATGGCGGCCGAGTTGATCCGTGAAAAACTCTTTCGCCTGACCGGCGACGAACTGCCCTATAGCGCCACCGTGGTGATCGACAAGTACGAGGAGGAGGGCAACCTGCGCCGCATTGCGGCAACCATCGTGGTTGAGCGCGATGCCCACAAGGGCATGGTGATCGGCGAGGGCGGTGAGTTGCTCAAACGCATTGGCAGCGAGACCCGGGTCGAATTGGAAAAGCTGACCGGGTCCAAGGTGTTCCTCGAACTGTGGGTCAAGGTGCGGTCGGGCTGGGCTGACAGCGAAGAGCATCTCCGGTCCTACGGCTACGAATGAGCAACGCGCTGCACCGAGCGCCGTGAGTCGCGCCGCACCGCAGCACGCTTTCGTGCTGCACCAATGGGCCTGGAGCGAGACCAGTCTGATCATCGACTTGTTCACGCGAGGGCAGGGGCGGCTGGCGGTGGTGGCCAAGGGCGCCAAAAGGCCTTATTCGCAGCTGCGGCCGGTGCTGATGCCTTTTCAGCGACTGCTGGTGCTGACCGGCGTGCCCAAGGCCGCCGAAGCCGCCAATGTCCTGACGCTGCGGTCTGCGGAGTACGCGGGCGCCGGCGCGGCCTTGCCGCCAGCCAAGCTTTTCACAGGTTTCTACCTCAACGAGTTGCTGCTCAAGCTGTTGGTCCGTGGCGATCCGCATGAGCGACTGTTCGACGCTTATGCCGACACCTTGCTGGCCCTGGCTGCGGCCGAGGACGAGTCACCGCTGCGCGCATTCGAGCTGATACTGCTGCGCGAGACTGGCTTGCTGCCCGAGCTCGACCGCAACACCACGACCCAGGAGCGGGTGCAGCCCGGCCGGCGCTACCAACTTCAGGCCGAGGCCGGGCTGGTGGCAGCGGGTGGGTCAGGGCTCAGCGCCAGCGCCTGCCAGGCGATGCAGGCTGCGCTCGACCAGCATGACTTGGCGGCCTTGCGCGGCGCCTGCCAATCCGACTTGCCACCGCTCAAGTCGCAGCTGCGCGCGCTGCTTGTCTATCATCTCGGGTCCCCGCCCTTGCGCACCCGGCAGATGATGCTCGAAGTGCGCCGGCTGATCGAGACCGCTCCGTCGTCTGCACGAACTGCCACAGGCTCAACATGAACCCGCTCGTCGCCCCAGAAGCACAACCCAGAGCGTTTCGCACTGCGCTGTCGGTCAACGTCAACAAGATCGCGCTGCTGCGCAACACCCGCCACCTGGCGATACCCGATGTGGTCGCACTGTCGCGCCAGGCGCTGCAGGCCGGTGCCCAGGGCCTCACTGTGCACCCCCGGCCGGACGCCCGCCACATCAGGACCCAGGATGTGCACGACCTGGCCGCGCTGATGCGCGATTGGCCGGCGGCCGAATACAACATCGAGGGCAACCCTTTCCACAACCTGATGGACTTTGTGCGCCAGGTTCGCCCGCACCAGGCCACTTTCGTCCCCGATGGTCAGGACCAGTTCACCAGCGACCACGGCTGGCAACTGCCCGAGGATCTTGAACGTTTGAAACCCTTGATTGCCGAGTCACAGGCGCTGGGCGTTCGCGTCAGCCTGTTCATGGACCCATTGCCCGAGATGATGGCCGCTGCCCGCGCCAGCGGCGCAGACCGGGTCGAGCTCTATACCGAGGCCTACGCCAGCGCCTTCGGCACGGCGCAGCAGGCCGAGGTGCTGGCGCGCTACACCGCAAGCGCCAATGCCGCGTTGGCGGTGGGTCTGGAGGTCAACGCCGGCCACGACCTCAGCCGCGACAACTTGACCGAGTTTCTGCGTGCCGTGCCCGGCGTCGTCGAGGTGTCGATAGGCCATGCGCTGATCGCTGATGCGCTCGAACTCGGGATCGCCGAGACCGTGCGCGACTACCAGCGCTGCATCCAGAATGCGTTCAGGGTCTCCAACGCCGCTGCGACTGCGCCGCTGCCGCGATGATCCACGGCATCGGCACCGACATCTGCGACATTCGACGCCTGCGCGCGACGCTGGCGCGGCGCGGTGACCGCTTTGCCGAGAAGGTGCTGGGCCCCGAAGAGCTGCGGGTGTTCCAGGCCCGACGGACCCGGGTCGAGGCGCGTGGTGTGGCTTATCTGGCGACCCGGTTCTCGGCCAAGGAGGCTTTCTCCAAGGCGATCGGTCGCGGCATGCGCATGCCGATGACCTGGCGTGCCTGCGAGATCCTCAACCTGCCCAGCGGTGCGCCGGTGATCCGCCTGCACGGCGCGCTGGCCGAATGGTTTGCGCAGCAAGGCTTGCGCGCCCATGTCACCGTGACCGATGAAACCGACTATGCCGCCTCGTTCGTGGTGGTGGAAAAGGACTGAACTGATGCTGCAAGATCTCGGCCATTCGCCGCTGCTGCTCGACATCGCCGGCACCCGTCTGGACGCCAGCGACCTGCGCCGACTGCAGCATCCGCTGACCGGTGGCTTGGTGCTGTTCGCCCGCAACTGGGTTGACCGGGCGCAACTCACTGCGCTGACAACCGAGGTCAAGGCGATCCGGCCTGACCTGCTGATCTGCGTCGACCATGAGGGCGGCCGGGTGCAGCGCTTTCGCAGCGATGGCTTCACCCACCTGCCTGCGATGGCGGTGTTGGGCGATTTGTGGATGGCCGATGCGATGGCGGCGACCAATGCCGCGACCGCTGCCGGTTATGTGCTGGGCGCTGAGTTGCGGGCCTGCGGCGTCGATCTGAGCTTCACGCCGGTGCTAGACCTGGCCCACGGCGGCAGCACTGTGATCGGCAACCGGGCTTTCCACCGAGACGCCCGCGTCGTCAGCCTGCTCGCCAAGAGCCTGATGCACGGCTTGTTGCAGGCCGGCATGGCCAATTGCGGCAAGCACTTCCCCGGTCACGGTTTCGTCGCTGCCGACAGCCATGTCGCTGTGCCGGTGGACCAGCGCTCGCTCAAGGCCATCCTGGCCGACGACGCCAAGCCCTATGAGTGGCTGTCGACCAGCTTGGCCAGCGTGATGCCTGCGCATGTGATCTACCCCAAGGTCGATGCGGCGCCGGCCGGTTTTTCAGCACGCTGGCTGCAGCAGATCCTGCGTGGCGAGTTGGGATTCCAAGGCGCAATCTTCAGCGACGACCTCAGCATGGCCGGCGCGCAAGTGGCCGGCGGCACGTTGGCCGGCGCGCTGGCAGCGCTGGGCGCGGGTTGCGACCTGGTGTTGCTGTGCAACCAGTCGGTGGTCGAGGGTGGCGCAGCGG
>JBILYN010000286.1:0-5887 GCA_044377715.1 Aquabacterium sp.
CCAGGACAAGCTGAGTTCGCAGCGGCTGAAAACACTGCCCGGCGGGTAATGGCCGGGCAGGCTGGGTTGGGCCACGGTGTCAAGCAAGGCTAGCCGCTCGATGCGGGCGCCCGATCGCAGTTTGAGCGCGGGGGTTTCATTGGCCAGAGCGAGGAAGGTGCCGCTGGACTGCTCGCCGGCGATCACCTCTGCGGCGCGGCGGGGGTCGTCAGCGGTCTCCAGCCAGTAGCTGGCATGGATGCGGTCTGTCATGGCGCTTGCGAGACAGCAGCTCAGGTGATGCGCCGGATGCTTTCGGCGATCTCGTCGCGCTCGAACACTTTTTTCCAGTCCTCGCGCATCAGCCGCGGTTTGCCGAAAGTGATGGCCTTGTTGCAGGCGTCGGAGAACTGGCCGGGGATCTGCTTGAAGATCACCGCCGACAGGATGGTCATGTGGCCGAGCAAGAAGTCGCGCGCGCAGTCTGCGGGCACGCCGCGCGATACCACCTCGTCCATCGCCTCTCGCATCACGTCGAGCAGCGTTGCACAGACCGTCTCGGACAGGCCGGGTTCGAGCAGCGCCATCTGGTCGACCGTCAGCCGGTACGAGCGCAGGATAGGCTGGTAAATCGTCTTGGCGATCGCCTCGCCGAGGTCGAAAGCGCTGTCCGGACCCTGCATCAGCGCGCTGGTGATCGATTGCGGCGCGGTCGCGCCGCCGAAATAGTCGACCGCGCCGGGTTGGTGCACCTCGGGGCTGAAGATCGTCGGGTGGCAGGGATGGGCGACGAAGTACACCAGATCGGGCCGGGCGGGCAGGTGGCCGGCAAACGGTGCGGCGGCGTCCAGCGTCATCACCATCGTGCCGGGGGCGAGCTGGGGCGAGATCTCGGCGGCGAGCTTGCCGATCAAGGTGTCGGGTACCGCGAGGATCACCACGTCGACCCCGGCCAGCGCGGTGTCGACCGCCACGCAGTCAAGGCCTAACTCATCGTGCAGGCGCTGGCGACCGACGGCGCCGGGCTCGACATGGCTCACCTGGTAGGGCGAGCCGAGCAGGTTCTTCGACAGGCGCAGGCCCATCTTGCCGCCGGCACCGAACAGTGCGATCTTGGTCATGGACAAACTCCTGTGAGGTTCGGCGCTTCGCCCTGCGGGCCGCGATGCAGCCAAGCGATGCTTGATCAGTGGTATGACGAGTATGCCACTGCCGTGGCCAGCGGCGAACCCTGATGCGGCGCACAGGCGTCCCGGGTGACAATGATTTCTCAGCCCGGCGCGCTGATCGACGCCGAAACCGGAGAACGACGATGCACCCAGACCCAGGTTGGCAAGCCGCCACCCGCTACCCCGACCCGGCGATCGAGATCCTCGATCCGCGCTTCAAACCTTACCGGCTGCATGCAGCCGCGGTCGAGCGACTGCACACCGGATGCCGCTGGGCCGAGGGTCCGGTCTGGTTCGGCGACGGCGGCTACCTGCTGTGGAGCGATATTCCGAACAACCGCATCCTGAAATGGGAGGCGTCTAGCGGCCAGGTCAGCACCTTCCGCCAGCCCTCGGGTTTTGCCAACGGCAACACGCGTGACCGCCAGGGCCGGCTGATCAGCTGCGAGCACGGCGGGCGGCGCGTGATCCGCACCGAATACGACGGCTCGATCACCGTGATCGCCGACAGCTTCGACGGCAAGCGTCTGAACTCGCCCAACGACGTGGTCGTGAAGTCCGACGACACGGTCTGGTTCAGCGACCCGCCTTTCGGCATCCTGGGCCATTACGAAGGCCACCAGGCCGAGGTGGAACTGCCGACCAACCTGTACCGCTTCGACCCGCGAACCGGCGATCTGGCGGTGATGTGCAGCGAGATCGAACGCCCGAACGGGCTGGCGTTCTCGCCCGACGAGCGCCGGCTTTATGTCGTGGAGTCGGGTGTGCTGCCGCGCCGGATCCGTGTCTTCGATGTCGATGCGCTGGGACATCTGTCCAACGACCGGGTGTTCTTCACCGCCGATGAAGACGGTGCGCCCGACGGATTTCGCTGCGATGTCGATGGCAATCTGTGGGCCGGCTGGGGCACCGGTGCGGGCCGTGACGGTGTCACGGTCTTCGCGCCCGATGCCACGCCCATAGGCCGTATTGCGCTGCCCGAGCGCTGCGCCAACCTATGCTTTGGTGGGCCGGCGCGCAACCGGCTGTTCATGGCCGCCAGCCAGTCGCTGTATTCGCTCTACGTCAACACCCAGGGTGCGGCGCGCGGCTGAACAGTGCTGGATGGCCCGGCCCGCTCTCAAGCAAAGGTGGCTTGGCGGCTTGACCCCCATGGGCGCGACTGACTTAGGCCGATCTTGATCTCGCTGTCGGTCACGCCTGGGCCGGATTTCTCTTGCGCCAGCGCGGCCAGCGGCGTTGCGCTGGCGGCGACGGCCGCCAGCGGTGCCGGCACGGTAGAGCGTCGATTCGGCTGGGGCCTGTGTGTTTCCTAGGACAGGGTCGAAGGATCAGTCGTGACGGTTCGGGCCCATGAAGCCGAACAGGTAGCCGGCAACTTTGCGCATCTGGATCTCCTCCGAACCCTCGGTGATGCGGTAGCGGCGGTGGTGGCGGTAGATGTGCTCAAAAGGCTTGTGGCGCGAGTAGCCGATGCCGCCGTGGACCTGCATCGCCCGGTCGGCAGCTTCGCAGACCAGGCGGTTGGCCCAGTAGTTGCACATCGAGACCTTGTCCGACAAGCGCTTCTCGACCTCGGGATGCGGCATGCTGTCCATCTCCCAAGCCGTCTTGCGGATCAGCAGACGCAGCATCTCAACCTGGGTCGCAAGTTCGACCAACGGAAACTGGATGCCTTGGTTGGTCGCCAGAGGCTTGCCGAAAGGCTTGCGTTCGCGCGCATATTTCACACTCTCGGCGACGCAGTACGCGGCGGCGCCCAGCGAGCTGGCGGCTTGACGGATGCGGTTCTCGTGCACGAATGCCTGGGCCAGCGCGAGGCCGAAGTCGAGCGCGCCGAACATCGCGTCCTCGGGCACCCAGACATCGGTCAGGCTGATGCGCGGGTGGTCGGTGGGCATGTTGAAGGTCCAGAGGTATTCCTCGATCTTCAGCCCCGGGGTCTCGGCCGGCACCAGGAAAGCGGTGATGCCCTTGGCCGCGCCGGGCTCGCCGCTGGTCCGGGCGAAGACGCAGCAGTGGCTGGCGGTGTGCATGCCGGTGGTCCACATCTTCGCGCCGTCGATGCGCCAGCCGGCCTGGCCGTTGCGGGTCTCGCGGACCGCGGTAGTCTCCATGTGGGTGGCGTCAGAGCCGTGCTCGGGCTCGGTCAGGCCGAAGGTGATACGAATCTTGCGCGCCAGCGAGCCGCGGATGAACTTCTCCTTTTGCGCCGGCGTGCCGAAGTCGCGCAGCATCACGATCAGCGGGAAGTTGCCGACCACCGAGTGCTCGTTCTGCAAGTCGTTGAACAGCCCCAGGCCTTGCGAGGCGAGGTGGTCGCGGATCACCGACATCCACAGGTTGCTGCCGCCGTCGCCGCCGAATTCCTTGGGCAGCGAGAAGCGGAAGAATCCGGCCTCGTCGGCGAGCTTTTTGGCCTGCTCTAGCAAGGCCTCCCACTCGGGCCGCGGCAGACCGCCGTTGTCGAAGTCGGTGCGCGCCCATTCGCGCCGGTGGTCGAAGAAGCGCTCGTTGTCGTCTTGCGCTTGCAGCGGTTTGATCTTGGCCGTGATGAAGGCGTCTAGCCTTGCCAGGTAGGCGATCAGTTCGGGGGGAAGGTTGAAGTCCATCGGGGTCTCACTCCTTGGTTGGGTGTTCGGGTTGGGAAGAAAAATTTACCGCGCGCAGTTCGATCTCGCGCTTGTAGCTTGCATAGCTGGGCTGGTCTATCGCTATCTTGGCCAGCGTCGTGGCCCAGAGGTGGTCCATCAGCCCTGGCGTGTCAGCACCGACCCGGCCTTCGCGGATCCGCGACGCGAGTTCGGCTTCGAGCTCGGGCAGGCTGGCGTCTAGCGTCAGCAATGCTTTGAGCCTGGTTGTGGCGTCGATCTGTGCTGCAGCGCCCAAGCGTATTTCCCTGGCCACCAGGTCGACCGCGTTGGCGGCAACCCTGGCCTGGAACACCGTATCGGCGGGCAGCTGCGGGATCAGGGTGTCGCGCAGCAATCGGGCGACGGCGTCCAGCATGTCGGCGCCATGGGGAGCATCGATCATCTCAAGGCCTCCTCGCGAAGAATCGCATCAGGTCGAGCTCGCTCTCGGACACCCGCCTGGCGATCATCGCGCGCTCGACCGTGGGGTCGCGGCCGCTGGCGAACCAGTCGTTCATGCCGGCACAGCCCAGGCCCCAGCGCAGGCTGCTGATGGCTTCCCAGTAGCGGACCCGCTCGCGGTCGACCGCTGTGCCGGATGCGGCCTGGTAGGCATTGAACAGGTCTTCGCGCTGGCCCAGTCCGCCCACGGGCTGGTCGATCTGGCCGAAGCGCCAGGGCGGCAGGCAGATCCAGGCCAGGTCTTCGGCCGGATCACCGAGGTGGCCGACCTCCCAGTCGAGGACGGCACGAAGGCCGTCGCTGTCGATGATCAGGTTGCCGTGGCGGAAGTCGCCATGGACCAGGCTTGGGTGGGCCAGCTCTGCCGGCTGGTGGTCGAGCAGCCAGCGAAACGCCAGCTCGAACACTGGGCTCGGGCGGCCCATCGCCTGGTAGCGGTGTTGAAGCTTGGTCAGCGTGATGCTCAGTGATCGCAGTGGCAACGGCGGCAGGCTGGCGCTGGGCACGGCGTGGATCGCAGCCAGGACCGTGCCGAACTGCGCCACCAAGCGGGGCCGCACGGCAGCGAACTCGGGGTCTCGCAGGATCTTGCGCGGGATGGTCTGGCCCTCGATGCGGGTCATCAAGAAGCCGTCGCCGATGCCGTCTTCGGCCACCAGCGTGTGGATGACGCTGGGCAGCGGCACGCCGCTGGGCGCCAAGGCCCGGATCAGGTCGGCCTCGGCCGGCAGCGACAGCGATTCGGCGCCGCGTGGGCCGCCGGGCGAGCTGCGCAGGATCAGCGGCATTCGCAATCGGTCACCGACCGCGTCGAACGACCAGGTCTGCAGCGTCGCCCCGCCCGACAAGCGGCGCAGGCCCTCGAGCCGGTCGGCGCCGGGCACGATCCTGGCGACCAGCGTGCACAGCGCCTGCGCAAATGCCTCGGCGCTGGGGGTCGTCGGGGGGGCGGTCTGAGCGCTCAAGTCCGGGTCCACCAGGGGTATTGCGGCGGCATGTCGGTCGACACCTGGCCTGGGAAGTTCGGCGCCCGCTTGCCGATGAAAGAGGCCACGCCTTCGCGGACGTCAGCGCCTGCCCCCAGCGTCATATTCATCGCGGCGTCGAGCTTGAGCAGGTCCCAGGGCGTCGCCTCGGCGCTGAAGCGCCACAGCATCTGGCGCGTCAGCGCCACCGCGACCGGGGCGGTGTTCTCGACAATCTCACGCGCGATCGTCCGGGCCTGCGCCAGCAAGCCCTCGGGCGACTCGACCGATTCGACCAGGCCACCACGCAAGGCCTCGGCGGCGTCGAACACCCGGCCAGAGTAGCACCAGCGCAGCGCCTGCGGCAGGCCGACGATGCGCGGCAGGAACCAGGCGCTGGCGGCCTCGGGCACCAGGCCGCGGCGGGTGAACACGCAGCCGAACTTGGCGCCGCTGGCGGCCAGCCGAATGTCCATCGGCAAGGTCAACGTCAGGCCGACGCCGACTGCCGCGCCGTTGATCGCTGCGATCGAGGGCTTGCGGCAATCGAAGATCGCCTCGATGAAGCTGCTGCCGTTGCGCGGCGCGCCGGCATCGCCGAAGACCTTGGTCGCCGAGTTGCCGCCAAAGCTGTCAGCGCCTCCTGAGATGTCGGCGCCGGCGCAAAAACCTTTGCCCG